>JAFEDX010000202.1 GCA_018241365.1 Pseudomonadota bacterium
CAAGTGACCTGCCCCCAATTGCCGTACCACGGATAAGCAGGAAGTCCGTGGGTTGAAGGTTACTGCATCGGTGCTTGGGTTTCGCTGTTGTTCGTCGCCTCCTGTTGTTGTCGGTGGTTGGCTGCAAACTTCGCTGGTGGGATGCGGCCGCAGCTGCTGTGTGGCCGCACTTCGTTGTAGTCGCGTCGCCAGTTGGCGATGATGTCGCGGGACTGCGGCAACGAGGTGAACCAGTGTTCGTTGAGGCACTCGTCGCGGAACTTGCCGTTGAAGCTTTCGACGTAGCCGTTTTGCATCGGCTTGCCGGGCTGGATCAGCAGGTGCCGAATGCCATGCTGTTGGGCCCACGCGATGAACGCCCGCGATGTGAACTCGGGGCCGTTGTCGGTGCGCACCGCACGCGGATAGCCGCGGAAGCAGGCTGCCTGGTCCAGTACCCGCGTGACGTACTTGCCGCTGATGCCATGGTCGACCGCGATGTCGACGCATTCGTGGGTAAAGTCGTCGGCCACGGTCAGGCAACGGATGCGGCGAGCATTGGCCAACGCATCGGACACGAAGTCCATGCTCCAGACTTCGTTGGGTGATTCGGCGACCTGCAACGGCTGGCGCAGCGCGGACGGGTACTTGGCCTTGCGGCGCTTGCGCACAGCGAGGTTGGCTTCGCGGTACAGCCGGTAGACGCGCTTGTGGTTCACACAGGGAAACTCCGGACGCAGCAGATCGCGCAGGCGGCGGTAACCAAACCTGCGCCGAGCCTGGGCCAGTTCGATCAACCGGCTAGACAAAGCCGTAGTCGCCGCCGCTGCCGCCGGCGGATGACGGAATGCATCGCGTGACAGCCCCGCAAGTCGGCAGGCCCGGCGCTCGCTGACCAGCTCCAGCATGCGCCCAGCTGCCGCGCGTCGTACGTGCGGGGCTAGTGTTTTACCCCGAAGCCGATCTTCAGCGCCTCGATGTCCAGGTGCGCTTCGGCCAGCAACTTCTTGAGTCGGCCGTTCTCGCCTTCCAGCGCCTTCAGGCGCTGGGCGTCCGCGCCGTCCATGCCGCCGTACTTCGCACGCCACTGATAGAACGTCGCCGGGCTGAAACCGTGCTGGCGACTCAACTCTGCAACCGCCATCCCCGCCTCAACCTGCTTGATGAATCCGATGATCTGCTCAGTCGTGAATCTGCTCTTGCGCATGTCCGTCCTCTCTGGGTGAACGGACTTTACCTACTATCGGCTGGTACGGCTGGCGGGGGGCAGGTCAGGTCCACACCAGCACAACCACCCGGCCATGCGCCCAGCCCAGGCTCACCAATCGTTGCTCGCCGTAATCTTCCCGGTCGTCTTCGCGGGTGAGCATCGGGCCATCAAACGCTTCCATGCAACCCGCCAGGTCAACGCCGTGCTTGCGCAGGTTCTAGCGGCGTTTCGCGGGGTCGTGGCTCATGCGTATTTATCGTATATGCACTAATTGCGGGTTGCAAGCTCAAAGCAGGCGTGGGCCAACATCTCGGTCAGCCCGACGCTCGCCTGCGGCTCGCGCCGGTTAACTCGAGCGTCATGCTGCAGGGCCACCGGCCCAGCACTTGACAGTCCATATTTGTTCTAGCCACAATGTGGCATGTGGGCGATTCTTGAATCCCGCCAAGCCGACAAAGAGCTTTCTTCGGGGCGTGTGCCGGTCGAGATCCTGAAGCGTTACGAGAAATGGAAAGACATAGCCATGCTCTCGGGCCCGCAAGGCCTCCGCGCCATCAGGGGCTTCCACGATGAGGCGCTGCACGGAGACCAAAAGGGCTTCAGGTCGTCTCGCCTGAACGAGCAGTGGCGTGTCATCTACTCCGTGGCGGCTGATGTCATGACAGTTCAGGTGGTTCGCATCACGCCACATGACTATCGGAGGCGCTGAAATGCGCAAGTTCGTTCCTGCCCAAAAGCGCGTCGACGTCAGTCCTGGCGAGTCGGTGCGTATCATTCGCGAGCTGCAGGGGCTCAGTCAAACGCAGCTCTCGGCGCTTTGCGGCATTCCGCAAACCACCATTTCGAGCATCGAGAACAGCCGGGTCAATCTTGGCGTTGAGCGCGCCAAGGTATTGGCAACTGCTTTGCATTGCCATCCTGCCGTGCTCGTCTTTCCGGGTTGGCAGCTTGAGTCTGCCGCGTAGCAACTCGATCAACCGGACGCAAATCCCGCTACACGGCTCTTGTGTCGCTTACCTCAGGCGTCAGACCTCACAGAAACACGCCGTACCGTTCCGCAACCTCGATGTGGCCACCACGACTGCCGTACGCAGGCACAGTCCAAGGAGCAATCCATGAGCACTCCGGCAGCGAATGACACTCCCGAATCCAGGAAGGCAGTGTTCCGCAGGCTGGTCGACATCTATGCAACTGGCAACCTTTCCGCGCTGGATGAAGTGATTGCCCCCGACTATGTTGGTCACGCGTCTGCAGGTGACCGTGATTTCGAAGGGTTCCGCCAGAGCATTCTGTACTTTCACAACCTCTTCATCTACGGCGAGGACTCGTTCCAGGTCAACGACCAGTTTGTCGAGGGCGAGAAGGTTGCCACGCGCATGACGGCGCACGTCAAGGTACGCGCGACCGGAGAACCGATTACGCTCATCGGCATCAATCTGGCGCGCATCGAGAACGGCAAGATCGTAGAAGAGTGGAACACGTGGGAACAGCTTCAGCCCCCCGGGGCACGACAGCAGCAGTGAGGCCTGACGTTGGCCCTTTGGGCAAGGGAGGTGGGTCGTGGGTGATTCGATTCCTTGGCGCATCCTTCGCTATTTGTACGCCGCGTACTATCTGTTCGTCGGCGTCTATCTCGCGTTGTCGCTTGCGGGCGTCATCGCGCCACCGCATCCCAAAGTGAGCGCCGCGTCGGCGGCTTTTCAGGGTGCCTTGGGCAAAACGGGCTTTATGTTCCCCCTGCTTGCGTTCACCTACATGGCATCGGCTTGTGCGCTGTGTTTTCACCGCACTGCACCGCTTGGCTTGGTACTCCTGGCGCCGGTTGCAATCATCATCTTCTTCACCGACACGCTGCTCGACACTGCCTGGCTGTTCGGCACGCTTAATTTGGTGGTCCTGGCAGCATTGGCCTGGCATTTCCGGTCCGCGTATCGTCCACTTTTCTCTTATTCGGCAGGGTCGCGAAGTGCAGCTCGGGCCTGACATCTCGGTCAACCGGACGCGCGCCCCGCTGCGCGGGTTGCGTCGCTGAATCCAGGCGTCGGCGCCCCCATGCGGATCCACGTTCGGAGGCAGCAACATGCCTATCGCGCTTACCGTCTTCCAGGGCCGCGCAGGCGATCACAACGACCTCGCCATGCCGGGGGCGCAATCGATTGGCGCTCACCTGGCTCGCCTGCTCGGACTTGAGGCTACTTGCATCGGAACCCCGGAAAAGTCGCTCAACACCGGTTGGCGGATCGAACTTGATCACGCAATGCCGGCTCTCCGTGATGTGCAGGAGAGATTCGAGGAGATCTTTGCCCGTGGTCTGCGCCCTCTCTCGGCGACGAGTCGTTGTGCTGTCTCCATCGCAACATTGCCTGTCGTGGCAAGGCACCGGAAAGACGCCTGCGTTGTCTGGTTTGACTCGCATGCGGACTTGAACACACCAGAGTCTTCAACCACTGGCTACCTGGGTGGCTTGGCGTTGTCCGGGCCTGTCGGGCTCTGGAACACGGGCTTCGGTTCCGGACTCGACCTTGGCAACGTGATCCTCGTGGGCCAACGCGATCTGGATCCTTTCGAAGTGGACCTGATCAATTCCGGCAAGGTGCGTCATATCAAACCAGGCCCCGATCTTGCTGCCGTGCTAGAGGGTGCGATTGCGGGACGGCCCGTGTACATGCATCTCGACTGTGACGTACTCAATCCCGGCATCGTTCCCACGGACTACGTCCACCCTGACGGACTCTCGCTTGATGACCTGAAAGGCGCGTGTGCGGCAATGGCAAGAAGTGAAGTGATCGGCGCAGAAATCGCGGAGTTCCAGAATTCCTGGAGCCCGGACGGAGCCCCTGTTTCTCCTGCTCCACTACTCGATGCACTGGCCCCGATCATCAACAGCTTGAGGTACGGGCGCTGATCACTTCCGCGGCGTGATCCTTCGATCATTCCGTCATTTCGCTCTTCGGTTGCAGTGCGGATTCACGCCGGTCGAATGCGTCGCGAGGGCGATTCGGCCCGGGTGAATCCGAAGCCGCGCAGGCACCATGGCCTTGCGGAACAAGACGGCGATCGTCAGCGGAGCGGGCGCTGCCCAGGGCAGGACTGGTCTCGAGCGTCAACCGGCCCGTCGCAGGACCGACAACGCGCACATGGAGTCCTGGAACAAGTCGATGAAGCCGGACATGCATCACCGGCAACGCTTCAGCAGCGACCACGCGCTGGGCTCGGCCCCGCATGGCTTCAAGATTTCTACAACCGCCATCGCTTGCACCCATAATGGGGTATCGTTCGCCAGCGGAGTCCAAATCCAATGCACCGGATCACCAGTGCCCACTTTTGCGCACGCACTCTCCGCAAACCCCGCTATGCGGACTCGCGCCGTTAAATTCCGGCGTTGGGCCACGCCCACAAACAGGTCAATCCCATGCTCACAGGTTCATGCCACTGCGGGCAGTGAAGATCCAGGTCCCGCTCAAACCGAGGACCCTGACCCGCTGCAACTGCTCGATCTGCCGTCGGCACGCGGGGCTCTGGGGCTACTACGATAAAAGTGAAGTTCAGGGCCTTGCTCGCAAAGGCGCTCTGGATCGTTACGTCTGGGGCGACAAGTGCCTTGCGCTTTGCAGATGCGCTACCTGCGGCTGCGTGACCCACTGGGAACCCGTCGGCCGCGCCAGCAAACGGATGGGCGTCAACTTCCGCAACTTCGAGCCGTCCGTGATCGAGTCAACTCGAATCCGGAGACTTGATGGCGCCGATACCTGGAAGTTCCTGGACTAAACGGTGCACCGGCCCTGCGGTGGCGCGTGTGCGGCCCGACGACTCATTCACGCGGACGCGCTGCGTGCGCCGCTGAATTCGGGCCTCAGGTCGCACGGAACCCCTTTCCGTTCGTCGGGGCTTTGGCTACCATCCATACTGCTTGAAACACTCAGGGCAGTCGGGGAGGACTGTGTGAGGACATCATCGATACGACTATCCATGCTCTTCGCGGCCCTGTGCGTGCTCCTGGCGCCGACCAGTCATTCCAGGGAGAGCAACGCGATTGCCGGGGCGCGCCAGACCATCTCGAATTTTGAGCGCGCGTGGAACAGCCACGACATGGCCCTGTTCGCAAGCCTGTTTGCCGACGACGCCGACTTCGTAAACATCGAAGGGACGCGCTGGCGAGGACGCGCGGCGATCGTGGACGCGCACACATTCGTGCACAAGACCATCTTCAAGCAAAGCCGGCTGACCATCGACGACACGACGTTCAAGCAACTGAGTCCGGACATTGTCGTGGCGAGAACCACCTTGCACATCGAAGGCCAGACAACCATGCAAGGGGAGCCCGTGCCTGGTCGCAAGGCTATCCTCACCAACGTGCTTGTGCACTCTGGTTCAACCTGGAAAATCGTGGTCACGCAGAACACGCTCATCGATTCCTGAGGCGCGATCTGACTTCTCGCTCAAGCAAGCGGGATGGTTCCTGCGGTTCAGCTGGACACCCTGACCTGACTTTCAGGAGTGTCCCGTGCCCAACCCGGTCCCTCCAGCTCGTATCACTCGGACTCAAGCGGCACCGGAATGGCCCCTTACGCAACCCGGAGAGCAATGATGATGACGTCTCGTTACGCAATGTTCGCGGCAATAGTGCTCGCTTTTATCGCCCCCGCGGTCGCGATCGCGGCCTCACCCGACTGCCAGTCGCACAAGGAAGCCGAACGCTACATCGCTGCCAGTGAAGCCGAGTGGGCCGCAAGCGTGCCGACGAACGACTCATCGGTCGTGAAGCGCATCCTTGCCGATGACGTTGTCTGGGTCCTCGACGGCGACGTGGTAGACAAGCGCGCCGCCATCCGCGGGGCGGAAGAAGGTCCGGGCGACTTCGTTGCCAACCATCTCCTGTACGCACACGTGCGCATATTCGGCGACATGGCCGTCGTCCAGGGCAGCGAAGCCTGGGAGAAAAAGGGTGGCGACAAGGGACGTTTCGTGTGGACCGACACCTGGCTGTGCCGGAATGGGCAGTGGCAGATCATCGCGGCCGAAGATGTTTCCGTGCCTGAGGCTGGCGAACCGGCAAGTCCTGCCAGCAACACCGATGCCTGATAGTTCGCCCAAGCGGACGCTCGCCGATGGTTCGTGCCGCGGATTCCAGGCGTCAGGCATCGGCAAGGACATTCTCCATGGAACGCAAATCCATCTCTGGTGACGACGGCCCCGGACCACACTTCTTCCGGGCCGCGGATCCCGCGCTGGCGTCACTGCCATTCTCCGAAGCCGTCCGGCTCGGCAATCTGCTTTTCGTTTCCGGACAGCTTGGCAACGTCCCCGGTACGACCTCTCTCGTTCCCGGAGGCATCGCGGCGGAAACGCAGCAGACTCTGGAGAACGTTCAGGCCATCCTGCTCCGCCATGGCTCTTCGCTCGAGCACATCGTCAAAGTCACCGTGTTTCTTGCAGACATGCAGGAGTGGCCGGCGTTCAACGAGATCTATCGGCGCTGCTTTCCCCGGAATCTTCCAGCCAGGAGCGCGCTTGGCGCCAACGGCCTTGCCCTCGGCGCACGCGTGGAACTCGAGTGCATCGCGTACGTGCCCTAGCGCCGTCAACCCGAGCGCTGTGCGTCCACACGGAGGCAAACGATGACCCGGGTTCGCGTTGAGGGCTTCACCATTTCACTCGACGGATACGGGGCGGGTCCGAAGCAGGACCTGGACAATCCGCTCGGCGTGGGCGGCACGGATTTGCATCAGTGGTTGTTCCCGACGCGGACGTTTCAGCGGGCGCTGTTCGGCAAGGACAACGGCACGACCGGGATCGACGACGATTTCGCTGCCCGCGGTTTCCGCAATATCGGAGCGTGGATTCTCGGAAGGAACATGTTCGGCCCCATCCGCGGTCCGTGGCCGAACGGAGACTGGAAGGGCTGGTGGGGCAACAACCCGCCGTACCACGTGCCGGTCTTTGTCCTGACCCACCATGCGCGTGCGCCCCTGGAAATGGAGGGCGGCACGACGTTCCACTTCATCACCGGTGGCATCCGCGAGGCTCTCGACAGGGCACGTGAAGCCGCCGACGGCAAGGATGTGCGTATTGGCGGCGGGCCGGGCACCCTGCAGCAGTACCTGCGCGCGGGCCTCATCGACGAGCTGCATCTCGCGATTGCGCCAGTGCTGCTGGGCGGAGGAGAACGGCTCTTCGAAGGCGTGGACATGCGTGCATCGGGATACGCATGCACGCAGGTCGTCGCGTCGGGCAAGGCCACCCATGTGGTACTACGGCGCAAGCACAACGCGCCTCCACCGTGAAAGGCCCGGTTCGCGAAGGTTCCACACGACGAGGCGGCGACCAGGACTGCCTGCAACGCACGGTTCCTGCGACAATGCGGCGCTGCGGGCCTGTAGCACAATCGGTTAGTGCAGGAGACTCATAATCTCTTGGTTCCAGGTTCGAGTCCTGGTGGGGTGAGACGCTGCGCTTGCGGACTGCCAGTGGCAGTCCGCGCAGCGGCGAACGCCGCGCCATGGAAGGTGCGGCCGGCGCCACCCACCATGGATGGTTGGTGCGCCAATTAAAATGATCGCTGCGGGCCTGTAGCACAATCGGTTAGTGCAGGAGACTCATAATCTCTTGGTTCCAGGTTCGAGTCCTGGCGGGCCCATTCCCCCTTCCAACGTCACTGCGCACTGCTGGCGCTGGCTGGAATCGCCGCGCTGGTGGGTGCCGGTGCGGATGCCGAGTCCGCCACGTTGACCGGCCGGGTGAAGGCCTGCTTCGGCAGCACTTCGTGCGCGAGTTTGGGATCCTTTTCCAGCATGGCCACTTCGTCGGCCAGGATGTGCGCGGCTTCGTCGAGCTCGATGTCCTTGGCCTGCTTGGCGGCCTTCTCGCGCGCGACCGTAGCCTTGACATTGCGTTCGCCCGGGGTCAGGCCGTCGTCGGGTTCGAGGTTGACGGCGGACACATCGCCCAGCGCCTCGCGGCGCTTCTTGAACGCGGCGTCCTGTTCGTCCTGCTGTTTGCGCTCGGCGTCGCGCACCTTGTAGTTGAGCGACACGCTCTTCTGGTCGGCCAGTTTGCGCGCTGCGGCCAGTTCGTCCAGCAGCAGGTTCCACGCCGGATCGGTCTTGGCGCGCGTGTCGTGTTCGGCCGTCAGCGGCGCGATCAGCGGCTTCTGGTCGGCGACAGGGTTGTACTCGGCGGGCGCGATGTGGGTCCACTTCAGCGCGTTGGGATAGCTGGACTCGCCGTAATCCTTCCAGCCGATCGAGTGCGGGAACAGGATGTCGGGCGTGACGCCATGCAACTGCGTGGAATCGCCATCGACGCGGAAGAACTCGGCGACGGTCATCTTGAGTTCGCCGAAGGTCGGCTTGGTGTTCATCGCCAGCTGGTCGAGGCTGGTGAGGTTCTGCACGGTGCCCTTGCCGAAGGTTTGCTCGCCGATGATCAGTCCGCGGCCGTAATCCTGGATCGCGGCGGTGAAGATTTCGCTGGCCGAAGCCGAACCGCGGTTCACCAGCACCGCCATCGGGCCGGTCCACAGCATCTTCTCGTCGGAATCCTGTTCCTCGACCTGGCTGCGGTTGTCGCGCACCTGCACCACCGGGCCCTTGCCGATGAACAGGCCGCTCAGGTTCACGGCTTCCGACAGCGAACCGCCGCCGTTGTCGCGCAGGTCCACGATCACCGCGCTGACCTTGTCCTTCTTCAGTTCGACCAGCAGCTTGGCGACGTCGCGCGAGGCGCTCTTGTAGTTGGGATCGCCGCGGCGGCGCGCGTCGAAGTCCTCGTAGAAACTCGGCAGGTCGATCACGCCGATCTTGACGGTGCGGCCACCTTCCTTGACGTCGATGACCTTCTTCTTGGCCGCCTGTTCGGCGATGGTGACCTTCTTGCGCACCAGCGTGACGATCATCGGCTTGGCATCCGGGCCGCCATCCGCAGGCAGCACTTCGATGCGCACCACCGTGCCCGAGTTGCCGCGGATCTTGGCGACCACGTCGTCGATGCGCCAGCCGATCGTGTCCACGATCGCGCCGCACTCGCCCTGCCCCACGCCGACGATCTTGTCGCCGACTTCGAGCTTGCCGGATTTCGCGGCCGGGCCGCCGGGCACGACTTCGCGGATCACGGTGTATTCGTCGTGCTCCTGCAGCACCGCGCCGATGCCTTCCAGCGACAGCTTCATGGTGATGTCGAAGTTCTGGCTGGCGCGCGGCCCGAAGTAATTGGTGTGCGGGTCGATCGCCATCGCATACGAGTTCATGAACGTCTGGAACACGTCCTCGCTGTCGAGCTGGTGCACGCGATCGAGGTAGGTTTCATAACGGCGCGACAGGGTCCGGCGGATTTCGGCATCGTCCTTGCCGGCCAGCTTCAGGCGGATCCAGTCGTTTTCCACGCGCTCGGTCCACAGCTTGTTGAGCGCGGCGGTGTCGGCGGCCCACGTCGCCTTCTCGCGATCGAAGTTGTAGGTGGCGTTGGTGTCGAGGTTGAAACCCTGCTTGAGCAGTTCCAGCGCATACGCGGTGCGCTCGCCGGCGCGTTTTTCATACAGGTTGAAGATCGCGAACGGAATCGACATGTCGCCATTCCAGATCGCGTCGTCGAGCTTGTCCCGGTCCGGCGCGAACTGGTTGAGGTCCTGCTGGGTGAAGAACAGCTTGCTGCCATCGAGCGCCTTGAAATAGGCGTCGAAGATCTTCGCCGACATCGCGTCGTCGAGCGGCAGCGCTTCGTACTGGAAGCGCGTCAGCAGGCGCGCCGCGAGGATCGCGGCCTGGCCCTGCGCCGCCGACGGCTTCAGGTCCGGGGCCGGCGTCATTTTCCATTTGCCCACCGGCGCGGCCGCCACGCTGGACGAGGTGGCCGGACAGGCAGCAGTCGATGCAGGCGCGGCATTCTGCGCGCGCGCGCCGAGCGCAACGGCGAGGGCAATCAGGACAACGAGGACACGCTGCAACATGGATTTTCCTTGACGATCCGGTCGCTGCCGATCGTGCGCGCCAGGGCGCGGGTGGCAATGAAAAAAGACGCCAGGCTTGCGCCGGCGCATTCGGGTGCGGGGTACGGGCGGGTGAGGCAAGTCCGGGCGCAATCCGGCACTACGGTATCGGAAAATGCCGGTGCGGGATACGGCCGCAAGTCATGCGGCGGCGCGGGGCAGGACGGATTCCGCTTCCTGCGGCGACAATCCGAATTGTCGGCCCAGCTCAACAATCAGTACATCCTCGACATCGGCCAGCCGTGACGGGCCGCCCAAGTCTAGCAGTTGCGTGACCCGCAGGCCCGCGTAACCGCAGGGGTTGATGCGGTGGAAGGGTTCCAGGTCCATCGCCACGTTGAAGGCCAGGCCGTGGAAGGTGCAGCCGTGGCGCACGCGCAGGCCCAGCGCCGCGATCTTGGCGTCGGCCACGTACACGCCGGGTGCGCCTTCGTGGCGGACGGCCGTGACGTTCCACGCGGCCAGGGTGTCGATGCTGGCCTGTTCGATCCGCCGCACCAGCTCGCGCACCCCGACCTTCAGGCGGCGCAGGTCCAGCAGCGGGTAGGCGACGATCTGGCCGGGGCCGTGGTAGGTGACCTGGCCGCCGCGATCGACGTGGATCACCGGGATGCCGCCCGGCGCCAGCACGTGTTCGGGTTTGCCGGCCTGTCCCAGCGTGAACACCGGGTCGTGCTCGACCAGCCACAGCTCGTCCGGCGTGCCCGGTCCGCGCGCATCGGTGAACGCCTGCATCGCGTGCCAGACGGGCTCGTACGGCTGGCGGCCAAGGCGACGGACGCGCAGCGGGCGTCCGCTCACAGCGTGTACCGGATGTCCGGATGCGCCCGCAACGAGGCGTGCGCCGCTTCGTACTTCTCGCGCGTGGGGCAGGTGAACATCACGCTCACCGACACGTAGTTGCCCTGGCTGGATGCGCGCTCGCGCACGCTGGCTTCCAGCACCGTGAGGCCGAGTTCGCGCAGGATTTCCTGCACGCGTTCGCGCAGGTTGGCGTTGGCGACGCCCATCGCGGTGATCTCGAAACTGCCCGGAAACTGGAAACCCTGGCCTTCCTCTTTTTCGATGTCGTCGAGGCGCATGTCAGGTCCTCCGATTCAATTTGACGCGCTCAATTCGACGCGTTCAATTCAACGCGTTCATTTGGATGCGGCCGGCGGCGCCGCGATGCTGGATGCCGCACCCACCGACACGGTCGGCGCCGGCGTGGTGGTGGTGCCGTTGCCGCGATGGAACCACAGCAGGATCGCGTCCCACAGGCGCTTGAAGAAGCCGCCCTGCGGTGCGTCCTGCAATACCACCAGCGGTTCGCTGACCAGCGGTTTGCCGTCGAAGGTGATCTTCAGCGTGCCGACCTGCTGGCCCTGCTTGAACGGCGCGATCAGGCGATCGGGAATCTCCAGCGTGGCCTGCAACTTGTCGTACTGGTTGCGCGGAATGGTCACCGACGCATCTTCGGCAACCCCGAGTTCCAAGGTGTTGGCTTCGCCTTTCCACAGGCGCGGCGCGGCCAGCACCTGGCCCGCGGCGTACAGCTTGTGGGTGCGGTAGAAATTGAAGCCCCAGTTGAGCAGCGCTTCATCGCCAGTGGTGGCGGCGTTCATGTCGGGGCCGCCCAGCGTCACCGCGATCAGGCGCATGCCGTTGCGCAGCGCGGAGGCCGCGAGGCAGAAGCCGGCTTCCTTGGTCGAACCGGTCTTGATGCCGTCCACGGAGGGATCGGTCCACAGCAGGGTGTTGCGGTTGTGCTGGGTGATGCCGTTCCACTCGAACGACTTGATCGCGGAGATCTTGTATTGCTCGGGGAAGTTCCGGATCAACGCACGCGACAGGATCGCGACATCGTGCGCGCTGCTGTAGTGGTCGGGCGCCGGGTAACCCGAGGCATTCACGAAATGCGTGTTGGTCATGCCCAGGCGCTGGGCGTAGGCGTTCATCATGTCGGCGAAGGCCTGCTCGGAGCCGGCGACGTGCTCGGCCAGCGCGATCGCGGCGTCGTTGCCGGACTGGATGATCATGCCGTACAGCAGGTCCTTCAGCGGCACTTCCGAATCCAGCTTCAGGAAACTGGTGGAACCGTCGGTGCCGGCGCCGCCCGCGCGCCAGGCGTGCTCGGAAATGTGGACCTGGTCGTTCAGGTGGATCTTGCCGGCGGCGATCTCGGCATTGACCACGTACTCGGTCATGATCTTGGTCAGCGAGGCCGGCGCGCGGCGCGCGTCCATATCGTGCTCGGCGAGGATCTGCCCGTTGGCGTAATCCATCAGCACCCACGCGGCGGCATTCGGCTGCGGCGCGGGCGGGATCGGCGTCTGCGGGATGGTCGGCACCGGTTTGGGCGGCGCCTCCGGTTTCGGCGGCAGCGCCTGCGCGAACAGCACGCCGGTGAATGCGACGAGGGAAACCAGCAACAGCGAACGCACGATTTTCATCTGATCCTCGAAATTTCGTAATACGGTTGGGCCAGGCTCTGACAGCCGCACCTATGCCTGGTCGGACTTCTTGCCGCGATCGCTGCGGCCGGACGCATCCTTCTTGCGGGAGGCTTCCAGTCCGGCGCCGATCGCTATACCAATGGCAATGCCCGCGCCGATGTTGTGCATGGCGACACCGATTCCAATGCCGATCGCGATCCCGGCTGCGATGCCCGACCCGATCCAAAAATTGCGACGTTTTGCTGTCATCCCGAACGTTGTCCTTGCGCTGGATGGCTGGGATCGCGGCAAACCCGCCGCCATGCAAAGCTCCTACTGTACCGCGACGCTCGCATGCGGCAAACCCAGCGCGTCCAGCCGCGCCGTGGTGCGGTCGACCGTATCCACGTCCGGCAGCGGGCCGATCTGCACGCGTTGCAAGGTGCGTCCATTCACGCTCGTCGCGACCACCCGCACCGCTCCCAGCCGCAGGCCGCGCAGGCGCGCCGCCAGGCGTTCGGCGTTGGCGGTGTCGGCAAACGCGCCGACCTGCACATACAGCTGCGGAGCGGAACCGGTCCGGGATGTGACCGCGGTGACCGGCGCGGGTTCCGCGTTGGGATGCGCGGGATCGATGCCCTGCACCTCGACGAGGCCGGTGCCCCTGGGCCAGATGCCGATCCGCACCGCCGCCGCCAGCGACAGGTCGATGATGCGGTTGGGCACGAACGGGCCACGGTCGTTGACGCGCACGATCACGCTCTTGCCGTTCTGCAGGTTCGTGACGCGCGCAAAACTCGGCAGCGGCAGCACCTTGCTGGCCGCCGAGAACTTGTACATGTCGTACTCTTCGAAATCCGAAGTCTTGTAACCGTGGAACTTGCTGCCGTAGTACGAGGCGATGCCGCGCTCGTCGTAACCCGCCGCGCTCGGCAGCACGCGCCAGGTCTGGCCGTTCACCGTGTACGGCGACTTGTTGCCGTAGCGCGACAGTGGTTCGGCCGTCGGCACGGGCTCCGGGATCCTGCTGAAATCGATACCGGCGATGTCGGGGGTCGAATCGTTGCGCTGGCTGTAGCGTTCCGATTGCGACAGCGCGATGTTGTCGCGCGGCGCTCCCTGCGTGCCACCGCCGCGCGATTCGCGACGGGCGGGATTCGACGAACAGGCCGTCAACGCCAGGGCCATCAACGCCAAGGCCACCAGCGCCAGCAGCGCGAGCGGCGAGCGGCAACGCAGCAGGCGTGTCATTGCGTCGCGGGCGCCCGCGCAACGCCGCGCGCGATCGCGTCGGCAAGCTGGGTCACCGCCATCGCGTACAGCGGACTGCGGTTGTAGCGCGTGATCACGTAGAAGTTGCGGAAGGTCAACCAATACTCGGGGCCATTCGCGCCATCCAGCGTCAACAGGTTCGCGGGCAACGACGGATCCACTTTGGTGGCCGGCGTGTAACCGTCGGCGGCGAAGCGCGCGAGCGGCGTCTGCGGCAGCACGTTTTCGTATTTCGGCGCCGGCGTGGCGGTGGCGCCCGGATCGGCGCGCACCGTGACCGGCTGGCCGGGCTGCCAACCGTGCGCGCGGAAATAGTTGGCGATGCTGGCGAACGCATCCGGCAGCGAGGCCATCAGGTTGATGTGCCCATCGCCGTCGGCATCGACCGCGTAATCGCGGATGCTGGACGGCATGAATTGCGCGAGGCCTTCGGCGCCTGCGTAGGAACCGTAGATACCCGGGATCGGGCCCGGCAGTTTGTCGGCGGGCAGTTCCAGCAGGGTTTTCAGCTCGCCGCGAAAATACTTCGCGCGCGGTGGATAGTGGAAGGCCAGCGTCACCAGCGCATCCAGCACGCGGTAACTGCCGGTATTGGAACCGTAGCTGGTCTCCACGCCGATGATCGCTACGATGAACTGCGGTGGCACGCCATATTGCTTCGAGATCTGCTCAAGCAACGCGCGGTGCTGGCGGTAGAACGCGATGCCGGCGTCGATCCGCGCGGGGGTCACGAAGATCGGTCGATAGGCACTCCACGGCTTGCTTTCGGCCGGACGGTTCATCGCATCGATGATGGTCTGCTTCACCACCGCGCTGTCCAGCAACGCGTTCAACGCTGCGGGACTTTTGCCTGTCGCGGCCGCAACTTCTTGCACCAGTTCGGCCTGACCCGACGCGGCGGACGCGGACAACGGGGATTGCGCGGACGCAGGCGGCGCGGATTGCGAGGTGGCGGGGGCGGGCAGCGGGGCTTGCGGCTTCCCCGGCGCCGGAGGTACCGAGGCGCAGCCCGTCAACAGCAGGACTCCCGACAGCGACAGGACAAGGCCAACGGTTCGATGCACGCGGATCATGTGTGGACGGATTTTCAAGCCAATCACGAAGAATGCGGCAGCCTAGCATGCACCGCTGCCAGCGGCCGCCAGCACGCAACGGCGACCATCTTTCACCGCCGTGACGGAAGCACAGGGTGGCGCGGATTGCGGCAGCCCGCGACTGCTACACTCGGCCCGACTTGGCGATCCACGCACCACGTGGCCGCCACGGCGAGCGGGGCCACCGGCAACGCGCCACAACCAGAAACATCACCGGGATGGCAATGGCGAGGCACTTCCAGTCGGCGGGCCACACCGACATCGGCAAGGTACGGCGCCGCAACGAGGACGCGATTCTCGTGCGGGACAAGGCCGGGCTGTGGGTGGTGGCAGACGGCCTGGGCGGCCACGCGGCCGGCGACTACGCCAGCAGCCTGATCGTCGAACGCCTCGCGGCACTGCCGCGTGCCGGCAGCGTGTTCGATTTCATCGAAGCCATCGAAGACGCCCTGGACGGCGTCAATACCGACCTGCGGCAGGCCGCGCAGGTGCGGGCCGTGGACCTGATCGGTTCGACCGTGGTGCTGCTGGTGCACGACCGCGACCTGCTGCTGTGCGGCTGGGTCGGCGACAGTCGCGCGTATGTCTGCGCGGACGGGCAATGCATCCAGATCACGCGCGACCACGTGTACGACTTCGATACCGGCTACGCACCGGCGGCCGGCAGCGGGGTGCTGACCCGCGCCGTGGGCGCCGAGCAGGCCGTGTTCCTGGACTGGGTGGTGGCCAGCCATCGGCCGGGCACGCAGTTCGTGCTGTGTTCGGACGGCATCAACAAGGAATTGTCCGACGCGGAAATCGGCGCGGCCTGCGCGCAGCACGCGCTGCCCGATGACGCGCTGACTGCAATGTTCGAAACCTCGCTGGATCGCGGGGCGCGCGACAACCTTTCGGCCGTGGTCGTGCGGCTGCTGGAGGGGCCGCCCGACGGCGCAGCGACGACGGACGAACACCTGCAGGACACCAACCGGACGCTGCGCGGTCTGGACGATGCGCATCGTCTTGGCGAGATCAGCCGCGACGACTACCGTGCGCGGCGTCGGCGGTTGCTCGAAACGCTGATCGGCGGTACCGACGGCGACCCGGCGCACCCGTCCCGCAAGGCCGGTCAGTCCGCCTGGAAGCGCTGGCTGTCCTGGCGCCGCTGAAACGGCACCACGCCCACGGCGCAGCAGCCGTGCCGTTGCAAACGTCTCCGATCTTGCGACAGCAGTAAGCTACAAGGTCCGGGTCGGTTTCAGCGTGCCCCGATGACCCTGCGCAGCCTGTTCGTCGATTTCAACAGTTATTTCGCCTCGGTCGAGCAGGAGGACAACCCGCGCCTGCGCGGGCGGCCGGTGGCGGTGACGCCGGTGGTCGCGCCGACCGGCTGCTGCATCGCAGCCAGCGTCGAGGCCAAGACCTTCGGCGTGAAAACCGGCTGCCTGGTGCGCGACGCCCGGCGCCTGTGCCCCGGCATCGCGATCGTGGAAGCGCGGCCTTCGCTGTACGTGGCCTGGCACCGACGGCTGATGGCGGCGATCGAGCGCGCGATCCCGATCGACGCGGTGCACTCGGTGGACGAAGCTTCCTGCGAATTGATCGGCCGCCAGTGTCGGCGCGAGAACGCGATCGAAGTGGCGCGTGCGGTCAAGCACGAAGTCGCGGCCGCGGCGCCGAACGGCGCAATCCGCTGCTCGATTGGCCTCGCACCCAACCACTGGCTGGCCAAGACCGCCACCGACATGCAGAAACCGGACGGGCTGGTGGTGATCGAGCAGCAGGACCTTCCGCACATTTTGCATCCGCTGGAACTGACCGACCTGTGCGGCATCAGCGCCTCGATGCAGGCGAGGCTGCACGCGGTCGGCATCGACCGCGTCGCGCAGCTCACCGCCGCCAGCAAAGCCATGCTGCGCATCGCCTGGGGCGGCATCGAAGGCGAGCGCATGTGGGCGCAACTGCGCGGTGAATGGCTGCCGGAGCGCCACAGCGCGCGCGGCTCGGTCGGGCATTCGCACGTGCTGGAACCAGCGCTGCGCACGCCGCGCGGCGCGCGTGCGGTGCTGACCAAGCTGCTGGTGAAGGCCGCGATGCGGCTGCGCAGCTACGACCTGCTCGCCGGCGCGCTGTCGGTGCGGATCCGCTACCTCGGCGTCGAGCAACGCTGGGAACACGACGCGGTGTTCGACCCCACCGACGACAGCCGCGCGTTCCTGCGGCGCATGAACGAAGCCCTGGACCGTGCCGCGCATTGCCACGGCGGGCTGCCCTTCCCGCACGCCAAGCCGCTATCCGTCAGCGTCACCCTGCACCGGGTGTTGCCACGCGCGGCGTCGTCCGGCGACTTGTTCGACGACCATCGCCGCAGCGCGGCGCTCTCGCTGCTGCTGGATGGCGTCAACGCGCGTTTCGGCAACAACACCCTGTATTTGGGCGGCATGCACGACGCGTTGGGCGCCGCGCCCATGCGCATCCCGTTCAACCGCGCGCCGGAGCCGGAACAGGAAGAAGACCACGAATTGTGGCTGACCGCGATGAACCAGGCCAGGGTGCTGGCCGAAGCCGAGCATCGCCGCATCGAGTGCGAACGTGCCGCGCGCCGCCGGCGGCAATCCGGGGCGCCGCCGCCGCTGCGCTGACCATCCGCGTCTCGCGACGCGCGTTCAATGCTCGCGCATGGCATCCTAGTCCGCCATGCCCGGCCTGATCCCCGAACGCTTCATCGACGAGCTGCTTGCCCGCGTCGACATCGTCGACGTGGTGCAGCAGCGCGTGCCGCTGAAGCGCGCGGGGCGCGAGTGGACGGCGTGTTGCCCGTTCCACGACGAACGCACGCCATCGTTCTACGTCAGCCCGGCCAAGCAGTTCTTCCACTGCTTCGGCTGCGGTGCGCACGGCAGTGCGATCAAGTTCCTGATGGACTACGACCGGCTGGAGTTTCCCGACGCGGTCGAAGAATTGGCGCAGTCGGTGGGCGTCACGGTGCCGCACGAAGGCGGACCGGCGCGCCCGCGCGAGGATCGCACCGATGCCTATGCGCTGCTCGACGCCGCCGCGTCGTTCTACCAGCGCGCGTTGCCGGAAAGTCAGGCCGCGCTTGCGTATTGCAAGAAGCGCGGCATCGACCAGGAGATCCTCGAACGCTTCCGCATAGGCTGGGCTCCGGGCGGCTGGGATGCGCTGAAGCGCACGCTCGGCACCAGCGCGGAAAGGCTCAAGCTGCTGGACGAGACGGGCCTGCTCTCGCGCGGCGACAAGGGCCAGTACGACCGCTTCCGCGAACGCCTGATGTTCCCGATCATGGACCGGCGCGGGCGGGTGATCGCGTTCGGCGGGCGCATCACCACCAGCGCGTCCAACGCACACAGCGCCGACAACGCCAGGGGTGAAGGCCCGAAGTACCTCAACTCGCCTGAAACGCCGCTGTTCCACAAGGGTCGCGAACTGTTCGCGCTGTGGCAGGTGCGCCAAGCCAACGCCAAGCTGCTGCGCCTGATCGTGGTCGAGGGCTACATGGACGTGGTGTCGCTGCACCAGTCCGGCATCACGCAAGCCGTGGCGACGCTCGGTACCGCGACCACCAACGAGCACGCGGAGCTGCTGTTCCGCGCCGCGCCCGACGTGTTTTTCTGCTTCGATGGCGACCGTGCCGGGCGCAGCGCCGCGTGGCGCGCGTTGGAATCGGTGCTGCCGCGGATGCGCGACGGCCGCCAAGCGTGGTTCCTGTTTTTGCCCGACGGCGAGGACCCGGACACGCTGGTGCGCAAGGAAGGCAAGGATGGTTTCGAGGCGCGCCTGCAGCAGGCAACGCCATTGTCGGAATACTTCTTCCAGCACCTCGCGCAGGACGTGAACGTCGCGACGCTGGACGGCCGCGCGCGCCTGGCCGAACACGCGAGACCCCTGCTCGCGAAATTGCCGGACGGCGCATTCCGCGACCTGATGTTCGCGGAGCTGGAAAAGCGCACCGGCGTGAGCGGAGCGCCTGCACGCAGCACGCCGGCGTCACGTGCAAGCCATCACGCGGCACCCGCCAACACGCCGCGCCGCACACTGGTGCGCAGCGCGATCGCGATGCTGCTGGCCGATCCCGCGCTGGCGGAGCTGGTCGAACCGCCGTATGCCTTCGCTACGTTGGACAAGCCAGGCGTGCCGCTGCTGGTCGAACTGCTGGATTTCCTGAAAGCCCGCCCCGGCATCAACACCGCTTTGCTGCTCGAACATTTCGCCGGGCGTGACGAATCGCCGGCGCTGCAGAAACTCGCAATTACCGAGTTTCCCGGCGAACCGGAAGCCCTGCGCAAGGAATTCATGGACGCCCTGCGCAAGCTGGGCGAACAAACCGTCCAGCAACGCCTCGACGCATTGATCCGCAAGCAGGCGGAAGGCGCGCTGGACGAAACCGAAAAGAACGAACTGCGCGGATTGCTGGCGCGCAAGGCGCAACCGACACCCTCCAGGTAGGAGCGGCGGAAGCCGCGATCGCACGCGCATTGCGGCATGGTCGGCCCTTCCGGGCCTCCTACAAAAGCGCCTTCAGATCCTTGTCGATCTTCTCCGGCGTATCCGCCGAGGCGTAACGCCGCACCACGTTGCCCTCGCGATCGATCAGGAACTTGGTGAAGTTCCACTTGATGGCTTCCGATCCAAGCACGCCCGGTGCGGCGTGCTTGAGGAACTTGTAAAGCGGATGCGTGTTCGCGCCGTTGACATCGATCTTCGCGAACAACGGAAACGTCACGTCGTAGTTCGTCGAACAAAAGTTGCGGATTTCACCGGCGTCGCCCGGCTCCTGGTGCCCGAACTGGTTGCAGGGAAACCCCAGGATCACAAGGCCTTGATCCTTGTGCGTGCGATACAGCGCTTCCAGCCCCGTGTACTGCGGCGTGAACCCGCACTTCGACGCGACGTTGACGACCAGCAGCAGTTTGCCGCGCCAGGCATCGAGCTTCTGCGGCGTGCCGTCGAGCAGATCGGCTTCGAAATCGTAAATGGTCGTCATGGTCAATACGCTCCTGACGTGCAGAGTGTACGACTGCAGGCGGGATCAAGGCGCACAAGCGGCGGATCCTTGCTGCACGCCTTGATGCGTGCTGCCGCCCGCTGCAACTTTACAACCAGTGATGGAACCTGCGTATGTAGACCACCTTCACGAACTGCGTCAGCGCGCAGTACGCAACCACGGTCGCGGCCAGCCAGGCGAAATACTGCGAGGGCATTTCGACCATGCCGAGTTTGTGGCCAAGGTCGGTGTACGGAATCGCGATGCCGATCGCGATGATCGCGGTGGTGAGGCCCAGCACCGGCGCCGCCGCCGAACTCTGGATGAAGGGAATCTTGCGGGTGCGGATCATGTGCACCACCAGCGTCTGGGTCAAAAGGCTTTCAATGAACCAGCCCGACTGGAAGAACGCCTGGTGCGCCGGCGCCGTGGAATTCGCGCCGAACCAGAACCACAGCAACAGGAAGGTGGTGACGTCGAAGATCGAGCTGGTCGGTCCGATCCAGAACATGAAGCGGCCGATGTCGCCCGCGTCCCACTTGCGCGGTTTGCGGATGTAGTCGTCGTCCATGCGGTCGAACGGAATCGACAGCTGCGAGATGTCGTAGAGCAGGTTCAGCACCAGGATCTGCAGCGGCAGCATCGGCAGGAACGGCAGGAAGATGCTCGCGATCAGCATGCTGAACACGTTGCCGAAGTTGGAGCTCGCGGTCATCTTGATGTATTTGATGATGTTGCCGAAGGTGACGCGGCCCTCCAGCACGCCCTCTTCCAGCACCATCAGGTTTTTTTCCAAAAGGATGATGTCGGCGGATTCCTTGGCGATGTCGGTCGCGGTATCGACCGAGATGCCGACATCGGCCTTGCGCAGGGCTGGCGCGTCGTTGATCCCGTCGCCGAGGAAGCCGACGGTATGACCCTGACGCTGCAGCGACGCCACCACCCTCGCCTTCTGCAGCGGCGACATCTTGGCGAACACCGTCGTGCGCGCCACGGCCTCGTCGAACGCGGCGTCGTCGAGATCCTCGAGGTCGCGCCCCAGCGCCGAATGCGTGACATCCAGCCCGACCTCGCTGCAAATCTTGCGCGTGACGACTTCGTTGTCGCCGGTGATCACCTTCACCGCGACGCCGTGCTGGTGCAGCGCCGCGATCGCGGTGCGCGCGGTGTCCTTGGGCGGATCGAGGAAGGCCAGGCAGCCGATCGCCGTCATGCCCTGTTCGTCGGCGACGCCATAGGCCCGGCCCGGCGCGCGCTGGCGCTTGACCGCGACGATCAGCACCCGCAGGCCATCCTCGTTCAAGCCGTGGGTCAGCGCGCGGATGGTGTCGCGGCGATGGTCGGTCATCGGGATGTCGCGCCCGTCCTCGCGCGCGAACGCGCAGATCGACAGCATCTCCTCGACCGCACCCTTGCAGATCAGGATTTCGTCGGCATCCGCCGCTGCCTCCGTCGGCGCCAGCACCACCGACATGCGGCGGCGCTGGAAATCGAACGGAATCTCGTCCGCCACTTTCCAGCGCGCAGTCGAGTGTTCAAGGTCACGGTGCGAGAGCACCGCCTTGTCCATCAGGTTCTTGAGGCCCGTCTGGAAATGGCTGTTGAGGTAACCGTATTCCAGGGCGTCGTCGGATTCGTTGCCGTCGAGGTCGAGATGGCGTTCCAGCACGATCCGGTCCAGCGTCAACGTCCCGGTCTTGTCGGTGCACAACACGTCCATCGCGCCGAAGTTCTGGATGGCGTTGAGCTGTTTCACCACCACCTTGCGCTTGCTCATCGCCAGCGCGCCCTTGGCGAGGTTGGCGGTGACGATCAGCGGCAGCATCTCCGGCGTGAGGCCCACCGCGACCGAAATCGCGAACAGGAATGCTTCGACCCAGTTGCCCTTGCCGAAGCCCTGGATCAGGAACACGATCGGCACCATCACCGCCATGAAGCGGATCAGCAGCCACGACACGCTCTTCACGCCGCGGTCGAAACTGGTTTCCTGGCGCGTGCCGGTGAGGGTGTGTGCCAGCGAACCGAGATAGCTGCGCGGGCCGGTCGTCACCACCACCGCGGTGGCGCTGCCGCTGACCACGTTGGTGCCCATGTAGCAAACCGTCGGCAGGTCCAGCGGATCGAGCTGCGCCTCGGTCTTCACGGCATGCTCGGGCGCGGTCTTCTCCACCGGCAGCGACTCACCGGTGAGGATGGCCTGCGAAATGAACAGATCCTTGGTTACCAGCAGGCGCAGGTCGGCAGGCACCATGTCGCCCGCGGACAGGTGCACGATGTCGCCGGCGACCAGTTCGATCACCGGCACCTCGATGCGCTCGCTGTGGCCGTCGGAAGCACGGCGCGTCACCGTCGCGGTGTTGCGCACCATCGCCTTCAGCTTTTCCGCCGCGCGCGAGGAGCGGAACTCCTGGGTGAAGCTCAGCACCACGCTGATCACCACCATCACCAGGATGATGATCGGGCCGGTCAGGTCGTCCGGCGAGGTCGCGAGCTGCACGCCCGCCAGCACCAGCAGCACGATGATGAACGGATTCTTGAAGGTGTGCGCAAGCTGCAGCGACCAGTGCGGCGGTTTCTCGTGGGCGGCTTCGTTGGTGCCATCGCGGTCGAGGCGATCCTCGATCTGCTGCTCGTCGAGGCCGGCGTGGCTGGTATCCAGCGCGGCGAACAAGGCCTGTTCGTCCTGCCACGCGAAGGCTGCCGCAGCCGGGCGCGCATGCGCCCTGACCGGCTTGCCGGGCGTGATCACGTCACGGGATTTGGAGGAAGGACCGAACATCACTCGTTTCCATGGCGGGGGACACGCGCCCACGGAACGAGCGATGGATCCGTGGGATTACATACCTTGTGCGATCGTCCCTGATCGCCGCATCACGCGGCGATTCGGTGGTGTGATCATTCCAAGGCCATTAAGTCCAGAACGGCCTTCGAAGCCGCCACCCATGGCAAAAGGCTCCGTGGCCTGACTTCTCACAACAACTGCTTCGAACGGCAAATCACGACACTCGCGCACGCGACGAGATCGCGTACGTATTCGCGGTGGAGGCCGCAGGCCGCGGTGGCTCGCCGTCATCATCAGGCGGCGTTGGCCGGACCAGCCGCCACACGCGGCGCCGGCACGGTCACGTTCCACGCGCGACGGCGGCCGTCGCGGCGGTTCGAATGCGCTTGACGGGCTGCCAAGCGCGCACGCAGGAAATTGCGAAGGAGGTTCATGGCCCATCTCCTCTTCAAAGCAGTGCCGCAGCGCTGCGCGAGGAGCAGGCCGGACGCGCCTAGTCGAGGCGGGTACCAGCCGGCCGGGCGCGGGAGCCGCGGGCGATCGGTTCGTTTTTGGCCGCCGCCACCCGATGCAAGCAGGTGCCGGCGGTGCGACTAGGGTGTACGTCCATGGGTGTGTTGAGTGGAGGACAGTGCCGGGAACGCAGCGCGCCCATCGGCGCGCGCATTGTCGTGCCATATCGGCGCCGCGTCAACCCTTGGTGTTGGGTCAGTACATCCTGCACGTTTGGATGGTCGACCCTCGCGTGCGCCGGGTTCCCTGGATGCGCGGCGGCGCCTGCCCGGCATGCTGCAAAAGCTTCGGCCGTGCGGACCCGCAATGGGCCGGCGGCACGGCAAGCGCGCTATCATCTCGATGTTATCGACGTGGTTCTCCTTCCGATGTCCAAGCTCCGTATTTCCTTGCGCTGGCTGTTGCCAGCCTGTGCCGCCTTGCTGCTTGCCGCCTGCGTTGCGCATCCCCAATGGCAGCTCGACAGCGTGCAAGGGCATTTGCCCGACCTCAAGTTCCAGATGACCAACGATCTCGGCCAGCCGGTGACGGCGGCCACGTATCGCGGCAAGGTCGTATTGCTGTACTTCGGCTACACGCACTGTCCCGATGTGTGCCCCTTGACGCTGGTGCACCTGCACACGGTGCTGCAGAAGCTGGGCAAATCCGCTGACGACGTCCGTATCCTGTTCGTGACGGTGGATCCCGCCCGCGATACGGTGCCGGTGCTGCACCAGTACGTCACCGCGTTCGACCCGCGCGTGGTGGGCCTGACCGGCACGCAGGATGCGATCGCGCAACTGGCCAAGCGCTATCGCGCGTTCTACCAGCCGGAGCAGGCCAAGGCCGCTTCGGCAGGCGACTACGAAGTCACCCACAGCTCGGCGATCTATTTCTTCGATCGCCAGGGTCGCGCGCAGGTGCTGGCAACGCCGGGTTCGTCGAATGACGAGATCCTGCACGATCTCAGGATTCTGGTGGAGCAGCCATCGTGACGATGCGCAGCCTGCTTGCCGCCGCATTGTTCGCATTCAGCATCGCGGCAGCCGCCGCAGCGCCCACGCCAACCGGCGTGCGCGTCGAGCACGCATGGATCCGCTGGCTGCCGGCCAACCTGCCATCGGCGGGTTATGCGGTGATCGTGAACGACAGCGACACGCCGCTGCGCCTGACCGGGGTGCGCAGCGCGGATTACGGCATGGTGATGCTGCATCGTTCGTTGCTGGCCGACAACGACAGCCGCATGGAGATGGTGCCCAGCCTCGAGATTCCCGCGCACGCCAGCGTGACGCTGGCGCCGGGCGGCTATCACCTGATGCTGTCGCGGGCGACCCGCACCCTCAAACCGGGCGACAAGGTGCCGATGACGTTCGAATTCGCCGGCGGCGCCGAGCTTCAGGCGGATTTTTCGGTACTGCCTGCCAACGCTTCGGGCCCCGCTGACTGAGCCGCCGCGGCATTGCGCGCGCGGATCAGTTCGCGCTGGCGCCGGTTGCGCGGCAACCGGCCCTTGGTATCCAGCCGCAGCCAGTGGCCGAATGCGATCAGGGCGGCCAGCACGCTCATCATCGAACTCGGGATCCACAGGATCAGGCCACCGAGATGCTGGTCCACCAGCGCAGGCATGCCCGCGATGGCGCGCCCGCACAGGCTGTAGATCGGATACAGGTCGACCTGGGTCAGCGAGATGTAGGCACCCACCAGGATCTGCGGAAAGATCACCGCCAGCGGCACGAATATCCGCATGCCGGGCGACAGCCGCGCCGGCGGCCGCGGGCGATGGTCGAGCACCAGCCAGAAGAACAGCACGCCATCGGCGGCCATGCTGAAGTTCATCACCCGGTACAGCCGCCAGTCGAGCATGGCATCGAAGTGCACCGCCGGCCACAGCCACAGGTAGATCAGCCCGACGAACAGCAGCGCGGCCACGAAGGGGTGCAGCAGGATGTCGAAGAACCCGCGCACCGGCGCCCAGGCCAGCGCCGGCTTCAGCCAGCGCGTGCGCCAGCCGACCGGCAGGCCGCGCCGCATGGTGACGCCCGGATAGGCCAGCGCGATCAGGAATGGACCCATGTGGTGCAGGCCCATGTGCTGGATGCGGTGGATGAAGAACTCGTGTTCGGCGTAGTAGTCGAGCCGGGTGTGCAAACCGGTATAAAGGATCAGCAGGCCGATCCAGAACATCAGCTGGCGATGCCAGGGCGCGGTCATCGGCGAGCGCCGCGCGCCGCGCCAATACAGCCACACCGCCGCACCGAACACCACCACCACGGTCACCGAGGGTTCCCACGGAACCCACCAGCGCAAGAAATCCAGGACCACGTTCAAGACATCACCTGACGCAAGCGGAAGCGCCGCGCAAATTGCGCGCGCAGCAACCGCCTATGACACCACAACCGGGGTTCATCCGCCAGCCGGCACAGCCCGCGACAGGGATTCGACGAACCTCGGCACCTCGCCGGCAGACAGCGGGCGCGCATACAAATAGCCCTGCACCAGGTCGCAGCCGAATTCGCGCAGCAGCCGTTCCTGCTCCTCGCTTTCCACGCCCTCGGCCACCACCTGCAGGCGCAGGCTGCGGCCCAGCGCGATGATTGATTTCACGATCGCGCGATCGCCGACTTCGGTCATCAGGTTGCGCACGAAGGTGCGGTCGATCTTGATCTGGTCGACGGTGAGATTCTTCAACGATTCGAGGTTGGAATAGCCCGTGCCGAAATCGTCCACCGCAACCCGGATGCCATCGGCAGTGAGGTTTTCCAGCTCCGGCAGCCCACCTTTCGCGTCCTGCACGAAGTGCCGTTCGGTGATTTCCAGCACCAGGTCGTCATTGCCGACGCCATGTTCGCGCATCGCCTCCACCAGGTGCTGCCGGAACTTGCCGAGCACGCGCAACTGCTGGCCGGAAACGTTGATCGCCACGTAGAACGGCGGCAGCCCGGCTGCCCGCCACGTGGCGACCTGGCGACAGGCCTCGCGCACCACCCACAACCCGATCGGCTCGATCAGGCGCGATTCTTCGGCGAGGTTGATGAAGGTCGCAGGTCCCACCATGCCCATGCCGGGCCGGTTCCAGTACAGCAGGGCTTCGACGCCCGTGATCCGGCGCCGGCGCGCGTCGATGATGGGCTGGTAGCGCAACACGAACTGCGAACGCACGATCGCGACCCTGAGCGCGGCCTGCATGTCGTGCCGCCAGCTCACGGCTTCGCCCATCCATGCGCGGAACCGCTGCACGTTGTTGCCGCCTTCCTCCTTGGCGCGGAACAACGCGGTATCGGCCTGCCGCACCAGGTTTTCCGCATCCAGCGCGTCTTCGGGGAACATGCTGAACCCCGCGCTGCCGGCAATGTCGAGCAGCCTGCCTTCGATCTCGACCGGCTTGCACAACTGGTCCACGAGACTGGTGATCAGCGCTTCGGCCTGGCTGGCGTTGGTGCCCGGCATCAGCAGCAGGAACTCGTCACCGCCGAAGCGGCACAGGATGTCGTCTTCGCGCATGCCCTTGCCGAGCCGTTGCGCGGCCACGCAGATCACGTCGTCGCCGACGCTGTGCCCCGCGGTGTCGTTGATCTCCTTGAAATTGTCGAGGTCGAAAAACGCCACCGCCAGTTCCTGCCCGCCGTGGCGCGCCGCCGCCAGCGCCTGTTCGAACTGGCCGCGCAGGTGGGTGCGGTTGGGCAGCCCGGTCAGCGCATCGAAATAGGCGAGATGCCGGATGCGTGCCTGCGCGTACCGCAATTCGGCGGTATCGATGCAGACGTGGACGTGGAACATGCCGACGCCGGCGGCGTCGCGCACCACGATCTCCGAACTGTCCAGCATCTTGGTTTCGCCGTTGTGGCGCCGCCACGGCATTTCGCCGCTCCATGACCCGGATTCGCGCAACGCGGCATCGCGCGATGCAGGCGCCTCGCCCTGGACGTCGCGCAACAGGCTGCCGACCAGTTCGTCACGGGTATAGCCAAGCATGCCGAGGAAGGCGCTGTTCACCGACACGACACGACCCTGTGCGTCGCTGATCACGATGCCGTCGCTGCCCGCCTCGAACACGCTGGCCGCAAGCTGTAGCTGGCGTTCATCGCCAAGCCGTTCGGTGATGTCGGTGTACGAACCCGCGACGCGGACGGGCGTGCCGTCGGCGGCGTAGCGGGTAACGCTGCGTGCCAGCACCGTCAATACCCGGCCATCGCTGGCGCGCAGGCGCATGACGCGCTGCAGCTCGTCGCGGCGGCGCTGTTCCATGTGTTCGAACAGGGCGGCGTGCGCGACCGCGTAGTCCTCCGGCTCCATGATGCGCCGGAGGCCCTCCGGACTGCTCAACTCGGACTCGTCGTAGCCGAGCATCTGGTACACCCGCGGCGAGAAATAGATCTTGCCGCTGGCAAGGTCGAAGTCGAAGATACCGTCGTTGGCGGCCTCCGCCACCAGCGTGTAGCGCCCACGGCTGGCGTCGAGCTCGCGCGCAAGGCGCCGCTGGCGATACAGCGACCATGTCGTCAGCACGAGGCTGGCCACCACGGCAACGACCGCCACGACAAGAGAAATCAGCTCCACGCCTCGATGCCTTCCACAGGGCCCCCTGTCGAGACGGTCCCGCTTCCGGACCCGTCCGCACGCACCCGGCGCCTGCGTGCCGCTAGAGCTTACCCGATCCGTTCCAGGACGTAGCCCCCGACATGCACCATGGGCGACGCCAGCCAGTGGTCCAGCAGCAGGAACGCGAACAGTGCGATCAGGTACACGATGGAATAGCCGAATGCGCTCATCGCGAAACGCTCGTCCGGCGGTCGCATCAGGCGGATCGCGTAGTACAGGTAGGCGATGCCGAGCACCCCCGCGCCGCCGAGGTACAAGAGGCCGCTCATGCCGGTCAGGTACGGCAACAGGCTCACCAGCACCAGCAGGATGGTGTAGAACAGCACGTGCCAGCGGGTGTATTCGACCCCGTACACCACCGGCAGCATCGGGATGCAGGCGCGGCGGTAGTCCTCGCGCCGGAAGATCGCCAGCGCCCAGAAGTGCGGCGGCGTCCACGCGAACACGATCAGCACCAGCAGCAGGCCGTAGGCCCAGTCGGTGGGCGCCTGCATGCCGGTCACCGCGGCCCAGCCGAGCAGCGGCGGGATCGCGCCGGCGAGGCCGCCGATCACGATGTTCTGCGGCGTCGCGCGTTTCAGGAACGCGGTGTAGATGACCGCATAACCGATCAGGCCGATGAAGGTGAGCAGCGCGGTCAGCCAGTTCACCAGCAGCGCCAGGATCACCATCGACGCCACGCCCAGGACCAAGGCGAAACCGAGCACTTGGCGCGTGGTTAGCGTGCCGGTCACCAACGGCCGGTGCGCGGTGCGCGCCATCACCCGGTCGATGCGCTGGTCGATCAACTGGTTCAGCGCCGCGGCCGAGGACGACGCCATCCAGATGCCCAGCGTGCCGAACACCAGCGCACGCCACGGCGGAAGACCCGGCGCGGCCAGGAACATTCCGATCAGCGCCGTGAACACCAGCAGCGCGACGATGCGCGGTTTGGTGGCGGCAAGGTATTGGCCGGCGAGCGTAGTCATCCGCTTATTGTAGGAGGGCCGGCAGGCCCGATGGGCACGCGCAGGCGTCGTGTCGGGGTCGGCCCTTCCGGGCCTCCTACAAAGCGCGCTCGCGCAAGGCCGACGGGTAGCTGCGCGCGAGCAGCGTGACTAGCGCAAACAGCAACAGCGCCGCACCGCCGGTATGGGCGACCGCAATCCACAGCGGCGTTCCCAGCGTCACGTTGCCGATTCCGAGCAAGACCTGCGCGACCAGCAGCACCGCGATCGCCACACCGTGCCAACGCATGCCGGCGCGACCGGTGCGGTGCGCCAGCCACAGGCCATACACGAACACCACTACCGCGCCGAGGCGATGCACCATCTGGATCGCGGTGCGCGCGCCGGCATCGAGGATGCCGCCCTGGTAGTCCACGCCGATATGGCGCAACAAGATGAAAGCGTGCTGGAAGTCCGTGGGCGGCCACCACCGTCCCAGGCAAGTCGGGAACGCCGAGCCGCCGATGCCACACGCCAGTGCCGCATAGTTGGTCGAAGTCCAGCCACCCAGGAAAATCTGGCAGGCCAGCAGGATCACCCCGATCGCTGCTGCCATGAACAGCTGTTGGCGGCGTGCGTCTTGCGTTTCCCGCATTGACAGCCGCCATGCCAGCCAGGCCAGCAACGCGAACGTCAACAGTCCACCCAACAGGTGCGCGGTGACCACCGCCGGCAACAGCAGCCAGGTCACCGTCCACATCCCGAGCAGGGCCTGGAAGCAGACCACAGCCAGTGCCAGCACCGCGATGCGGCGCCAGCCACCGTTGCGCCAGAAGATCGCGACGCCGAGCAGCAACGCCTCGCCCAGCGCGGCCATGACGCTGGACGTGACGTAATCCTTGGCCATGTACAGGGGGATCCCGATCCCTATCAATACCACCGCCGCGATCACGCAGCCGAAACGCCACCGGCTGCGCCAAGCCGCCGCCAACGCCTCGGCCAGCACCAGCAGGCCCAACGTTCCGGCAAGGAAACGGTGGACCTGTTCACGCCAGGCCCGATGGGTCTCGACCGGTCGTTCGGGGAATGCCTGGTCCGCCTTGGCCACCGCTGCGGGTTTCACCGGCCAGGTGACGTGGCCGTAGCAGGTCGGCCAATCGGGGCACGACAAGCCGGCGTTGGACAGGCGCACGAAGGCGCCGAACACGATCACGCAGAACGCGAACACGCAGGCGATCCACGCCAGCGTGCGCAGCGGCAAGGGTGCCATCAGTGCACCGCCTTCTTGAGATCCTGGCGCAGGCCTTCGGCGTCGAAGTTGTCCGCATAGCGCGTCAGCGCCGTGCCGTCCGGCGATACCAGCACCATGCTCACCGAATCGGCCATGGTGGCGCGCAGGCCGTCCAGGGACGCAGCGGTGGTGGCGAGCGTCCACACCTTGCCAAAGCCCTGCGCCGCAGCGCCATGCGGCGGTTCGCCAAGATAGAGCAGGCGCAACTTGTCCGAGGACTTGCCAAGGGTGATCTGGGCGCGATGCGCCAGGTCGAGCTGGCGCAGGCAATGGCGCGCGCAATCGGGCCCGGGCAGTGCCACCAGCGACCACACCGCATCATGGTTGACCCACGCGAAGGGCTGGCCATCGGCAAGCCGCACCGGCACGTTCGCGAGGTCGCGCTCGGGCCGGATCGGCTGGCCATAGCTGTGGCCATGCGGCGTCCAACCCGTCAGCGCCAGCACCATGGCGATGATCACCGGCGCCGCGAAGATCGCCGCGATCAGGACCGCCACCAGGCGGCGTCGATTGCGCAAGTCCATCGGTATCTATTCCTCGTCGTTGGAGGTGTCGTCGCGGCTGTCGCGATGCAACACGAAAAACATCACGATCGCCGCGAGCGCGAACGTGAACCACTGCAGCGCGTACGCACGGTGGCGCGCGGGCGGCATCACGTTGGCCGTCCAACTCCGGATGTAGGCGCTGTGCGGATCGGGATCCAGCAACAATACATGCGGATAGACCGCCTGGTGCAAATCGGCCGCAATCTGGGCGGTGTCGATCCAGGTCACCAGCTTGGGCCAGGTCGTCTCGCGCACCAGCGGATTGCCGCCGAGCTTCAAGCCCGGCAACGGCGGCGGCGCGTAGATGCCGGTCAGCGTCACCGGGTGCCCGGGAATCGGCGGCAGCTCCGGCAGGCTGGTCGAATCCGGGCCCATCCTGGCGAGGAACCCGAGGTTCACCAGCACGGTGTGCAACGAACCGTCCGGCAGCATGGGCACGAACACCATCACGCCCAGCCGGCCCGCGCGCATCTGGTCATCCAGCAGGTAAACCCGGTCACCCAGGAGCCGGCCGGTGACCCGCACGTGCGGATACGCGCCCGGCAGGCGATCGGCGACCGCATCGGACAGGCTCATGAACGGCGCGTTGGCGGCGCGCTCGAAGTGCGCAAGCACGGCTTCCTTGTAGGCCGCACGTCGCAATTGCCACACGCCCAGCGCCGAAAACACCGCGATGCCGAACAGCGTCAGCAGCACCGCGAACACGCTGGGACGACGGATCCGCATCATGCCCGATGCCCCGTCTGGCGCCTTCGCCGCAACGCTATACTTGGCGTTTCGAGCCGCGTGAAACCCATGTCGTTCACCACCGCATACAAGGTCGTGCTGGTCATCGTGTTTCTGGTGGTGATCTTCGAACTGGGCCAGGCGTTGTATTACATGATGACCGATCGCACCGGCAGCAACCGCACGGTGTGGGCGCTGACGCGTCGCGTCGCGTTCTCGATCCTGCTGATCGTATTGATCGTCATCGGCATCGCCACCGGCATCCTGCATCCGCACGGCATCTACGTGCGCTGAGTCAAAAGCCGCGGGTTCGTGGCGGCGAGTCGCGCCCTATCGCATCGCCATGGCAACGCGCGACTCTGTCCGCGCGGGCGAAGCGCTGGCTAGGCGCCAGCCCGCGAGCAAAGCGGAGTTGACATACGGTCAATGCGCATTTGCGAGCGGGCGTGCAACGACGCCGGCGCGGGCCTCCGCGCGGTCAGAGGATGTACACGAACATGAAAAGGCACAGCCAGATCACATCCACGAAGTGCCAGTACCACGACACCGCCTCGAATGCGAAGTGGTGCTGCGGCGTGAAGTGTCCGCGCACCACGCGCAACCACATCACGCTGAGCATGATGGCACCCAGCGTGACGTGCAGGCCGTGGAAGCCGGTGAGGATGTAGAACGTCGCGCCGTAGATGCCGCTGTGCAGCGTCATGTTGAGGTGGACGTAGGATTCCCAGTACTCGTACGCCTGGCAGCACAGGAAGGTCAGGCCGAGCAGGATGGTAAGCCCGAGGAAGCCGATCAGGCGTTTGCGGTTGCCGGCACGCAATGCGTGGTGCGCAATCGTCACCGTGACGCTGGAGGACAGCAGCAACAGCGTGTTCAGCAGCGGAATGCCCCACGGGGAGCCCACGCTGAACGAACCCCCGACCGCCTCGGGCCCGTTGGTCGGCCACGCCGCCGAGAAGCCCTGCCAGATGAACCCGTTGGTCAGCACGCCCTTGTCGCCCACGCCGCCCAGCCATGGCACCACGAACGTGCGGATGTAGAACAGGCCGCCGAAGAACGCCGCGAAGAAAAACACCTCGGACATGATGAACCACATCATCCCCATCCGGAACGACGCGTCGACCTGGCCGTTGAACCTGCCCTTCATCGATTCGTTGATCACGTTGCCGAACCAGCCGAACATCACGCCGATGATGGTCAGGGCGCCGATGGTCAGGACAATGTGTCCCGCGGTGTCGTAGCCGTTCAGCCAGGTCGCCGCGCCGACCATGAACAGGAACATGCCGATCGCGATGAAGATCGGCCAGCGGCTGTCGTGCGGGACGTAATAGACGTTGGCGTCAGGTTGGCTCATGGAGGGGGATTCCGGTCGGTGGCTGGAATGGAGTGTCGGGCTGGTTCAGTGGGCAGGAACCCAGTTGGGGATCCCCACGAAATGTCCCTGCACGAGGCTGGCGATGAAAAACGCGACGACGATCGCGGCGATGATCCACGCGGTACGGCGCGCGCCGGCTTTGCGGCGCGCCAGTTCATCCGCCCGCTGCTTCGCCTGCTGGTCGTCCGGGTTCGCAATCACGGCTGACATGGCCATCAATGCGTCACGTCGCCGTGCGCGAGCTGGCTGTCATCAATGACCGGTGGCACGGTGAAGCTGTGGTGCGGCGCGGGCGACGGCAGCGTCCATTCCAGCCCGTAGGCGTGTTCCCACACCCGCGATGTCGCCTTCTGCTTCGAGAAGAATACGCAGTGGATCACCACGCCCACGAAGACCAGCTGGGTCGCGCCGAACCAGAAGCCGCCGATCGACGAGACCATGTTCCAATCCGCGAACGCGACGTTGTAATCGGGGATGCGGCGCGGCATGCCGGCAAAGCCCAGGAACTGCTGCGGGAAGAACAGCACGTTCACCGAGATCACGCTGGACCAGAAGTGCAGCTTGCCCCAGAAGCTGGAGTACATGTTGCCCGACCACTTCGGCAGCCAGTAGTACACCGCACCGATGATCGAGAACAACGCGCCGCCCACCAGCACGTAATGGAAGTGCGCGACGATGAAGTAGGTGCCGTAGTACTGGAAGTCCGCCGGCACCAGCGCCATCATCACGCCCGAGAAGCCGCCGATCGAGAACAGCACGATGAAGCCGATCGCCCACAGCATCGGCACTTCGAAGCTGAGCGAGCCCTTCCACATCGTGGTGACCCAGTTGAAGATCTTCACGCCGGTCGGCACCGCGATCAGCATGGTCGAGAACATGAAGAACACTTCGCCGCCGAGCGGCATGCCGACGGTGAACATGTGGTGCGCCCACACGATGAACGACAGGAACGCGATGCAGGCGATCGCGTACACCATCGCCTTGTAGCCGAACAGCGGCTTGCGCGCGAAGGTCGGCACGATTTCCGAAATGATCCCGAACGCCGGCAGGATCATGATGTACACCTCGGGATGGCCGAAGAACCAGAACACGTGCTGGTACATCACCGAGTCGCCACCCGCGGCGGCGTTGAAGAAGTTGGTGCCGAAGAAGCGGTCGAACAGCATCATCGTCACCGCGCCGGCCAGCACCGGCATCACCGCGATCACCAGGAACGAGGTGATCAGCCACGACCAGCAGAACATCGGCATCTTCAGCAGGTCGACGCCCGGCGCGCGCATGTTGAGGATGGTGGCGATGATGTTGATCGAACCGAGGATCGAGGAGATGCCCATCAGGTGGATCGCGAAGATCATGAAGGCGATGGCTTCACCGCCCTGCAGCACCAGCGGCGGATACATCGTCCAGCCCGCGGCGGGTGCGCCGCCCGGCATGAAGAAGGTCGAGAGCAACAGGATGAAGGCAAACGGCAGGATCCAGAACGACAGGTTGTTCAAGCGCGGCAGCGCCATGTCCGGCGCGCCGACCTGCATCGGGATCATCCAGTTGGCGAGGCCGACGAACGACGGCATGATCACGCCGAAGATCATCACCAGCCCGTGCATCGAGGTGAGTTCGTTGAAGAAGTAGGGCTGCATCAGCTGCATGCCCGGCTCGAACAACTCGGCGCGGATCAGCATCGCCATGCTGCCGCCCACGAACAGCATCAGGAACGAGAACGACAGGTACAGCGTGCCGATGTCCTTGTGGTTGGTGGACATGAACCAGCGCTCGAACCAGCTCTGGTGGTGTTCTTCGTAGTGGACGGCTTGCGCTGTGCTGGACATGGTGCGGATCCTCTGGAATGCCTTGTGCTGCGTGAACTGCGACTGGACGAACGCCGGGTGCGGATCAACCCTTGGCCGGTTCCGGCCCGGACTTCTGCGGCGTCACCTCGGCGGTGCGTGCGGCCTTATCGAGCGCAGCCGGATTCTCCCGGGCAGCCAGCCATGCGTTGAACTGGTCCCTGGGCAGCACCTTCACCACGATCGGCATCGCGCTGTGGTCCTGGCCGCACAACACGTAACACTGGCCGCGGTAGATGCCGGGCTGGTCCACCTTGGCCCAGGCGTCGTTCATGATGCCCGGCAGCGCATCGCGCTTGGCGGCGAAGTCGGGCACCCACCAGCCGTGGATCACGTCATCGGCGGTGATCAGGAAACGCACCTTGACCCCGGCCGGGATCACCAGCGGCTCGGTCACGTCGAGCAGGTAGTCGTGGTAGCCGGTCTGCTTGTCCACCACGCTCCACGGGCTGATGCCGGAATCCAGCTGGCGGGCGCGGTTGCTGTCCCAGCCCAGGCGCGACCAGATGGTCGGCACCTTGGTGACCGGCTTGCCGTCGTAGCTGATGTAGTCGTAGCGCCACAGCCACTGGTAACCGGTGACCTTGACGGTCATCTCGGCGTCGGTGGCGTTGTACATGTTGCGGGTGATGATGGTCGCAGGCGTGGCCAAGCCGATCAGGATCAGCACCGGTACCAGCGTCCAGGCGAATTCCATCTTGGTGTTGTGGGTCCAGGTCGCGGCCACCGCGCCCTTGGATTTGCGGAACCGGAAGATCGCGATGAACATCGCGCCGAACACCACGATGCCCAGCACCACGCACACCCATAGTGCAGCCATGTGCAGATCCCAGATTTCGTGCGAAATCGGGGTCACGCCCTTGGGCAGGTTCATCTGCCACGGCACCGGATTGGCGGCGGCAGTCATCGATACCAGCAAGGTGCCCAAGGCGGCAATCGCCCCCGTGACCCGCCGCATGCAGTTGCTGGAACTCATTGTCATTGCACCCTTGGGAAGAATTGAATTACCTGACACGTCCGGCCCCATGTTCATGGAGTCCTGCCCTCGACACCCGTCAAACCGCAGCCTTGCATCGGTTTGACCATCCCGTCGCCTCGAAGAGGCCGACCGCAAGTTCGAATCCTTGCACCCTTTCAGCTTTCCCGCCAGCCGCTGCGGCCGGACAACAGGGTTTTCAGCCAGCGCGACAACTGCATCCGTTCGTCGTCACCCAGGCAAGCCCCCACTTCCTGTGCACGCCCGTGTGCGGTCAACACCACGTGCCGGTGGCCATCGCCGCGTTCCAGCACCTGCACCCGCGTCCATGCCGCGGGAAACGTACTTGCGGCACGCCCCCTCGCCGGCAGCTGCTCGATCCGGACATGGTCCGTATCCAGCGTGATGCGTTCCTTGCGGTCGCCGCTCCGCCATACCAGCCGGAACGCGATCGCCACGACCGGAATCTCGATCAGCGTGAACATCGGCGCGAATACGTCGCCCCCCCACGCCGCCAGCCCCGCCACCAGCAGGGCCGCGATGCACACTTCCCACACCAGCCGGCGAACCTGCTCGCGACTGAGCGCCCTGTTGGGCGCCAGCAGCAGCGTCACCTGCCCGGCTTCGGCAACCACCGGAAGACGTGTGATCATGAACATTCGCGATGCCGTATTGACGATGATCATAAGGCCGAAGGATCGTCGCGGCAAGAATAGGCGCCCGGCCACGCAGGGCCTATGCCGCGCATCATTGGCGCTGCGCGTGACGCGACGTACAATGGGCGGTCAAGTCGCGAGTCATCCCGGATGGCTGAAATCCTTTCCCCCGAATTGCCCCCGTCATCGGGGGCAGCACGTGCGCGCATCACCGCCGCGTGGAGTGGTGACGAATCCGAAGTCGTCGCGGCGCGCCTCGCCGAAGCCACGCTGCCCGCGAACGCAAGCGAAGCCGTCGTCGCACAGGCCGCTGCGCTGGTGTCGCGGGTGCGCGAGCGCACCAGCGACCAGAGTGCGGTCGAATCCTTCATGCGCCAGTACGACCTTTCCAGCGAGGAAGGCGTGCTGCTGATGTGCGTCGCGGAAGCCCTGCTGCGCATCCCCGACAGCACCACCGCCGACAAGTTGATCCGCGACAAGCTCGGCGACGCCGACTGGAAGAAGCACCTCGGCGCCAGCGACTCGCTGTTCGTGAATGCGTCCACCTGGGGCCTGATGCTCACCGGCCACATCGTGAACCTCAGCGCGCCCACCCGCGCCGACGCGGCCAACGCCTTCCAGCGCCTGATCGCACGCACCGGAGAACCCGTCATCCGTCTCGCGGTGCGCCAGGCGATGCGCATCATGGGCCATCAGTTCGTGATGGGCCGCACCATCGACGAAGCCCTCGACCGTTCGGCCAAGGGCGACAACGCGAACTACCGCTACTCCTACGACATGCTGGGCGAGGCCGCGTTCACCGCGCCCGACGCCGCGCGTTACAAGCAGGCCTACCACGACGCGATCCTCGCACTGGGCGCGCGCGGCCCCTTCAAGAGCGTGCTGGATGCACCCTCCATTTCCGTGAAACTGTCGGCGCTGCACCCGCGCTACGAAGTCGCCAAGCGCGCACGCGTGCACGCCGAACTCACGCCGATCGTGCTGGAACTCGCGCAGCTTGCCAAGGCGCAGGGCATCGCACTGACCATCGACGCCGAGGAAGCCGACCGCCTGGAGCTGTCGCTGGACGTGATGGAAGCGGTGTTCACGCACCCGTCGCTGGAAGGCTGGAACGGCTTCGGCCTCGCGGTGCAGGCGTATTCCAAGCGCACGCCATACGTCATCGAGTGGCTGATCGAAACCGCCAGGGCCCACCAGCGCCGCTGGTGCACGCGCCTGGTCAAGGGCGCGTACTGGGACGCCGAAATCAAGCGCGCGCAGGAGGTCGGGCTGTCGGGCTACCCGTTGTTCACGCGCAAGGCCAACACCGACGTGTCCTACCTCGCCAACGCGCGGCGCCTGCTGGACGCCGGCCCGGACGTGATCTATCCGCAATTCGCGACCCACAACGCGCACACCATCGCAGCGATCCACCATCTGGCAAATGGCCGTCCATTCGAATTCCAGCGCCTGCACGGCATGGGCGCGGATTTGTATGCGGAAGTGGTCGGCCCCGAGCACTGGAACGTGCCGTGCCGCGTGTACGCGCCGTGCGGCAGCCATGAAGACCTGTTGCCGTACCTGGTGCGCCGCCTGCTGGAAAACGGCGCCAACACCAGCTTCGTCAACCGCATCAGCGACGAGAAACTGCCGATCCACGAGCTGGTGGCTGATCCCTGCGCGGAAGTGCGCGCGTTCGGCGCGGCACACGGCGGCCACTACCAGCACCCGCGCATTCCGTTGCCGATCGACCTGTACGGAACCTTGAGGAAGAATTCGATGGGCGTCAATCTTGGCAATGACGATGAACTGAAGGCCCTCGCCGCGGCGGTCAACGCCAAGCGCGGCCCGTGGCAGGCGGCACCGCTGGTGCCCGGAGCCGAGACCGGCGAAGCACCGCGCGACATCACCAGCCCGGCCGATCGCCGGGTCGTGGTCGGGCAGTCGCGCAATGCCGATGCGCCCACCATTTTGAAAGCGCTGGACAATGCCGTCGCTGCGCAGCCTGCGTGGGACAACACCCCCGCCGACCAGCGCGCGACGATCCTGGAACGCGCCGCGGACCTGCTGGAGGCGAACCGCGGCGAGCTGATCGCGCTGTGCGTGCGCGAGGCCGGCAAGACCATCCCCGCCGCCATCGGCGAAGTGCGTGAGGCCGCGGACATGTGCCGCTACTACGCGGCGATGGCGCGCAAGCTGTTCGGCAAACCCGAGGACCTGCCCGGCCCGACCGGCGAATCCAATCAGCTCTACCTGCGCGGCCGCGGCGTGTTCGTGTGCATCAGCCCGTGGAACTTCCCGCTTGCGATCTTCACCGGCCAGGTGGCCGCCGGCCTCGCCGCCGGCAACAGCGTGATCGCCAAGCCCGCCGAACCGACGACGCTGATCGGCTGCATGGCGGTGAAGCTGCTGCACCAGGCCGGCGTGCCCGAGAAGGTGCTGCAGTACGTGCCGTGCCGCGGCTCGGTGATCGGCAAAACTCTTTTGACGCGCGATGAAATCGCCGGCGTGTGCTTCACGGGTTCGACGGAAACCGCATGGACCATCAACCGCACGCTGGCCGCGCGCAACGCGCCCATCGCCGCGCTGATCGCCGAAACCGGCGGCCAGAACGCGCTGATCGCCGATTCGTCCGCGCTGCCCGAACAACTGGTCAAGGACGTGATGACCAGCGCGTTCGATTCCGCCGGCCAGCGCTGCTCGGCCGCGCGCGTGCTGTTCGTGCAGGAAGACATCGCCGACCACGTGATCGAAATGCTGAAGGGTGCGATGGACGAGCTGAAGGTCGGCGACCCGGCGCTGCTTTCGACCGACGTCGGCCCGGTGATCGACCAGCCGTCCTGTGCCTCGCTGGAAGAACACGCCGAGGTGATGCGCGGCTCGGCCAAGCTGATCAACATGGCGAAACTGCCCGCAGACGCCGAGCACGGCACCTTCTTCGCGCCGCGCGCGTATGAAATTCCGTCGATCAAATTGCTGACCCGCGAAGTGTTCGGCCCCGCGTTGCACGTGGTGCGCTGGAAAGCCGACGAGCTCGATCAGGTCATCGACGCCATCAACGCCACCGGTTTCGGCCTGACGCTGGGCATCCACAGCCGCATCGACGAAACCGTCGAGCACATCCGCCAGCGCGCGAAGGTCGGCAACACCTACGTCAACCGCAACCAGATCGGCGCGGTGGTCGGCGTGCAACCGTTCGGCGGCGAAAACCTGTCCGGCACCGGCCCCAAGGCCGGCGGTCCGCACTACCTGCTGCGCTTCGCGACCGAACGCACCTTCACGGTCAACACCACCGCCGCGGGCGGCAATGCTTCGTTGCTGACGCTGCAGGACTGATCCGAAGCCGCAGTCACACCGAACGCGTCGCCACCACCGGCGGCACCGCCGCGGCGCGCATGGCTGGCCCCAGCACGGCCAATTGCCCGAGCAGCCACAACGCCACCGCGCTGACCGGCAGGTACCACAGCGGCAGGCGCGGCAGCTCGTAGTGCTGCATCAGCAACAGATTCAGGCCGACGGCCAGCAGCACTCCCGCTACCACGCCAACAGTGATGATCAGGAAATTCTCGGTCTGGAAATAACGCAGGATGTCAACACGCCGTGCTCCCAGCGCACGGCGAATGCCGATGCTGCGTGTGCGTTGCTGCACCCAGAAGTTCGCGAGCCCGGCGATCCCGAGCGCGGCGACGAACAGCAAGCCGAACGCCGAGGCGATCAGCATACCGATCATCGTCCGATCGCTCTGGAAATACTTCGCGCGAAGTTGCTGAAAAGTCTGGCCATGACGCACCACACGGTTGGCATCGATGCGGTACAACACCGCTTTGGCCTGCTGCAGCACGCGACTGCGATCGGACGGCCGGGTGCGCAAGACATAGGTCACGTCACTGGTATCCGGCAGCATCGGCAGCAGCATGCTGAAATCGTTGTCGTCGCCTGTCCCGACATTCGGCCGCGCCAGGTGCGCCACCACGCCGACGACGCGGATGGGATTCGGCGTGGTATAGATCGACTTGCCAAGCGGGTCCTGATGTGGAAACAAGCGCGCCGCAAGCGCCTCGGTGATGACCGCGGAAGGAACGCGATTGAGGCCGTCGTAGCCGTTCTTGCTGTCCTCGGGAATGTACTGGTCGGGCTGCAAATCCTGCCCCGCAACCAGCTTCAGGCCCAGCGTCTGCAATTCGTCCGGCGTGCCGTTGAACACGCTCACCGAAGCGATGTTGTGTTGCGGGTCAATCCCCACGCCATTGGTCCAGTTGTTGCCGTTGAAAGGCAACGCATCGACGGCAGCCGCCGACTCCACGCCCGGAATCATGCGCAATGCCGCGAGATCAGCCTTGTGCGCCGCGACCTGGTTCGCGTTCTGGTCCAGATTGAAGCTCTGGATCGTCACCAACTCATCCTCGGCAACGCCACTTGGCAGGCTCATGCCGACAACACGTTGCTGGAGCATGAAGGCGACATTGCAGACGATCGCGCAAGTCAGCGCGACCAGCGCGGCCAGCAGCCCCGCGACCAGTTTGTGCCGGCGCAGGGTGGCAAGGATGGGCTGAAATTCCATGAGCATCTCGGTACCTCCTGAATTGCGTCCGTAAGAGCAGCGGTAGCCGCGACCGCAGTTGCGGTCGGGCCTTCCGGCCCTCCTACAAAGTCTTCAACTGCAGCGCGGGTTGAATCAGGCAAGCGCGCCACGCCGGCAGCAATCCCGCCAAGACGCTGGCTACGATCGCCAAAACCACAGTACTGACCAGCATCGACACGTCCATTTGCGCGAGGTGCGCGTAGCCGTCGGGGCGCTGGCGGATACTCCATAATCCGAACTGCGCGATGAGCAAACCCAGCACGCCGCCGACCACGCCGATCAACGCGGACTCGATGCCGAACTGCACGAAGATGTCGCGCTGGCGCGCGCCCAACGCGCGCCGCACGCTGATCTCGCCGCTGCGGCGCAGGAATTTGGCCAGCAGCAAGGCCACGACGCTCAGCATGCACACCGCGAGAAACCCGACGGCCAGCCACATCTGCATCGACAGGTTGGCCGGAATGACTTTCTCCTGCGCCAGCCACGCCATCAACCCGTACAAATGCGGCGGCGCATCCTTGCGCGGGAAACGCCCGTGGGTCTGCTGCTCGTGCCAATAGTTGTCCAGGAACTGTCGATAGGCAGCGACCTTGGCGGACGTATCCAGCTGCACCCAGAACTGCACCCAGGTGCAGTGGCCACTGGTCAGGCTGTCGCCGCCGTCAGCGCCGTTGCCCCAGCACGAGGTGTGCCCGTTGACGCCGAATTTCACCGCCAAGGCCGTGTCCAGCGGAATGGAAAAATCGTCGGCGCTGCCGTAGATCCGATCACCCTTTTGCTTGTAGAACGCGGGCTGCGGGTGCCAACCCCGCAACACGCCGATGACACGGAAATCGGTGTTGTTGAGGTTGACGATCTGGCCAACGGCATCCGCGCCGCCGAACAATTTGCGGGCCAAGTCGGCATTCAGTACCACCACACGTGCACGTTCGCGATCCTGTTCCGCCGTCCAGCCCGACCCGGCCTAGAACGGCACCGCGAACATCCGGAAGAATTCCGCCGTGACGTATTGGCCGTCTTCAAAGAATGGATGCAAATTCGCACTGGCTGGTCGCACGGCCGCATATCCAGAAGCCATGGCGGCCTGCGCGTCCCCGCGGTGGGCGCGTAGCAAATTTGTCACATCGGTCCAGGTGAACCCGTCTGGCGTGTCTTGTCCTCCGGACTGCGCCGCATGCGACGCATCACGCGGATCCAGCAACGGCACGAACAGCTTGGCGCTGAGGCCCGGTACTGGATCACCGCTCATCACATGCAGCACCGTAATCATCGTCATGCTGGCGCCGATGCCCAGCCCGATCGCCAGCACCATCAGTGCGCTCAGCACCCGACTGCGGCGCAGGCTGCGCCACGCGAGAACTAGGTAATACGCGAACATCTCTACCCCCAGAGCAGGCAAGCCATCGACGCGTATCCACCGCGCGCCATGGTCAGACACGGGCAGGCGACTGTGACTGCTCAAGCATCAGCGATGCCACCTCAAGGATTGGATGGTTCTTTACGACAATCAGATATTTATCGGTTATCGGCAGAACCGCAGAGTGTCCGCGGACACTTTGCGGACAGCGCGGACAACGCAATACACATCTGGCGGAACACGGCACGCACTGGGCATACACGGCTCCGCTGACGCCGGGATTGGTCCATTGGGCCAGCCTGCGAGCGCCGCGCGGCACGCGCAATATGCCGCCCTTGGCATAAGCGCATCGCATACCGTCCTTTCCGGCGACCCGCAGGCGCGGCGTACCGTGCGCACCTTCCCCGCACACGCCACGCCCATGTCCGCCGCCGCCCAGCAACGCCTGCCCCTGCCCGAGCCCAAGGCGCGGCATTTGATGTCGCTGGCCGAATCGCTGGATGGCGCCAGCCTGTGGTGGCTGTCCGGTTACGCGGCGGGGTTGGCGCAGCGCGCGGCAGTTGATGCGATTCCGGCGATCTCCGCGACGGATACGCAGGGCGAAGTACGCTTGAGCATCGTGTACGGCAGCCAGACCGGCAATGCCAAGCGCTTGGCCGAACAACTGGCGCGGCAGGTCGAAGGCGCGGGCATGACCGTGCGCCTGCTGCGTGCCGATGCTTACCCGTTGCGCGAACTGGCGAAGGAACGTCTGCTGTACGTGGTCATCAGCACGCAGGGCGACGGCGACCCGCCCGACGATGCGCGCGGGTTCGTGGATTTCCTCAGCGGGCGTCGCGCGCCGCAGTTGAAGGCGTTGTCGTTCGCGGTGCTGGGCCTCGGCGATTCCAGTTATCCGCAGTTCTGCGTCATCGGGCAAAAGCTCGACGCGCGGCTTGCCGAGCTGGGCGCGACGCGCTTGTTCGATATGGGCACGGCCGACCTCGACATCGAAACCGTGGCCGAACCGTGGACGCGGCAGGCGCTCGACTCCGCACGCAGCGCACTGCAGGTGCCGAACATCGCCACCAACGTCACGCCGCTGCGTCCGCATGCCGAGCCGGTGGAATCGTCGTGGTCGCCGACGCATCCGTTCACGGCCGAGGTGCTGGCCAACCAGCGCATCACCGCCGACGGCAGCAGCAAGGACGTGCGCCATATCGAGCTCGATCTGACTGATGCCGGTTTCGATTACGAGCCCGGCGACGCGCTGGGCGTGGTGCCGCGCAATCCACCGGAACTGGTCGACGCGATACTGGATGCATTGCACCTCGACGGCGGCACGCGCATCGCAAGTGCGGGCGAAACGCACCTCTTGCGCGAATGGCTGTCTTCGAAGCGTGAACTGACGCGCCTTAGTCGTCCGTTCGTGGCCGCACTCGCCGCGCGTAGCGGCGACACCGCCCTGCGCGAACTGCTGCAACCCGAGCTGGGTGAAGCCCTGCGCGCACTGCTGGCCGACCGGCAACCCATCGACTTGTTGCAGCAACACCCGGTGGAGTGGACCGGCGAACAACTGCTCGCCGCGCTGCGGCCGCTGGCTCCGCGGCTGTACTCGATCGCGTCCAGCCGCGCGGTAGTCGGCGATGAAGTGCATCTCACCGTTGCACACGTCGAATACGCAACTGATGCCGGTACCCATTGGGGCGCCGCCTCGCACTGGCTGGCGACGCGCACCGAAGGCGAAACAGTCGAGGTGTACCTGGAACGCAACGAGCGCTTCCGGCTGCCGGCTGACACGGAGCGCGACATCATCATGATCGGCCCTGGCACCGGCGTCGCGCCGTTCCGCGCGTTCGTGCAGCAACGCGCAAGATTCGGCGCGCGCGGACGCAACTGGCTGTTCTTTGGCAACCCGCATTTCCGCAGCGGTTTCCTGTACCAGGTCGAATGGCAGACGGCGTTGAAGAACGGCTCACTGCAGCGGCTCGACCTCGCCTTCTCGCGTGACGCTCAAGAAAGTCTGCACAGGGACGTGCGGACCCTGGTTGAACCCGCACCGCGCAAAATCTATGTGCAGCAGCGCCTGCGCGAGCAAGCCCGTGAATTGTTCGCCTGGCTGGAATCCGGCGCGCACCTGTACGTCTGCGGCGCAACCTCAATGGCGCGCGATGTGGAAAACACCTTGCGCGACGTGATCGTCGAACACGGCGCACGCACGCCCGAAGCCGCCGACGAATACCTCACGGACCTGCGTGACTCGCGTCGTTACGCACGGGACGTGTACTGATGAGCGAGCCTTCCGACCTCGAGCGCATCAAGCGCGAAAGCCGCCATCTGCGCGGCAGCCTGCGCGAGAGCCTTGCCAATCCGGTGACGGGCGCGCTGAACGTCGACGACGTGCAACTGCTGAAGTTCCACGGCGGCTACCAGCAGGACGACCGCGACGTGCGCGAGGCGCGCCGGCTGGCGAAGCTGGAGCCCGACTACAGTTTCTTCCTGCGCCTGCGCCTTCCGGGCGGCGTGTTGACGCCCGCGCAGTGGCTGGCCATGGACGCGACGGCTTCGCGCTTCGGTAGGCGCGGCATCCGCTTGACCACCCGCCAGACCATCCAGGTCCACGGAATAGAAAAACGCAACCTGCGCGCGGCGGCGCAGGCCATCCATGCGTCCGGATTGGACACCATCGCCGCCTGCGGCGACGACAACCGCAACGTGGTCGCGTCAGTGAATCCGCTGCTGTCGCGCCTGCACGCGCAAATCTACGCTCAAGCGCAAGCACTGTCGCTGCACCTGCGCCCGCAATCGCGCGCCTGGTACGAAACCTGGCTCAACGAACCACCCACCGACGGCACCGAGGCCGAACCCCTGCTGGGCGACGCCTATCTGCCGCGCAAGTTCAAGATCGGTTTCGCGGTGCCGCCCGAGAACGACATCGACGTGTACTCGCAGGACGTCGGCCTCGTCGCCATCATCGAAAACGGTGAACTCGCCGGTTACGACGTGCTGGTCGGCGGCGGCATGGGCGCCAGCCACGGTGACGCGAAGACGTATCCGCGCATGGCCAGCCTGATCGGCTTCATCGCGTCCGATCAGGTCACCGCGCTCGCGGAAGCCGCACTCACCACGCAGCGCGACCATGGCGACCGCAGCGAGCGCAAGCATGCGCGCTTCAAGTACACGGTCGATGACAAGGGTCTCGATTGGATTCGTGTCGAAATCGAACGACGTGGCGGTTTCGCATTGCAACCTGCGCGCGCGTTCGAATTCACCCAGCGCGGCGAGCGCTTCGGTTGGCGCGAAGGCGAAGACGGCCGCTGGCACCTCGGCTTGCGAATCCCGTTCGGCCGTGTCCACGACAAGGATGGCGTCACCCGCCAAACCGGCATGCACGAGATCGCGAAGCTGCTGGTCGAACACTCACCGGATGCGCAAATCCGCCTGACGGCCAACCAGAACGCCTTCGTCGCCGGCGTGCCGGCAAACCTGCGCGAACGCATCGATATCATCACGCGTCAGCACGACCTGGCCTTGCACCGCAGCGAAACCCGCTTCGGGCTCAACGCCATCGCCTGCGTGGCGCTGCCGACCTGCGGCCTAGCGATGGCGGAAGCGGAGCGCTGGATGCCATCCTTCGTGCCGCGGGTGCAGGCGCTGCTCGATGCACACGGCCTGCACGACGAACCGATCGACCTGCGCGTCAGAGGCTGCCCGAACGGTTGCTCACGGCCCTACCTCGCCGAAATCGCCCTGATCGGCAAGGCGCCCGGTCGCTACAACCTGATGCTGGGTGGCGACCATCGCGGCCAGCGCATGAATGCGCTGTATCGCGAAAACATCGTCGAATCCGAAATCCTCGCCGAACTGGACGCGCTGTTCACGCGCTTCGCCACCGAGCGCGAAACCGGCGAACACTTCGGCGATTTCCTGGTGCGCGCAGGCGTGATCGCACCACCCAAGGCACGCGAGGCCACCGCATGATTCCCCCTGACCCGATCACCGCCGCGCAATCACCCGAAGCACTGGCCGAACTCAACCGCTGGCTGGGCACGCTGGACGCAACGCAACGCATCGAATGGGGTCTGACCGCGTTGTCGGGCGAGCACGCGCTGTCGTCCAGCTTCGGTGCACAGGCCGCCGTGTCGCTGCATCTCGTCACGCGCTTCGCCCCGGACATCCCGGTGATCCTCGTCGATACCGGTTATCTCTTTCCCGAAACCTATCGTTTCGTGGACGAGCTGCGCGAGCGGCTGCGCCTGAACCTCAAGGTGTACCGGCCGGAACTCGGCACTGCGTGGATGGAAGCGCGCTTTGGCCGACTGTGGGAACAGGGGCGCGACGGCATCGATCGTTACAACCGCCTGCGCAAGGTCGAGCCCATGCAGCACGCATTGACCAAGTTGAACGTGCGCACCTGGATCGCCGGCATCCGCCGCAGCCAGTCGGAAAGCCGCACCCGCGTGGATTTCCTGGAACTGCACGACGGCCGCTGGAAACTGCATCCGATCGCCGATTGGCGCGACCACGACGTCTGGCGCTACCTCAACCGCCACGACCTGCCCTACCACCCGCTGTGGCATGAGGGTTACGTGTCGATCGGCGACACCCACACCACGCGCCGCTGGGAACTCGGCATGCGCGACGAGGACACCCGCTTCTTCGGGCTGGCGCGCGAATGCGGCTTGCACGCCGCGATGGGTTGAATGGACGTCCAAACGGCTTGCACCGTGAACGGCGTGCCGTCAAGCTTGCGCGCTCAACCCGGAGAGTCCGCATGGCAGGCAAGACGCGTCCGTCGCGCAAACCCGTGACGTCCACGCAATCCGAACGCACCGCGACGCGGGGCAAGCGCGCTGCACCGCCCAAGCCCGACCTCGGCGCCGTGCGCGCCCAGATCGACGGCATCGACCGCCAGATCCAGGCCCTGATCGCCGAGCGCGCCGGTTGGGCGCAGCAGGTCGGCCGCGCCAAGGGCAAGCTTGCCGCCGCAGTCGATTACTACCGCCCCGAGCGCGAAGCTCAGGTGCTGCGCCGGGTGGTGGATCGCAACGCCGGACCGCTCGCTGACGAAGTGCTGGTGCGCTTGTTCCGCGAAATCATGTCGGCCTGCCTGGCCCAGCAGGAACCGCTGAAGGTGGGTTACCTCGGCCCCGAAGGCACGTTCTCTCAACAAGCGGTGTTCAAGCATTTCGGCCATTCGGCGAAAGGCTTTCCGCTGGCCAGCATCGCCGAGGTGTTCGACGAAGTCGCCGATGGCCGCGCGGATTTCGGCGTGGTGCCGGTCGAGAACTCCGGACAGGGCACCATCCAGTCCACGCTCGACCTGTTCCTCGGTTCGCCGCTGAAGATCTGCGGCGAAATCGAACTGCACGTGCACCAGTACCTGCTGTCGCGCGGCGGCCACCCTGAAGACATCGAACGCGTGATGTCGCACCCGCAATCGCTCGCGCAGTGCCGCGGCTGGTTGCGCCAGAACCTGCCCAAGGCTGAACTGCAGGCGGTATCGAGCAATGCCGAAGCGGCGCGGCGCGCGCGCAAGAGTGACGATGCCGCCGCGATCGCGGGCGAGAGTGCGGCGCACGTCTATGGCTTGAAGATCGTCGCGGGACCCATCGAGGATCGCACCGACAACACCACGCGTTTCCTCGTCATCGGTCGCGCGCTGTTCCCGCCGTCGGGCAACGACCGCACGTCCCTGCTGGTGTTCGTGCGCGACCAGCCCGGCGCGTTGTACCGCGTGCTGGAGCCGCTGGCGCGCCACGGCATCAGCATGAACCGCATCGAATCGCGGCCCTCGCACACCGGCAAGTGGCAGTACGCGTTCTTCATCGACGTAAGCGGCCACGTCGCGGAATCGCCGCTCGCCGATGCCTTGGCGGAACTGGGCGATTTTGCGGCGCAGGTAACCATCCTCGGTTCGTACCCGGTGGCAGTGGCCTGAACCTCGCGCGCTGCGCAGCTGTCCCAACTGTATCGCCATCGGCAGGAGTCATCATGCGCCGTCTGTTGCCGTTGCTGGTTGCATCGTGCTTGTTGCTGCCGGCCCTGCCTTCGCTTGCGCAGATCCCATCGTCCGCGAGCACCAGCTCCTACGCCGAGACACTGGCGTCGTGCCTGATCCAGGCCACCACGCCCGCGGACAAGAAAGTGGCGCTGCGCTGGGCGTTCGCAACCATGGCGCTCGATCCGGATGTCGCGGCGATGGCCGCGATTACGCCGGCGCAACGCGAGACGATCAACCAGCAAGCCGGCGCACTGGTCACGGATCTGTTGGTGCAGTCCTGCAGCCAGCAGGTGCAGCAGGCATTGATGTTCAATGGTCCGTCGGCGGTCGCATCGGCCTTCGAGACATGGGGGCGCTGGGCGCTGACCGGCGTGGTCACCGAACCGCACGTGGCGCAGGGCATGGGCACGCTGCTGCAATACCTCGACATGGGCAAGCTGATGTCGTTGGTGCCGCTGCAGGGATTTCCGCCAGCGAGCAACGCCCAGCAACAACCGTAGGAGGCTGCGTGCAGGCGACCATGGAGCTCTTGGCCACGGCCACCACCCGTCGCGACTGCCGTCGCTCCTGCGAGTCGCGAACCACGGACTCTCAGGCAGGCACGCGGTGCAGCTCCCGCCACGCGGGCGGTTCGGGCCATGCCGGCTCGGCGTTGCCCGCGACCACGCGGCGCAAGTCGATCGAGTCGATCTGCGGTGCGATCTCGTGCAGCAGGTGCAGCGCGTAGTCGCGCAGCACCCGTCCGCGCGGCAACACCGCCCAGGTGATGCACTCCGGCAATTCGGCCGGCGCCTCCAGCACGCGCAGGTCGGATTCGTCGGGCGAGACGGCCATCTCGGCGAGGATGCCGACGCCGACCCCGGCCCGCACGTAGGTCTTGATTAGATCCGCGTCGTGCGCGGTCATGGCGAGTTGCATCGGCAATTCGGCCTTGTCGAAGGCGCGCCGCAGCGAGGACTCCGGCTTGCGCGAGGATTCGTAGCTCACCAGCGGCAACGCCGACAGCTCGCGCAATCCCGGCGGTCTGGTGCGCCTCGCCAATGCGTGGCCCGACGGCACCAGCACCACGCGTCGCCAGCGGAACAGCGGCACCGCGACGCCCGCCCCGGGCACCGCGCCGCTGGTGCTGATCACCGCAAGATCATCGCCGCCGTGCGCGAGCTGTGCGAGGATTTCGCCTTCGTCCGACGGATGCAGGCGGATGCTCACCGCGGGAAACTCCCGGCGCGTCGCCGCAATCGCTTCCGGCAACACGTGACGCGCCTGGGTGTGGGTCGTGACCAGCGTCAGCTTGCCCTTGCGTTCGCCGCGCTGGTTCGCCGCCAGTGCACGGATGTTGGCGGCTTCATCGAGCAGACGGCGCGCATGGACCAGCACATGCTCGCCGGCCTGCGTCAACGTGGTCAGGCTGCGGCCCTTGCGGGTGAACAGCAGGAAGCCGAGTTCGTCCTCGAGCTGCTTGATCTGGCGAGACAGGCCGGGCTGGGTGGCATGCACGCGCTCCGCGGCAAGGGTGATGTTGAGGCCGGAATCGGCGATGGCGACGAGATAGCGGAGCTGGTTGAGGGTCATCCTAGGACCTATTCCCGGAAGTGGTCGCGAGTGGGCGTGGCGCGCACGCAGCGAAGGGCAGCATGGGCTGGCGACAACACATCGCGAGGCGTTTCAGGCTCATCAGCATGGCTCCCGACTGGCAGCCAACCGGCTGGCAAATGACGCGGAAAGGCTAACAGATGGACGTCCAGACGTCCATATCGACTTATAACGCCATTGCATGAGGGCTGTCCCGATGCGCATTTCCGCTTGCACGGGGCTGCGCGCAGACTTGCGCCATGTCTTCGTATTCGCAATCACGACCCACACCACTGCTGCCGCTGTTCATCGACCTGCGCGGACGCACCGTGCTGGTGGTCGGCGGCGGCGGCGTGGCGCGACGCAAGGTCGGGATGCTGCTGGAAGCGGGCGCCAGGGTGACGGTCGCGGCCACGACGGCCGAACCGACGCTGCGCAAGTGGATCGACTCGGGACGGGTACGCAGGCTGGACGGCGCGTTCGATGCCACCTGGCTCGATGATGTCTGGCTGGTGATCGCCGCCAGCCGCGATCAGGCTCTCAACCGCAGCGTGGCGGACGCGGCACAGGCACGCCGCATTTTCGTGAACGCGGTCGATGATGCCGAGGCGTCCAGTTTCCACGTGCCGGCACGGGTGCGCCGCGGACATTTGCAGGTCGCGGTTTCCACCGGCGGTACCGCGCCGGTGCTGGCGCAGCGCGTGCGCGAACGCCTGGAGGCGGAGCTGGACGAATCGCTGTCCGGATTGACCCACTTGCTTGCGCGTGAGCGTGCGCGCATTCGCTGGCGCTTTCCACAGACGGGAAGGCGTCGGCGTTTTTTCCAGAGCCTGCTTGATGGCGATGTACCGCGCCTGCTGCGTACGCGCGACCATGCCGGCGCGCAGATCGCCTTCGATCTCGCATTCAACGATGGTGCCAGCGCGCCGCGCAACGGCAGCGTCACGCTGGTCGGCGCCGGTCCCGGCGATCCCGGCCTGCTGACGCTGAAAGCGCTGCGCGTCTTGCAGGACGCCGACGTGATCGTGCACGACCGCCTGGTTGGTCCGGACATCCTCGACCTCGCGCGCCGCGATGCGGAACGCATCGACGTCGGCAAGCGGGTGGGCGAAGACCACGATGCGACCCAGGCGCGCATCCATGCATTGCTGCTGCAACACGCACGCGCCGGCCGACACGTGGTGCGCCTGCAGGGCGGCGACCCGCTGGTGTTCGGGCGCGGCGGTGAGGAGCTGGAATTCCTGCGTGCGCACGCGATCCCGCACGAAGTCATCCCGGGCATCACCGCTGCGCTCGCCTGCGCGGCGGCCGCGGGCGTCGCGCTGACCGACCGGCGCCATGCACACGGCGTGACGCTGCTGGCCGCGCGCGGCAACGCCCCCATCGACTATCGCGGCGCGGCCGCCAGCGACCATACGCTGGCCGTGTACATGGGTGCCGGCGAGCTGCCCTTGCTGTCGCAAGAGCTGGTCCGGCACGGGCGTGCCGCCAGCACACCGTGCGTCGCGGTCGAGAACGGCTCGCTGCCGAACCAGCGCCTGCTGGCGTCGACGCTCGCGGAACTCGCCACGCTCGCGCACGAGCATTCCATCCGCGCGCCCGCGCTGGTGATCATCGGCGAAGTTGCGGCGCACGCCGTGCAAGCCGCGCGATGTCGCAGCCACGCGATTGACGGCGCCATCACACGCGCCGCCTGAAACTGGCACTTTTCATCCCGCTCCATTTTTGCAATGAGGAAACCACCATGAGCCTGCAACTCGGCGAAACCGCTCCCGACTTCACCCTCGATTCCACCCAGGGATCGCTGCACTTCAATGCCTACGCCCGCGACCATTGGGTCGTACTGTTCTCGCATCCCAAGGATTTCACCCCGATCTGCACCACGGAGCTCGGCGCGTTCGCGCGCCGCAAGGCCGAGTTCGACAAGCGCGGGACCAAGCTGCTGGGCCTCTCGGTGGACCCGGTCGAGGAGCACAAGAAGTGGGCCAGGGATGTCGCCGACGTTGGCGGCGCCGAAGTGACCTATCCGATCCTCGCCGACCCCGACCTCGAGGTCGCCAAGCTCTACGGGATGTTCCACCCGAAGGCCGATCCCAAGGTGACGGTACGCTCGGTGTTCTTCATCGACCCGCAGCGCAAGGTACGCACCATCCTGACCTACCCGCCGAGCGTCGGCCGCAGCGTCGATGAAATCCTGCGCACGCTGGATGCGCTGCAGCTCACCGACCGGCTGCCGGTCGCGACGCCGGTGGAGTGGCAGCCGGGCGACGACATCGTGGTGTCGCCCAAGCTCGCCGACGCCGATGCCGAAAAGCAATTCGGCAAGCTGCGCAAGGTGAAACCGTACCTGCGTTACACCGAGGCGCCGACGGCATGATCCACGCGCGCGCCGACTTTGCCGCCACCATCGGGCGCACGCCGCTGGTTCGCCTGCGGCGCGCCTCCGAGGCCACCGGCTGTGAAATCCTCGGCAAGGCGGAATGGCTGAATCCGGGCGGTTCGATCAAGGATCGCACCGCGCTGGGCCTGCTCGCCGACGCCGAACAACGCGGCCTGCTGCGTCCCGGCGGCACCATCGTCGAGGGCACCGCCGGCAATACCGGCATCGGCCTCGCGCTGCTCGGCGCGAGTCGCGGCTATCGCAGCGTGATCGTGATGCCGGACAGCCAGAGTGCCGAGAAGATCGACGCCCTGCGCCTCACCGGTGCCGAAGTGCGACTGGTTCCCCCCGCCAGGTTCGCCGATCCCAAACATTACGTGCACACCGCGCGCGCGCTGGCCGACGAATGGAATGCACGTGCACCGGGCAGCGCCTGGTTCGCCAACCAGTTCGACAACACCGCGAACCGCGACTTCCATGCCGCGACGACCGCCGTCGAAATCTGGAACGAAACCGGTGGCGCCGTGGACGGCTTCGTGTGCGCCGCCGGCACCGGTGGCACGCTCGCCGGCGTCGCGGCCGGACTGAAGGCGCGCAAATCCAGCGTGCGCGTCGCCCTGTCCGACCCGGCGGGTTCGGCCTTGGCGAACTTCATCAACCGCGGCGAGCTCGTCGCGGAAGGCAATTCGATCACCGAAGGCATCGGCTCCAGCCGCATCACCGCCAACTTCGAAGACGCCAGGGTCGACACTGCCTACGGCATCGCCGACACCGAATCGGTGCCGCTGCTGCACGCGCTGCTGATCGAGGAAGGCCTGTGCCTCGGCGGCTCGTCCGGCGTCAACGTCGCCGGTGCGATCCGGCTTGCGCGCGAGCTCGGTCCCGGTCACGTCATCGTCACGGTGCTGGCCGATGCCGGTACGCGCTACGCGAAGAAACTGTTCAACCCGGTGTTCCTGCGCTCGAAAGGCATTCCGGTTCCGGCGTGGCTGGATCGCGCCTTCCCGGCCGAGCCCGCACGCCAGGTGGCCTGACGCCTCGATCCCCTGTCGATAACGGTTTCCCAATACGGGCGCGGCTAGCCTGCTTGCCCCTTCCTGTTGCGCATCGCACGAGGCCAGCCATGTCCCTGCACGACAGCATCATCGACACCATCGGCGGCACGCCGATCATCAGGCTGCACCGCATCGCTCCCGCGCACGCCAGCCTGTACGTCAAGGTCGAATCATTCAACCCCGGCGGCTCGGTCAAGGACCGCCTCGCGCTCGCGGTCATCCTCGATGCCGAGCAACGCGGTGCGTTGAAACCGGGCCAGACCGTGGTCGAGGCGACCTCCGGCAACACCGGCGTGGCCCTGGCGATGGTGTGCGCCGCGCGCGGCTACCCGTTCGTGGCGGTGATGTCGGATTCCTTTTCCATCGAGCGCCGCAAATTGATGCGCGCGTATGGCGCCAAGGTGATCCTGACGCCCGCAGCCGACCGCAGCGGCGGCATGGTGCGCAGGGCCGAGGAATTGGCGAAGCAGCACGGCTGGTTCCTGACGCGCCAATTCGAGAACGAGGCCAATCCGGCCTGGCACCGCAACACCACCGGACCGGAAATCCTGCGAGACTTCGCCGGCAAGCGGCTGGATTATTTCGTCAGCGGCTGGGGCACCGGCGGCACCCTCACCGGCGCGGGTGAAATGCTGAAACTCGCGCGTCCGGATATCAAGGTGATCGCGACCGAACCCGCGAATGCGTCGCTGCTCGCCGGCGGCGAATGGCACCCGCACAAGATCCAGGGCTGGACGCCGGATTTCCTGCCCAAGGTGCTGAGCCGCACCATCGCCGACCAGATTGTCACCGTCGATGACGTGCTGGCGCGCGACACCGCGCGGCGCCTTGCGCAACGGGAAGGCATCTTTTGCGGCTTGTCGTCCGGCGCCACCGTCGCTGCCGCGCTGGAAGTCGCGAACAAGGCGCCGCAAGGCTCCGTGCTGCTCGCCATGCTGCCCGATACCGGCGAGCGCTACCTCTCGACATTCCTGTTCGAGGGCGTCAACGAAGGCAGCGACGACGAATGGCTGGCACAGCAATAACCGTCGCGGTTGCCGCTTTTGCTCGTCATGTCGGCGCAGGCCGGCATCCACCCTGATGTTTCCCTCTCCCTCCGGGAGAGGGTGGCCCGTAGGGTCGGGTGAGGGTTCGGCCCATCGCGTAGCGTTTCACGACCTCCCTGTCTTGATTCCGCGCGCAGTCCTTGCGCGCGTGCGACTTTTGTTTCGGCAAAAGTCACCCGCTCACCTTGGAGGCGGGCGGAACCAAGACAGGGATGTCTGGGCATCAAGAACGAGGATCTGGATTCCGGATCGCACCCGCTTCGCGGGTTTGTCCGGAATGACGACATGAGGATCACGCGTTGCGCCAACCTGGCCCGCGAACACCTTCTCCCGCAGGCGGAAACGGCTCAGTTCGCGCGCTTCAGCGCCACCACGGCGTTGAGTCCGCCAAACGCGAAGGCGTTGGACAACACGGCGCGCACAG
>JAFEDX010000203.1 GCA_018241365.1 Pseudomonadota bacterium
GAAGGGGCGTGCGTCTTGCGTCAGAAGTTGCCGGACTGGTAATCGCGCATCGCCTGCACGATCTGCTCGGGCGTGTTCATCACGAACGGGCCGTAACGCGCAACGGGTTCGTTGAGCGGCCGGCCCGCGACCAGCAGGACGCGCGCGGCCCTGGCATCCGCCGGCACCGCAAGTTCAACCAAGTCGCCGTGCGACAGCACGCCGAGTTCGCGCAGGCCGAGCACCTCGGCGCCAACGTGCACGCTGTCGCCCTCGAACACGTAGGCGAACGCGCTGTGGTCGTTCGGCAGCGGCACCGACAGTTTTGCGCCGGGTTGCAGCGCGATGTCGAGGTACACCGGCTCGATCGCAATGCCGTTGACCGGCCCGGTGACACCGAACTGCTCGCCTGCGACCACGCGCACGTGAACGCCCGGCGCGGGCTCGGCGGCCGGAATCTTTTCGGGCGCGATGTCCTGGTAACGCGGCTGGCTCATCTTGTCCTTGGCGGCCAGGTTCACCCACAACTGGAAACCGCGCATCAGGCCGTGTTCCTGCTCGGGCATTTCCGAATGCACGATGCCGCGGCCCGCGGTCATCCACTGCACGCTGCCGGATTCCAGCAGGCCGGAATTGCCGTGGTTGTCGCGATGGCGCATCCGGCCGTCCAGCATGTAGGTGACGGTCTCGAAGCCGCGGTGCGGATGGTCGGGAAAGCCCGCGATGTAGTCGTTGGCCGCATCCGAGCCAAACTCGTCCAGCAGCAGGAACGGGTCGAGCGAATCCAGCCTGGGCTGGCCGATCACGCGGGTCAGCTTGACGCCGGCGCCGTCGCTGGTCGGGATGCCGCGCACGCGGCGGGTGATGGTACGGGAAGACATGGGTTGCCTCCTGTGATTTCAGATGCGCCCAAGATGCGCCCGCGGAAGCCAGGAAACAATGCCCGCAGCGGGAACGCAGTGTTCACGCGATACAACGCTGTGCTGCACAACGCCTGCGGCATCCCGTTTGGATCGGCTGTTGGTGGAAAGTCAGGCCATGGATGGCCGCTCTGGTATCTGGGTCGCGTGAACCCGCAAACCAGCGATACCACTGAACGAAGCCGCGATCACGGACGATCGCACATCAATGCACCCAGCGCCCGCCGCGCCTCGCAGGCGCACTTGAAAACGCGGTGGACGACGCACCGCCGCCGGAGGTGCGTTCGCGCTCGGTGGGCGGGCGCACGCGCCAGTAATGCGCGACGGCCTCCACCGCATCGGGGATCTGCGCGAGGCAGGCTTCGTATTCGTTGTCGTCGAGCTTGGCGATCGGCACGTCGGCGGCGAGCACGCCCTCGTCGACCGCCAGCGCCATGATCGGCGAGAGCATTTCCAGCAGGTCGCCGTCTTCGGCGAGGCGCGATTCCCAGATCGCCGCGCGCAGGTCGATGCCACGGCTGAAACCCTCGCACCAGCCCGCCGCGCTCAGGTCGCTGTGCGTGGCGTGTTCGGCGTCTGCTTCGGCTTCGGTTTCGGTTTCCGCTTCGACTTCGCCCAGCACCGGCTCGTACACCTCGCCTTCGAGTTCGGCGGGGATCGAATCATTGAGCTTGGCCAGCAGCGCCAGCACCGTCGCGCCCTGCTCGGGGTTCTCGAACGGCGAGTGCAGCACTTCGGGCAACCATTCTTCCGGCAGCGCTGGATCCGGCCCGATCGCCAGCGCGGTCAGCATGCCATGCACGCCATCCAGCAACAGGGTGCCGTCGGCATCGTGGGCGTGGCCGCGCAGCCAACGATCGAGCACTTCCAGCTCGCTGTCGTCGATGATTTCCGGATTGGCGGGAGTTGCATCCATGCCCCGCATCATCGGGGCGCATTGCTCACTTCGCAAGCTCCAGGATCACCGGCGTGTGGTCGGAGGGCCGCTCCCAGGTGCGCGGGGTGCGATCGATCGACGCCGACGCCATGCGTTCGCGCAAGGCATCGCTGGCGAGCACCAGGTCGATGCGCAGGCCGAGGTTGCGGCGGAATGCGCCCTGACGGTAATCCCACCAGCTGAAATGCCCGGCGTCTTTCGTGAAGGCCCGGAAGGAATCGACGAAACCGAGATCGAGAATGCCACGCAGCGCAGCACGCTCGGGGCCGGAGCACAGGATCTGGTCGCGCCACGCGTCGGGATCGTGCACGTCGCGATCATCCGGCGCGATGTTGAAGTCGCCGAGCACCACGATCTTGCCGTGGCGCTGCAGTTCCGCGCGCAGGTACGCGGTGACGGCATCCAGCCACTTGAGTTTCCAGTCGTACTTCTCGCTGCCCACGCTCTGGCCGTTGACGACGTACAGGTCGACGATGCGCACGCCGCCAACGGTCGCGGCCAGCACGCGGCGCTGCGGATCCTCGAAACCCGGTATGCCCGCGACCACGTCCTGCGGCGGTTCGCGCGCGAGGATCGCGACGCCGTTGTAGGTCTTCTGGCCGGAATACGCGACGTGGTAACCGAAGCCTGCGATTGCCTCGCGCGGGAACTTGTCGTCTTCGGTCTTGGTTTCCTGCAGCGCCAGCACGTCCGGCTGCGCCTCGCGGCACCATTGCTCGACGTGCGGCAGTCGGACCTTCAGCGAGTTGACGTTCCAGGAGGCAATGCGCATCTTGCCATTGTAATCAGTCAATGATGGCCCAAGACTCACCCGACACCCGGACTGGAGTGAACCACATGCTCGCCACCGATCTGCTCCTGCTTGCCCTCGATGACGCACGCGGCACGGTGTTGTCGCAAGCTGCCATCGGGCTGGACTACGGCCTTGCCGGAGCCGTCACGATGGATCTCGCCCTGCGCGGGCGCATCGAAGTGCACGACGAGCGCGTATCCACCACGGGCGGCACTGCCGACGACCCGCTGCTGGACGACGCCCTGGGTGCGATCGCCGCAACGCCGGGCAAGAAGCTTTCCTACTGGATCCAGCATCTGTCACGCGACTTGGGTGGCTTGCGCCAGCGTCTGCTCGACCGGCTGGTCGCGCAGGGCACGCTGGAAAAACGCGAGAAGCGCGTATTGCTGATGTTCCACTGGAACATCTATCCCGAACGCGACACGCGCGTCGAACACGACATCCGTGCACGGCTCGACGGCGTGCTGCTGCACGCTCAGGCAGCCGATGCCGAGACCACCTGCCTGATCCATCTCGCCGCCGCATGCCGCGTAACCGATGCGATCTATCCCCGATCCGAACACAAGGCCATAAAGGCGCGCATCCTCGAACTCGACGATGCCGGCAGCGCAGGCGCCAATGCCGTGTCCGGCGCGGTCGCGCAGGCCGAAGCGGCGGCTGTCACCGCCGCGGCCACGGCAGCGATCATGGCGTCCACCATCGCCGCCACCAGCGCCGCGACCTCGGCAGCATGTGCGGCCAGCTCGGCGGCGTGCCGTTGAGTCGCCTGCACGCAGGCTCCTACACCGCGACTCCCGCTGAAGCCGACGCATCGGCCATGAGCCCGTAGGACTTCAGCAAGGCGTCCGGCTGCGGCGGACGTCCACGGAAGGCGATGAAGCTTTCCAGCGCCGGCCGGCTGGCGCCGACGGCGAGGAATTCGTCGCGGAAGCGCGCGCCGGTCGCAGCGTCGATGACGCCACCGCGGTCGCCGGCATGTTCCTCGAACGCACCAAACGCATCGGCGGACAGCACCTCGGCCCACAGGTAGCTGTAATAGCCCGCCGCGTAGCCGCCCGAGAATATGTGCGTGAAGGCATGCGGAAAACGTTGCCACGCCGGCGGGTACAGCACAGCGGCCTCGCGCCGCGCGGCTTCCAGCGTTTCCATGACCTGTGCGCCGCGCGCCGGGTCGTAGTCCGCGTGCAGCAGGAAATCGAACAGGGCGAACTCCAGTTGCCGGCACAGGAACATCCCGGCCTGGAAATGCCGCGCGGCCAGCATCTTGTCGAACAGTTCGTCCGGCAGCCTCGCGCCGCTCGACCAGTGCTTCGCGAACAGGTCCAGCGCCTCGCGGTTCCAGCAGAAGTTCTCCATGAACTGGCTCGGCAATTCGACCGCGTCCCATTCCACGCCGTCGATGCCGCCGATCGACGGCAGGTCGATGCGGGTCAGCATGTGGTGCAGGCCGTGGCCGAATTCGTGGAACATCGTCAGCACGTCGTCGTGCGTGAGCAGCGACGGGTGCCCGTCCGCGGGCGGCCCGAAATTGCAGGTGAGGAAGGCGATCGGCAATTGCGTCATGTCGCCGTCGCGGAAACGTGCGCGACACACGTCCATCCAGGCACCGCCGCGCTTGCCGCTACGCGCATACAGATCGAGATAGACGCCGGCGACCAGCTGCCCGCTGGCATCGCGCACTTCGCAATAGCGCACGTCGGGATGCCAGACATCGACGCGTTCGCGCGCAGGCTCCACCGTGATGCCGTAAAGCTTGCCGGCCACCAGGAACAAACCATTCAGGACCGACGGCAAAGGGAAGTAGGCTTTCAGCTGCTCCTCGTCAAGGTCGTAACGCGCCTTGCGCAGTTTTTCCGATGCGTAGGCGACATCCCAGGATTCCAGTGTTTCCAGCGAGAGTTCCTGGCGCGCGAAGTCACGTAGTTCCTCCAGTTCGCGCTGCGCGACGGGTTTGGCGCGCGTGATCAAATCACGCAGGAACGCGAGCACTTCGGAAGGCGACTTCGCCATCTTGGTGGCCAGCGATTCTTCCGCCGCGTTGGCGAAGCCCAGCAGCCGCGCGGCTTCGTGGCGCAGCGCGAGGATTTTTTCCATGCGTTCGGAATTGTCGAACTTGCCGGCATCCGGCCCCTGGTCCGACGCGCGGGTCTGGTAGGCCCAGTACACGCGCTCGCGCAACGAACGGTTGTCGGCATAGGTCAGCACCGCCTGCACCGCCGGCTGCTTCAGCGTGGCCAGCCAGCCGGCGAGTTCGCGCTCGCGCGCGTACTCGCGCAGCACCGCGCGGCCCGATTCGGGAATGCCGGCGAGGTCGCGCTCGTCCTCGACGTGTTCATGCCAGGCATCGGTGGCATCGAGCACGGCATTCGAGAATGCCGTCGTGAGCTTGGCCAGCTCGTTGGCGATCTCGCGAAAGCGCGTGCGCGCGGGTTCCTCCAGCGACACGCCCGACAAGCGGAAATCGCGCAGCGACTGCTCGACCAGCGCGCGCTCCGGACGCGTCCGTTGCGCCAATCCCGGCGCATCGGCCACCGCCTGCACGGCGGCGTAAAGATCGCGGTTCTGGCCCAGCGCGGTGCCGAAGTCGGTGATTTTTTCTTCGGCCTCCTCGTACGCGGCACGCAGCTCCTTGGTGTCTGCGACAGCGTGCAGATGCGACACCGGCGACCATGCCCGTGCAAGGCGCTGGTCCAGGCGTTCCTGCTGCAGCATCACGTGTTCGAAATCACGCGGCGCGTCGGGTGCGACCAGGGCATCGATGCCGGTCTGGTAATCGGACAGGATCGCATCGATCGCAGGCACCACGTCGGGCGCACGGATTTTCGAGAATGCCGGCAGCGGGGCATCGCTGAGCAGGGGGTTGTCGGTGGCCATGTGCACTCCGTGGAATCCCAAAGCGTGGCGTTGCCGTGCGCCGAAATCAAGCGCCGGCGCGTACACGCGGCAATCACCCTCGGACCCTAGAATCCGCGCATGGACACGACGCCATCCGCGGAATTGTTCGCGTTGCTCAAGCGCACCGAGGTGTTCGGCCACCTGAAGTCGCACGAACTGGACGCGCTGCTGCAGGAAATGGCGTGGTTCTGGCTGCCGGGCGGCGCGCCGCTGTATCTAGCCGGCGAAGCCTCCGATGCGCTGTACCTGCTCCGATCCGGCAGCCTCGGCTTGTTCGGCGTGCCGTCGATCGGCGGCACGGCGCACATGCTGGGCGTGATCCCGGCCGGGGCGACGCTGGGCGAACTCGGCCTGATCTGCGGCGACGCGCGCAGCCACAGCGTGCGCGCGTTGCGCGATTCGGAGCTGCTGCGGCTGTCCCGCGCAAGCTTCGAAAGACTGGTAGCGCGGCACCCGCTGGCGATGCTGGGTGCGGCGCGCGTCGCGGTGGAGCGCCTGCTGCACGGCGCGCGCGCCGGCGCCACCAGCCCGCCGCGCACCTTCGCGATCCTGCCGTTCGATGCAGGCGTCGATGCACGTGGCTTCACGGAGGAACTGCAGCGGCAGCTGCGGGCGTGGGGTGATTGTGCGGTGATCGACGCCCACCAGGGGCGCGACCGCGACACTGCCTGGTTCGCCGCACGTGAAGCCGGATCGCGCTTCGTGCTGTACGTGGACGACGGCGACCCATCATGGCGGCGGCTGTGCCGGCGCCAGGCCGATGCCCTGCTGCTGCTGGTCGATGCCGCACACACTGCCGCGGCGTGGCCCTACCCTGTCCGCGAAGACGTGGACACGGCCAGCGCATGGCGCGGCACCAGCGGCGACTACACCCACCACCGTCCGCGCCACCTGGTATTGCGGCATCCGCGAGGCAAGTTCATCTACGGCGCCGCGCACGCCTGGCGCCGCGAGCTCGGCGATGGCGAATTGCAGCATCATCACTGGCGCCACGATGCGGATGTCGCGCGCGTCGCCCGACTGCTGTCCGGGCACAGCACGGGCCTGGTGCTGTCGGGCGGCGGCGCCCGCGGTTTCGCGCAGATCGGCGTGATCCAGGCCATGCGCGAAAGCGGCATCACGGTGGATACGGTGGTCGGCACCAGCATCGGTGCCATCATCGGCGCGGGGATCGCCTACGAATGGGACGACGCCAAGTTGCGCGAAGCCTGCCGGCGCGCGCTGGTGGACGGCAAGCCGCTGGCCGACTGGACCCTGCCGCTGGTCGCACTGACCCGCGGCGCACGGACGACCATGCTGCTGCGTGAGGCATTCGGTGAAATCGACATCGAGGATTTGCCGATACGTTTCGCCTGCGTCTCGGCCGACCTGACCCAGGGCGCCACCGTGGTGCACCGCGAGGGCCTGCTGTGGCGCTGGCTGCGCGCGTCGAGCGCGGTGCCCGGCATCCTGCCGCCGCTGTTCCACGGCGGCCACGTGTACGTCGATGGCGCGGTGATCAACAACCTGCCGACCGACGTGCTGACCGAGGAACTCCATGGCCGCGTGATCGCGGTGGATATCGGCGCCGACGACACCCTGCGCGCCGGCGTGGACGAAGCCGCCTCGCCGCCGCTGCCGGTGGTCTGGGCCGAACGCAAGCGCCGCGACTGGCGGCCCGGCGCGTTCTCGATCCTGGTGCGCGCCGGCATGGTGAATTCCGAAACCGGCAGCACGCGCCGGCGCGAACTCGCCGACCTGGCGCTGCGTCCGGACATGCACTCCATCGGCATGTTCGACTGGCAGCAGTTCGACCGCGCGATCGAGATCGGTTATCGCTGCATGCGCGAAGCCTTGCGCGGCCCGGCTTCGTCAGCGCAGGAGAAACCGCAATAACCGTTCCACGCGTGCACCATAAGGCGGCCGCAGCCAGCCTACCGCTGTCCAGCGCGCCTGATGGAACACCGGCATCTGCTTGGAGAACTCGAGGAATCCCGCGTGGCCGTGATACGCGCCCATGCCGGATGGCCCGACGCCGCCGAACGGCAGGCGCGACTGCACGAACTGCAGCACGCAGTCATTCACCGCGACGCTGCCGGCGGTGCAGGCCGCGAGCACGCGCCCGATCCGCGCGCGGTCATCATCGAACACATACAGCGACAACGGCCGCGGACGTGCGTTGACGTAATCGAGCGCCGCATCGAAATCACGATAGGTGACGACGGGCAGCACCGGGCCGAAGATCTCCTCGCGCATCAGCGTGGTCGACTCCGGCGCATCCAGCACGACGGTCGGCGCAAGGAGGCGACGCGCGGGATCATCCGCTTCGCCATCCGGCAGCGTGGCGACCTGCGCACCGGCCGCACGCGCTTCGTCCAGCCACGCCCGCAGCCGCGCGTACTGCCCGTCGTTGACGATGCTGGCGAAATCGCCACGTTCGCGCAGTGACGGATAGTGCGCGGCGATGTCAGCGCGCAGGTGTTGCACGAATGCGTCACGCTCTGCCTCGTGCAGCAGCACATAGTCCGGGGCGATGCAGGTCTGGCCCGCGTTGAGGAACTTGCCGGCCGCGATGCGCGCGACGTTGCGCGCATTCACGCAACCGGGCGCGATGATGGCCGGCGACTTGCCGCCCAATTCCAGCGTCACCGGAGTCAGGTTGGGCGCAGCCGCGGCCAGCACCTTGGCGCCCACCATCGTCGAGCCGGTGAACAGCAAATGATCGAACGGCAGCGCGGCAAATGCGGCGGCCAGCGCGGGATCGCCCTGCACCACGACCACGCGTTCGGGCGGGAACACCTCGGCGACAAGCCCGGCCAGCAGCGCCGAGGTGCGCGGCGTGTGCTCGGAAGGTTTCAGCAGCACGTGGTTGCCTGCGGCCAGCGCATCCACCAACGGCACCAGCGCGAGGTTCACCGGATAATTCCACGGGCTGACGACGCCGACCACGCCCAGCGGTTTCGGCACGATCGTGCAATGCGCCGGCCAGAACGTCGCGTCGGCGGCGACGCGGCGCGGGCGCAGCCAGCGCTTGAGATGGCGGCGCACGTGATCGATTTCATGCAGCACCGGCATGCCGTCGGCCAGCAGGGTTTCCGCGCGCGGGCGCTGGCCGAAATCGTCGCTGACGGCGCGCGCGAAATCCTCGAGCCGCGCCTTGAACGCCACGCGCAACCGCGCGAGATCGTCCATCCGCTGCGCGCAATCCGGCACGCGCAGCCGCCACGCCTCACGCTGGCGTTGCAACAAGTCGTGCAAGCGGAAAACCGGCGTATCCATGCGGCGCCGCGGAAGTTACGATGCAACGATCGTGATCCGTGCCGAGGCGAAGTGCAATGACCCACCTGCGTCCCTACCGCGGCCTGCTGCCGAAACTTGGCGCGCGCGTTTACGTCGATCCTGCGGCCATCGTGATCGGCGACGTGGAACTGGGCGACGATGCCTCGATCTGGCCCGGCGCGGTGGTGCGTGGCGACGTCGAACGCATCCGCATCGGCGCGCGTACCAGCGTGCAGGATGGCGCGGTGTTGCACGTCACCCACGATGGGCCGTACATGCCGGGCGGCTCGCCCTGTCTCGTCGGCGCTGACGTCACCATCGGGCACGGCGCGATCCTGCACGCCTGCACGATCGGTGACGCTTGCCTCATCGGCATGCACGCGACCGTGCTGGACGGCGCGGTGGTCCGGCGACATGCCTACATCGGGGCCGGCGCGCTGGTCGCGCCCGGCAAGGTCGTGGGCGAGGGCGAGCTGTGGGTCGGCAACCCGGCCCGCTGCGTGCGCAAGTTGAGCGACAGGGAGATCGAGGCGCTCGATTACTCCGCGTCCCACTACGTCGAACTGAAGGACGAATACCTCGCCACCCCGTAGGAGGGCCGGAAGGCCCGATCACGGAGCTCTTGGCCATGGACGGCATGCAGGCCGCCTGCCATCCGCAGATCCGGCCTTCGACCCACCTACGCCAGCCTGGCGTGCAGCACGGCCCATGTCGTTGCCGTGTCCGGCCGCACCCCGTGCCAGTGCTCGAACGACGCGGCGGCGGTTTCGACCAGCATGCCCAGACCGTCGAACGCGGCGCGACAGCCGGCATCGCGCGCCCACGCCAGGAACGGTTCCGCGGCGGGTCCGTAGCTCAAGTCATAGGCCAGCGTGCGCGCACCCACCAGCGATACGGGCAGCGCCAACGCCGCGCGTTGTACTCCGGCCGAGGTCGCATTCACCACCACATCGAACGCCCTCGAACGCTCCAGCGCATCCCACGCGCGGACGCGGATGCGCTCGGGCCGCGCCAGCACGCTGGCGAGGTCCTGCGCGCGCTCCGGGGTACGGTTGGCGATCACGAGACTCTTGACGTCCGCGTCCAGCAGCGCGAATCCCGCCGCGCGCGCCGCACCGCCTGCGCCGAGCAACAGCACGTTGCGATGGCGCAGGTCGATCCCGCAGCGCGCCCGCATGTCGGCCAGCATCCCCGCGCCGTCGTTGCCGTCGGCCTCGATGTGGCCATCCGGCAGCAGTGTCAGCACGTTCGCCACGCCCAGGCGCTGGGCGGTGGGTGTGCGCACATCCGCCAGCACGTACGCTGCGGCCTTGTGCGGCAGGGTAACGTTGACGCCGCGCCCACCTTCCGCGAAAAATTCCAGCACGGCTCCGGCAAAAGCCGCAGGCTCCGCATCGAGCGCCGTGTATTCCAGCGCGACGCCGGTCTGCTTGCCGAACAACGCGTGCAAACGTGGCGACAACGAGTGCGCGATGGGGTGACCGATGACGGCGTAACGCGGTGTGTCCGGCATGCGGGAAGTGTACGTGGAACCGGGGTCGCAGGCCGTGAGACGACGACGCCGGAAACTTCCTCCCGTCGCCACCAAGGAGTCCACCATGCGCCGCCCGATCGCCCGCTGCCCCGACCACGCTCCCGACGCCATGACCCTGGCTGCCGCAACCTGGCTGGCCTCGGGCATTGTCCTGCTCGGATTGACGCCTTTGCCATTGCACGACGCCACCTGGGGCTGGTCGCCCGCGTTCTGGCTGCTGGCAGCGCCGGCGTCGTTGCTCGTGGCCAGGCACCTGAGTACGCGACCGCGCAGGACCTGACATCTGGCCGCCCTGTTCAGGGCATCTGTTGTGAAAAGTCAGGCCACGGATGGCCGTTCTGATGCCCGCGACCCTCAAGCACTGCCGCGCCCGCGGAGTCGAACGAAGCAGCGATGGGACGATCGCAGACCTAGGCTGCGACGCCGCTCCGCTTGGCCACCATCCGCCGCAACAGTTCGCGCATGACGCGCTGATACAGCTCGTCGCCCATTTCGGCGTCTTCAACCCCGGCGTCGATGGAAGGGTTGTCGTTCACCTCGATCAGCACGGTGCGGTCGCGCGTCTGCTTGATGTCCACGCCATACAGGCCATTGCCGATCGCCGAGGAACCGCGCACCGCGAGCTTGACCACTTCCGGTGGCGCGTCTTCGACCGGCATGCACTCGAAACCGCCGGAACGCGCGCTGCCGCGGGCGCTGTGGTTGTAGATCTGCCAGTGCCCGCGTGACATGTAGTATTTGCACGCATACAGCGGCTTGCGGTTGAGCACGCCGATGCGCCAGTCGAATTCGGTGTACAGGAATTCCTGCGCGATCAGCAGCGCCGTGCTCTGGAACAGGTGCGCCGCCGCTTCGGCCAACTGTCCAGGATTGTCCACCTTGACCACGCCGCGCGAGAACGAGCCGTCCGGGACCTTCAGCACCAGCGGAAACCCCAGCTTCTCCGGCAGCTCGCGCAACTGCTTCGAGTCTTCCTTGTACAGCACTTCCGAATGCGGCACCGCGATCTTGTGCGCGCGCAACAGGTCGTTGAGGTAGATCTTGTTGGTGCAGCGCAGGATCGAGGTCGGGTCATCGATCACCACCATGCCTTCGCGTTCGGCCTTGTGCGCGAAACGGTAAGTGTGATCGTCGGGCGCGGTGGTCTCGCGGATGAACAGGCCGTCGTATTCGGCCAGGCGCGGGTAGTCGTGCTTCTGGATGGGATCGACCTCGATGCCGAGTTCCTTGCCGGCGGCGATGAACTGCTTCAATGCGCGCGCGTTCGAGGGCGGCATCGATTCCTTCGGATTGACCAGCATCGCGAGGTCGTAGCGGAACTGCTTGCGCGCGCGCGGTTTGCGCCACAGGCGCTTGGAGAAGGTATCCAGCGCCTGCGCGAACTTGTCTTCCTGGGCGTCGTCCAGCGTGTGCAACCCGACCGGCTTGAGTGCGCTGATCTGCCACACGCGGTCGCGTTCGAACTCGATCCTGAGCAGCGGGCACGGGAAGGTCTCGAACACCTGCCGCGCAAGGTCCTGCAGCGCCGGGTACGAGGTGACACCGAAATACACGAGTATCCCGAGGTCGGTGGTGTCCTGGCCGCCGGCCGGCAGGAAATGCGTGAGTTTCTGGTTCAGGTCCTCCATGTCGAGGTTGTACAGCGCGCGCTTGCGCAGGTCGCTGATGGTGCGCACCGAGGGAATCACGCGGTGCCCGCGGGCCTCGCCCAGCAGCGACACGTAGTGGCCGATGCCGAGGTATTTGTAGTTGCGGCAGAGGTTGATGACATGCGTGCGCTCGTCGCCGCCTACCGGCTCGCGCAGGTACTGCATGGCGGTGACGACATTGTCGGACGGGTAATACGAACCCCAGTCCGAGGCTTTCTCGACGACGATGACCAGCCGGCTCATTGCGATCTTCCTGATTTGAACCTTGCGCCGCGGCAAAACCCTGCGCGACGCCCGGAAGCGCGCAGTGTCGGCACCGCGGGGGCCGAACGCAAGAGGTCCCCGCCCTCCCGGGCAGGTGCGGATTCAGGCTTGCGCGCCGCACCCCGGCACGCCACGCTTGCTTCCATGCCGCACGCCCGAACCGCTCCCCCGATCCGCCGCGCCACACGCGCCGACGTCAACGCGCTGTTGGCGCTGGAGGAATCCACGTTCGACAGCGATCGCATCAGCCGCGCGCAATGGCGTCGGCACATCGACAGCCCCACCGCCACGGTGCTGGTGCACGGTGCGCCTGGCACGATCGACGCCGCCGCCGTGGTGTTCTACCGGCGCAACTCGCGCAACGCACGGTTGTACTCGCTGGCGGTGCACGCGCACACGCGCGGCAGTGGACTCGGTGGCGCACTGCTGGCCGCGGTCGAGGCCGATGCCTTGGCGCACGGACGCACCATGCTGCAGCTCGAGGTGAACACCGCCAACACGGCTGCGATCGCGCTATACGAGCGGCGTGGCTACGCGCGCCGTGCACGACTGGCACGGTTTTACGAAGACGGCAGCGACGCCTGGCGTTACGCCAAGGGCCTGACAACTGTCACGCCCTGAACGGTGACATCCGGAACATGTGCTCCCGCTTGTCCGCACGCATCATGGCGACTGGATCGCGCCCTCTTGCGCGCAAGCGTGCCGATGTGTCAAGCACGCTTGACACATCTCCAAGCGGCACCTATCGTATGTCAAGCAAACTTGACAAGGAGTTCAACACGATGAACCCATCATGCAAACTGACCTTGCTCGCGGCTGCCCTGCTGGTCTGGACCTGCGCAAGTGCAGCCATTGCCACACCTGCGCCTGCGGCGTCCACCGCAGTACCTGCGGTGACCGACAAGCCGGTCGTGGCGCGTCCTGAAGCTGATGCGAGCATCAGCCGTACCCTCACGGCCATGAACAATGCCTCGACCTGGGGTCACCCCGATCTGTTCGGCGAGTTCGCCGGCATGCGGCTCTATTCGGAAGGCCACTACGAAGCTGCGATCAAGTATTTCAAATACGGCGCGCGCTACGCCGACAAACTCTCGCAGCTCAGCATCGGACTGATGTACGACAACGGCCGGGGCGTGGAGAAGGATCCGGTCAAGGCGTGCGCGTGGGTGGCGTTGGCCGCCGAGCGCAAGTATCCAAGTTTCATCGCCACGCGCAACCGCATCTGTGAAGCGCTGACGCCCGCCCAGCACGACGAGGCGGTTGCCGTACTGGACAAGCTGCTGCCGGAGTATGGCGACAAAGTGGCCAAGCAGCGGATGGTGCATGCACTCGACATGGCCAAGATGGAAGCCACTGGCTCACGACTCGGTTTCGACAGTGGCATCACCACGATCGGTGTCAACCCCAACTGCGGCGGCCCCACCGTTGCGGCTGGCGGTATCAATGCGCCGGTGGCGGGCTGTGGCAGCAACGATTTCTGGAGCCCATGGCGCTGGGATCCGGACAAATACTTTGCAACACGGGATGCGCAGTGGCGGGGCACGGTCACGGTAGGCAAGCTGGAAGATATTGCCAAGTCCCCACAAGGCGGGCCCACCACGAAGCAATCCCAACCCGCGAAGGCAGCTTCCACGGGCCACTGAGCACCGTGACAGCGACGGGCCAGGGAAGGCCCGCCATGGCACCATTCAAGATTCGCAACACGGCACGCCCACGTATACTCGCGGCGTGTTCCACAACCGGTCCGCACACATGCGCCGCCAACTTGCTTACGTGTCGTCGCTGTTGCTCGGCGTGGGTCTGCTCGCGGGTTGCGGGCAAAAGGGCCCGCTGGTCCTGCCGCCGCCGAAACCGGTCGTGACACCGCCGTCAGCGTCCACGAATGCCACGGCAAAGCCCGCAACGGCTGCCAGCAGCCCCGCCCCCGTGCCCTCATCCGGCCACGACTGACCACCGGGAACACGCGTGGGTCTTCGTTTCACCAAGATGCACGGCCTCGGCAACGACTTCGTCGTGCTGGACACGCGCGCATCGGCGCCGCCGCTCGACGAGGCGCGCGTGCGTGCGCTGGCCGACCGCCACACCGGCATCGGCTTCGACCAACTGCTGGTCATCACTGCCCCGCGTGACGCCGGTCATCTTGCGGCGTACCTGATCCGCAATGCTGACGGCTCGCCGGCTCTGCAGTGCGGCAATGGCGCGCGTTGCATCGGCGCGTGGCTGCACCGCGCAGGCCTACTGTCCGCCGGCACCGAAGCACGGCTGGAAAGTCCCGCCGGCACGATCGGCATGCGGTTGCTCGATCCGGCAACGGTCGCGGTGGAAATGGGCGAACCGGAATTCGAACCCGCGCGGATTCCCTTCACCGCACCGCTGACCGCCGACCTGTATCCGCTGGACGTTGCGGGTGAACAGGTTCAAATTTCGGCGGTATCCATGGGCAATCCGCACGCAGTGCTGGAAGTCGCCGATATCACGGACGCACGCATCGACCGCCTCGGTCCACGCATCACCGCGCACCCCCGTTTCCCGCAGGGCGTCAACGCCGGTTTCGTGCAGGTGCTGGACACGCATCGCGTGAAACTGCGCGTGCACGAGCGCGGCGCGGGCTGGACGCTGGCCTGCGGCAGCGGCGCCTGTGCCGCGGTTGCCGCACTGCGCCGGCGCGGCCGCGTTGACGGGAATGTGCGGGTCGAACTTCCCGGCGGAATGCTCACGATCACCTGGCAAGGGTCCGGCCATGCCTTATGGATGACCGGTCCCGCCGCGTTCTCGTTCGATGGCGAATGGCTGGGTCCATGACTCACGCGTCAGAGCGGAGCCTTGGCCATGGATCGACATGGAGAACCACGGACGGGTCCTTATTGAACCCGTGTCTATCCGCGTGAATCCGCGATGGAGTGTCTTCATGCGTTTGCGTTCGCGCACCCGCGCATCCACACTTTGCGGCAGTCCAGCCAAGCCGAACACGCATGCCCGAACTGACCCTTAAAGAAAGCCTCGCGGCGATGGACATCGCCGAATACCTGCGCCAGAACCCGCGTTTCCTCGAGAACTTCCCGGACGTCGCCGCCGAACTGGTGATGCCGCGCGAAAATGGATCCGCGGCTTCGCTGGCGGCCTACCAGCTGGAAACCCTGCGCGCACGCAACCGCGAGCTCAACGACCGTCTGGCCGAACTGGTCGCGATCGCCGGCGACAACGAACAACTGATGGTACGCGTGCACACGCTGACCGTGGGCCTGCTGCGCGACCACAACCTGATAGACGTGCTGAAAAGTTTCGTCGGTACCTTGCACGAGGACTTCGACACCGACCGCGTGCGCGTGGTCCTGTTCCGCGACGACGCCAATCTGCCGCACACGGATTGGCTGATCCGCGTGCCGCAAGGCGCTTCCGCACTGCCGGAGTTCGCGGATTTTCTGGAGCGCGGCGACCCGGCATGTGGCCGGCTGGCTCCGGCCAAGCTGGCGCGCCTGTTCGGCGCGGATTTCGCCAAGGTGCAGTCGGCCGCACTGCTGAAGATCGGCGATGCCGGCATGCTCGCGATCGGCAGCAGCGACGCCAACCGCTTCCATCCCGGCATCGGCACACTGTTCCTGAAGCTGATCGCGCAGGCGCTGGATGCGGCGATCTCGCGCTATCCCGTCGAGACGAAATGACCGCGGCGCTCACCGACGACACTGCCCGCTTCCTGCAATATCTCGCGGTCGAGCGCCGTTATTCGCCGGGAACCCTGCGCAATTACGCGCATGCGCTGGAAACCTTGGCGCGCTTTGCCGAATCGCTGACGCTTGCAAACTGGGATGAACTGCGCGGCGAGCAGTTGCAGACACTGGTCGCTGACGAACATCGGCGCGGCCTCGAACCTCCTTCGCTGCGCGCCATGCTGTCGGCTTACCGCAGTTTCTTCCGGTTCCTTGCACGTGACGGCAAGCTCCGCAACAACCCGGCGGCCGGCGTACGCACGCCCAAGGTGCGTCGCAAGCTGCCGGAAGTGCTGGATGTCGACGAAGCCGCAGCGCTGGTCGAGGTGGATGCGGACGATCCGCTGGCGCTGCGCGACCGCGCACTGCTGGAGCTGCTGTATTCGAGTGGCCTGCGCGTGTCGGAACTGTGCGGCGTGCGCTGGCGCGACCTCGATGTCGACGAGGGTTTGCTGCGTGTCACCGGCAAGGGCAACAAGACCCGCATCGTGCCGGTGGGACGCATGGCGTTGTCGGCACTGGCGGCACTGCACGCGGCGCAACCGGCGGGCGCGGATGAGCCTGTGCTGCCTGGGCGCGGTGGCCATGCACTGACGCCCGGCGCTGTACGCGCCGCGATCAAGCGCCGTGCGCGCCAGCAAGGCGTGTGGAAGCGCGTGTACCCACACTTGCTGCGGCATTCCTGCGCCTCGCACCTGCTGGAATCATCCGGCAACCTGCGCGCGGTGCAGGAACTCCTGGGCCACGCCGACATCGGCACCACCCAGATCTACACGCATCTCGACTTCCAGCATCTCGCCAAGGTTTACGACGCCGCGCATCCGCGCGCAAAGCGCCGGTAGGAACAGCGGAAGCCGCGACCATGCGGCTCTTGGCCATGGACAGTACCTTCGACAACGTCCCGGTAATCCTTGTCGGGCCTTCCGGCCCTCCTGCAAAAGCAGCTCTTCGGGCACTCCCGCAGCAGGCTCCGCCCCATCAAACGGTGTAGCCGAAGCGCTCGAGCCACGGCCGCAGCACCGGCAGCACCGGCTCGAAGTGCCCGCGATACGCTTCCCAGCGCCCCACCGCCGCCGAACTTACCGGCCGCGTAACCTGGGCATAGCTGGGTGTAGCGATGAACCGCTTGTCCCGCGCCCGCGCGGCGAAGCCCGCGAACGGCGATGCGTCCTCGACTTCCAGGAATCTGCCGAGACGCATGACCGCGCCATCGAAATCATCGACCACGGATTCGTAACGCCACTGCAACACGCTCGGCTCGAACACCTCGACGTGCCTGCAGCACTGTTCGAACGCCTCTGCATAGCCGCGCGCGAGGCGCGGCAACGAAGAGCACATCGCCCTGAACGCCGGTGAGCGAAACGACTGCATGTGACAACTCAGCAGCACGTCGCAGGGATGCCGCAGGCACAGGATGATGCGCGCCTCGGGGAACAGCCGCAGGATCAGCGGCAGGCACAGCATGTTGAGCGGGTTCTTGTCGACCAGCCGGTGCCCGCCGAGATCGGGCAACACGTTTGCAACCATGCGGAGGTAGGTTGCGCGCAGCTGGTCGGCATCGGCCTGCGACAGGCCGGCAAGATCGGCCGGGTAACGTTGGCCAACGTGCCGCATGCGATCGATCAGGCTGTAGATGAACCCACGCTCGTCCATCGAGCGGAAATCAGGGTGGGCGTCGAGCATCTGCTCCAACAAGGTGGTACCGGAACGCGGGAACCCGATCACGAATACCGGACTGCGTTCCTTCGGCGGCGCCGCCAACGGTTTCCACGTGGCGAACTCGGCCGCACCCACCACGTGAGTCACCATAGGCAGCGGCTGGCTGTCCGGTTTCAGCAACTCCGGAGCCGCCTGCCGCACGACGCCCAGTTGCGCCGCGTGGGCAATCCCGAGCGCCTGCCAAGCCTCGTCGTGGCGGCGTTGCCGATCGAGCGCGGCAGCCAGGCCGAATGCGGCCGTTGCGCGGCCTTCGTCGTCGCCGACCACGCCCAGCACGCGCTGGTACAGCGCGGCCGCGTCGGCATGGCGGCCCTCACGCATCGCCACCACCGCGTGCGCGCGCCAGCCGTCGGCCCGCGCATCGACGGCATCGGCCGGCAACCCGTCCAAGACATCCAGTGGCACCTGCTGCAGCTCGCGCTGCGCACGTTCGAGCAGATTGTTCCGTTCGTACAAGGCAACGCGCTGCGCGGCGATGCGCAACCGCAGCGTCCTGGCCGCCGGCCCTTCCGGCACGCGCGCCCGCGCCAACACGTTCAGAGCCGTTTCCAGCCGCCCCAGCACCGACAGTATCGAAGCCAGCACCAGCGCCTGCACGGCCGGCTGTGGCGGCCAGCCATCGGCACCTTCCAGCATCACCCGCTCGCTCTCGATGTCCCCGCAGACATGGCAGGCGTGGGCAGCCTCCAGGCGCGCCTCGACAAACTGCGGCGCAAGCTGCACGGCATCCAGCAGCCTCTCGCGCGCCAGCGGCCAGCGCTGCTGCACGATGTAGAGCACGCCGAGGTTGTACAGCACATCGGCGTCACGCGGCGCCAGTTCCCGGGCACGGGCCAGCGCGCGTTCCGCCGTCGCCAGGTCGCCGGCATCACGACAGGCGACGCCAAGATTGTTCCACCATGCGGAAACGTCGGGCCGCAGCCGGCACAGGCGTTCGAAGCTGTCCACCGCCTCGGCATGCCGCCCGGTGTGTTGCTGGGCCATGCCAAGCAAGGCCAGCACGCCTTCATCCGCGGCACCGATGCCTGGCGCGTTGGAGGCAAGCAGGATCACGCGTTCGGCTTCGCCGGCGTTCCATGCCGTCGCCATGGCCTCGGCGAGCTTGGCGGCCGAATTGGGCATGTAACCAGTTTCCTTGCGCCGGGATGTTCCAGTGTAGCCACGAAAAAGGGCGCCGCTTCCGCGGCGCCCTTGCCGGTTCCGGTCGATCCAGCGTTCGCTCAAAACTTGAGCGTCGCCCGCGCCCAGTAGTAGCGGCCCATCATGTCGTAGGTGGCGGAGTCGGTGTTGCCTTGCCCGTTCTGGTAGATCAGCGGCGGCCGCCGGTCGAACAGGTTGTCCACGCCCAGGTCGAAACGGGTATGGATGACGGGCACCGCGTAGCCAAGCTGGAGATCACTGTAGACCACCGAGGCCACCGGCAAGCTCGCATTGGTGGCGGCGTCGGCGTTGAGCGCGGTCACTGCACTGATGTAACGCGTACGCCATTGGGCATCCCAGTCGCCACGGTTCCAGGCGATCGTGGCGGTCCCGCGCCAGCGTGAGACGTTGCCGAACTGCGCGTTCCAGGTTCCGGCGAGTTTGTCGACCGTGGAGCCGGCCGCCCCCGGGGTCGCGTTGTTGTTGAACGTGGCAATGTAACTGGTGGCCAGCCCGAGCTTGAAGTCACCCGGATTCACGCCGCCCAGATCAAAGTGCGGGATCTTGTAATTGGCCGTGAAGTCGATGCCACTCGTGCTCAGGCTGCCGAGATTGACGACCGGCGTATCGATGTAGAAGACCTGGCCGGGTTGCTTGGTGGTCGTGTCGTAGCGATGGATGAACGGGCAGAACGGACTGGCTCCGTTGTTGAAGCACGCGTTGACCACGGTGATGCCCGAAATCGGCACCAGCGTGTCGTTCAGGTAGATGTGCCAGAAGTCGACGCTGGTGTTCAGGCCTGGTGCCCAGCCCGGGTTGTAGACCAGCCCGAAATCCACCGACTTGCCGTGCTCCGGCTTGAGACTGGCACCCACGACGTTGGAGCCCGAGTAGTAGGTGTTGACCTGTGCCGGACTGTTGCCCGGCCAGTTCGGTGGCACCGACTGGCAGGCGGCGGTGTGCTGCGCAAGTTCCGCGGCCGTGAGGAAGGCGCAGGGATCATTCAAGGTCGGCTGCACCAACGAGCGTCCGTCGTACAGCTGGTCGAGGTTCGGTGCCCGGAAGACTTGCGAAATCGTGCCGCGCACCAGCAGGTCCTGGATCGGACGCCATTCGATCGCGATCTTGCCATTGGTGGTGGAGCCTGCCGTGTTGTAGTCGGAGTAACGCACGCCCAGATCGAGGTTCAACGAGTACGCGCCGGGGACTTCCTTCAGCAGCGGGATCAGGGTTTCCGCGAACGCTTCCTTGACGTCGTCCTTGCCGCTGCCGGGCGAACCGCAGGCCTCCTGCGAGATTTGGCAGGTTCCGGAAGCCGGATCCAGCAAGGCGAGCGGATTGATCGTGTAGTTCATGGACTGCTTGCGGTACAGCGCACCCACCGCCAGCTGCACGTCGCCCGCCGGCAGCGAGAACAGGTCGCCATTGGCGCCCGCGCTGATCTGCCGCAAGGTTTCATTCTTCCGGTACACCGCATCCACGGCGCCTTCGCTCAGCGCCGCGCCATTCGCCTGCTGGTCGAAGATGTTGACGCCGGAATCGATGGCCGCCTGCAGGGCCGGGATGTACAGCTCGTTCTCATCGTCCTGCATGCGCTTGGTATGGCCGTAGTCGACCGTGACGTTCCAGTTCCAGCTGCTTTGGCCAACCGCACCGCGCAACCCGGCGATCAACTGCCCGGTGCTGGTGGCGTAGGGGTGGATACGGGTACCGATGCCTGTCATGCGGCTCTGGAACACATAGCCACTGTTCGGATCGCCGGGAATCGGGTTCGGACTGAAGGTGAGCCCGAACGGATTGAACGGTGCGGTCGAAGGAATCACCAGGCCGTCGCCGGTGCCGACCGGAATCGACGCGTCCTGGCCGGCCGACGAGGTGTGGTTGTAGAAGGCATCGACGAACGCCGTGATGTTGTCGGTCAGGTTGTAGCTGCCGAGCACGAAGCCGTCGGTGCGCTGCTGCGCGACCTGGATGTAGTTGTAGGCGGCGTAGTTGAACGTGTCGCTCGCGGTGCGGCAGCGGTAGTCGCCGAGGGCCGTGCCGTCGCCGCTGGCCCGCGTCACCGTAATGAAGCCTGATGAATTGGGCGTGCACCCATAACGCGAGGCGAACGTGGCAGGTATCGACATCCGGCCGTTGGGAATCGAACTTGACCCCGCCACGCTGACCGCCCCGTCGGACAGGTACAACTGGTGCGCCGAGAAATCGCGCCGCGTGTTGGGCACGGCGTTGTACTTGTTGTAGTCGAGGCCGCCGACGATGTTGTAGCGATCACCCGTGTGCCCCAGGGTCAGGCTGAAGCCATGCCGTTGGCCGTCGCCGTGACCGGAGACGCCGCCGTTGAAGCTCATCTCCGCGCCGTTGAAGTCGTGGCGAAGCAGGATGTTGACCACACCGCCGACGGCATCCGAACCGTAGGTCGTGGACGCGCCTTCGGCCAGCACGTCGATGCGTTGCACCATGTTCTGCGGAATCAGGTTCAGGTCGGCGTTCAACATGCGCTGGCCATCGATCAGCACCAGCGTGCGGCCAGTGCCGAGGCCACGCAATGACACGCGCGAAGCGCCGTCGCCGCCTTCGGTCAGCGGCGAGGCCACGCCACCGCCGTTCGTGTTGTTCTGCGGATTGGTCGCGTCGCCGGCGATGCTGGGCATCTGCTGCAACACATCGCCCAGCGTCGGCTTGCCGGAACTGGTGATGTTCTGGCGATCGATGATGGTGACGGGACTGGCGGTTTCGGTATCCACGCGACGGATCAATGATCCGGTGACTACCACCGTTTGCAGCGTTTTCGGCTGTTCCTTGGAACCAGCCTGGTTGTCCGTTGCCTGTTGCGCCTGCGCCATGCCCGCCACGGCTACGAGCCCGGCGGTCAAGCCGATGCGCACGGCCAGCGACAAGCGGTTTTGTTTGTGATTCATGAGCGCTCCCCAACGAAAGTGTGGAAAAACGTCTGTGGGATGTTTCTGCAACACGCGATACGCCGGTTGCGATGCACGTGAAACGTGCCTCGCCCAGAGCCACCCTGCTCTTTAACCGGCACTTAACAATACTCGTCACATTTCCATCACGCAATCCGTTCGGGCTCGGCTCTCGCTACGCTGACACCTTTGGTTCAGCTGGCAGCCAGCCTCCGGTGCGGGTCGAGGTCAGGTATGCGACATCACCCCCGCCCCGTGATCTCGCCGCAGCGCTTGCCATCAGCGCCAGACGACCCCACCTTTGCGGCGACCCCATCAGCGAGACCGCCATGGAATCCTTCCACGCCACCACCATCCTGTCCGTACGCAAGGGCGGCAAGGTCGTCCTGGGCGGCGACGGCCAGGTCACGCTGGGCAATACCGTGGTCAAGGCCAACGCGAAGAAGATCCGCCGGCTCGGCAAGAACGCCGACGTGCTGGCCGGTTTCGCCGGCGCCACGGCGGATGCCTTCACCTTGTTCGAGCTGTTCGAGGACAAGCTGGCCAAGCACAACGGCCAGTTGACCCGCGCCGCGGTCGAAATGGCCAAGGAATGGCGCACCGACCGCCGTCTGGGAAGGCTTGAAGCCATGCTCGCGGTCGCCGACAAGGAAGCCTCCCTGCTGATTTCGGGCAATGGTGACGTGCTGGAACCCGAACACGGCCTGATCGCAATTGGCTCCGGCGGCC
>JAFEDX010000204.1 GCA_018241365.1 Pseudomonadota bacterium
GAAGCCGGCGGCTTCCACTTCCTGCTTCACGACTTCCGGGTCGATGCGGTGCAACGTATCGGTGTCGCGGGTGCCGGAACCCGCAGGCGCGATGTGATCGGTCACGATGAACACGCCACCCGGCTTCAGCGCGTCAAAGATCGCCTTGTTGAACGCGGCCATGTCCACCGGCTTCTTGTCCGGGCCCCAGAACGGATCGTGCAGGTCATGGTAATTCTCGGACGTGAACACGATGTCCACCGCAGCCGGTGCATGCGGCTTGTTCATGTCTTCGCGCAGCATCGTCACGTCGTCGTAGTGCGCCGTCTTGACCAGCTCCGCCCAAGTCGCCCAGCTCTTGCTGTCGGGCTTGGTCGAGTCGGGCCACACGGTGTACACGTGCCCGCCGGGCTTGACCACCTGGCTGAACACCCGTGTCCAGTAGCCGCTGCCGGGCAGCAGCTCCATCACCTTGTCGCCCGGCTTGGCGCCGGTGAAGGTCATCACGGCGGCCATCTGGCGGCGCGCATCGTCCTTCCTGTCCGCGGCGCGCGCAGGATCGTCGATCGCCCTGGTGACGAAGGCGGGAACCTTCACCGCATCCGTGGCTGGCGTAGCCGGGCCCGTGGCGGATTGCGCGGAAGCCGTGAACGGCAGGACCAGCGCAGCGAGCAGGATGAAACCGGGCGTTCGCATGACGTTCTCCATGGGGAAGGAACGTGCATTGTGCTACCAAATCACCAGGCACAGGGCGGAACGCACCACGGGGCCCGTTTCCCCCGCAATGCACCCTTGCCTCACCGGCCAAGCAACCAATCCAGCGCTTGCTGTTCGGTTTCAAACACATTGCTGACAAAGCCGGCGTTCATGCCGGCGATGACGCCGAACCTGTCGGGTTCGATGAACTCCGGTCGGGTGACCATGGCAACGCGTACGCTGCCCCGGCCGGCCCGGGCCCACTCGCCCATGAACCAATGACGGGTAGCCACACCGGGGGGAGCAACACCTGCAATCGTGGTGACATCGACCAGCAGTTTGTCCAGGCCGAGTTCCTTGGTATGCACGATCGCATCGGCAATCTGGCGCACGCTGTCTTCCAGCACCTGTTCACCGCTCAGGCGGAACCTCGCGACTTCACCGATCACTTCGAACGAAGCCTCACCCATAAAGCACCTGCCGGCGCAATCCGGGAAAGTGGCTGAATGGTAGCATCATGGCCGTACGCAGAGCGGACTGGGCTGCGCATCAATCGCTGGCGGCGCACGGACAAACTCCCTCAGGCCGCCACCACGAGGCGGTTGCGTCCGGCCAGCTTGGCCCGGTACAGCGCGGCGTCGGCCTGCTCGATCCAGTCGCGGGTATTGCCCGTCGCATCGGCGCTGTGCGCAAGCCCGATGCTGAGCGTGCAGCGCAGCTGCGGAGCCTTTTCGACGGTCAGCTCGGCCACCCCCGAACGGATCCTCTCCGCCACGGCCGCAGCCGCCGGCAGGTTCGCGTTGCACAACACCACGCCGAATTCGTCGCCACCGTAGCGGCCGGCCAGGTCGCCCTCACGCAGGCTGCCGCGGATGATCGCGCCAACCTGGCGTATCACTTCGTCACCCACGGTATGGCCAAATTGGTCGTTGATGTGCTTGAAGCGGTCGATGTCGATCAGCAACATGACTGCGTTGTCGCAGCAGTGCCGCGCCAATATCGCATTCACCGCGTCTTCCCAATGCTTGCGGTTCAGCAGGCCGCTCAAGGCATCGAGGCTGCCCAGCCGCAGCAGCTGGCGGTTCTGCGCCCGCACCTGGTGGGCAAGCTTGTGCGTGATCAAACCCAGCGATACCGGGAACACCACCAGCAGCGGCAGCGAAGCCAGCAACTCGGGCATGCCGGTATCGGGGGCGAAGGAAAGTCCGTTCGCCACCGAAGCGACGCCGCATGCGATGGCCAGCAACGCAAAACCATGTGCCAGGTACCTGAAGCCGCCGATGGCGACCAGGGTGATCGCGTACATCGTCACCAGCAGCACGGTCGGCAGCAGGTTGAACTGCATCAATGCGATCCAGGCGCCGCCCATTGCAGCATCGCCGAGGAAGAAGCGGCGGTCGTCTGCCACCGGCCGGTTGCTGCGACGCAGGATCAGCCACGCGACCTGTGGCCATGCCAGCCCGTGCAGTACCAGCAAGACCCACATCTGGATCGGCACAGCGTGTCGATAAAACACCGTGCCGACCATGACGGAGCCGAGCGCGAGTCCAAGCGTACGCAGCCAGTGCGAGCGTGCGACGATCCGGCCCGCCACTTCGGGGGGCATGATCTGCGGTGTTGGCAATACGTCGATGGACATCGTTCGTGGAAACATCTCGGGTGGCTGCAAGCGCCACCGAGCAAGACCGATGCCATGCGTCCGCGGTCACTGATGCGCGACACCAATTTTGACCGGGCGCGGCCCCCAAAGGTGATGCAGTGCGCGGGCGGAAACACTTGTTCACGCGCAGGACGATCGTGACGAGCCTTGCGCCGCCAGCCGGCATGGACGAGACGCACGCGTCACGGCACACGGCGCCAGGGATACCCGCGTTGCAAGAATGCCGACGCCGGCATTCACACCAGCAGGCCGTGGAAGCCCCGGCGAAACCCCGAAATCAGGTACACCACCGGGTTGGATGGCGCCGCCACGTTCGGCTTTCGCAGGAATGACAGGAAATGAATCGGAGCCGACGTTCAATGGGTGGGGACACGCGTGTAGACGCGCCCGTGCTTGACCACGAAGTCGATCTTCGTGGTGTTGCGGATGTCGCGTGAAGGATCGGCATCCAGCACCACGAGGTCCGCGAATTTGCCGGGCGTGATCGTGCCGCGTTGCGCCGACTGGCCCAGCGCCGCGGCGCCGACCTCGGTCGCAGCCTCGATCGCCTGCAACGGCGTGAAACCGCAGTGCTCGACCAGCAGCGCCATTTCCTCGTGCACCGAGGGCGATCTATCAAGTTCGGGGCCGTCCTTGCCGTACGGGAACCCTGCATCATCGGTGCCCGCGTCGATCAATACGCCGCGCTGGTGGGCGAGACGCGTCACGGCATAGCTCCACGGCATGATGCCCGCGCCAACGCTTTGCGGGTGGAGCTGCGCTTCGTTCTTGAATACCAGCAAGGTTGCATCGAGGATGGTGCCGCGCTGCTTCATCGCGTCGAGCAGCGCAACGATCTGCGGCGCGTCCGGCTTGACGTGTTCGAAATCGCCCATCGCGCGCATCCTGTAATCGTCCGGTACGCTCGGCGCCGCTTCCCACACCAGGTACGGGCTGTGGGAGATCGTGTCGGCGCCGGCATCCACCGCATCGCTGGGTTTGGCCGGAAAGATCGTCGCATGCGTCCACACCCGCAGGCCCTGCCGGTGCGCTTCCGCAGTGATGACCTTGACCAGCGCGGCAGGCAGGTTGGCATACAGCTTGATGCCGGTTGCGCCAGTGCCCTTCGCTTCCGCCACCGCCAGCGGGATGTCCGTCTTCGCGGTGATCGCCTGCATCCACGGCGCGAAACCCAGCGGCTCGCCCTTCGACGCATCCTGCGCGCGGAAGTCTTCCTTGAAGAATGTCGGCCCCGCCATCAGCGCGACGTAGAAAATATCCGGCGACGCGAATGCATCCGAATTCGCCTGTTCAGCGAGGAATTGCAGCAGGCGGTCGTCGCCCGCCATGTCGCGGATACCGGTCACGCCGCCCAGCAGCAACGCATGCAGGAAAGTCTTGTAGTGCGCAATATCCGGTTCTGCATCGGTGATGTGCACGTGCGCGTCGATCAGGCCGGGGATCACGTACCTGCCGCTGAGGTCGCGCACTTCGGCATCTTTCGGTACGGGCCGGCTGTTGCCCGGATACACCGCGGCGATGCGCCCCCCCTCGATCTCGATCGTCATGTCGCGCTGGACCGATGCGCCCGTGCCATCGATCAGGCCGACATGCGTCAGCAGCAACGGTTTCGGCACGGCAGCCAGCACCGGCCATGTGAACAGGCAAAACAACAACGGCAGGATGCATTTCATGGAACGGTCCCCGAATGATCCGCCAAGGATAAAAGGATCGCGGCTCAGGCAACCGTCAACGCAACTGGCTGTCCTTGCTGCCGCGCCGGTTGTAACCGCTGAACGTGGTTTCCTCGCGATCCCGCTCGGCCTGGCAGCGCAGGCACAGGCGCACGCCGGGCACGGCCTTGCGCCGCGCTTCCGGAATCGGCGCGCCGCATTCCTCGCAATGGGAGAGGCCCGGGCCCTTGCCCTGCTTGCTGCGGGCGCGCGCCACCGCATCGGCGACCGTCGCGTCGATCTGGTCCTGCACCGCGTCGTCGTTGACAAAACCCTTCGCCATGTGATCAACGTAAGGCCAGGCTGTCCGTGATGCAAGTCCATATCTCCCGCCACCTTGCCACGGTGCGCTTACACTGTGCCGGCGGATTTTCCCGGGAAAGTCCTGATACGCTCGACGCGTGCCCGCGACCATGGCCTCATGACCACGCAGATCGAAGAAACCCGCATCGACATCGCCGACCTCGAACTCGGGATGTACGTGTGCCGGCTCGACCGGCCCTGGGAAGGCACGCCGTTTCCACTGCAGGGGGTGGAAGTGCGCAGCGAGGAAGATGTGCTCACGCTGCGCGAACTGTGCAAGTTCGTGTATATCGACCGCCGTCGCACGCTGGCGCTGGATCGGCGCCTGCTGCTCCTGAAGCGCGGCCCGTCGCAGGAACCCCGATTCCGGCCGACCACGACCTATGCCGACCAGACCAGCCTCGACGACGAGCTGCCGCGCGCGCACGATGCGCTTCAGTCGATCACGGAAACCGTGGACCGGATCTACTCCGACGTGGCCCACGGCCGCGAGCTGGCGGTCGAACAGGTCGAGCAGGTGGTGCGTCCGCTGGTGGCAAGCATGTTGCGCAGCGCCGACGCATTCCTGTTCCTCGAGAGCCTGCGTCGGCACGACGACTACACCTACAGCCATGCGATCTCATGCGGTGCGCTGGCGGCGGCATTCGGACGCCACCTCGGCCTGCAGGAAGGCACCATCGTGAGCCTCGCCACCGGCGGCCTGCTGATGGACGTGGGCAAGACCCGGGTCGAACGCGAACTGTTGCAACGCAACGGGCCGTTGTCCGAGGCCGAGACCGCCAGCGTGCACCGGCACGTCGAGGAAGGCGTCGCGATCGTCGCCGCGGCGGGCATCACCGATCCGGACGTGCTGGACGTGCTGCGCACCCACCACGAGCGCAGCAACGGCAGCGGCTATCCCGATGGCATCATGGAAAGCGGCATTCCGATGGCTGGCCGGATGCTGGCGATCGTCGACACCTACGACGCCATGATCAGCCCCCGCCCCTACCGCTCGCCGGTGTCGCGCCACAAGGCGTTGCAGGAGATCTATCGCGCCCGCGGCAGGCTGTTCCAGACCGAACTGGTGGAACAGTTCCAGGTGTGCCTGGGCGTGTATCCGACCGGTTCCTGCGTCGAGCTCAGTACCGGCGAACTGGCCGTGGTGATGGAGCAAAACCAGGTGCGCCGCCTGCGTCCGCGCGTGCTGGTGATCAGCACCCCCGACAAGCAACCGCTGGTGGATTTCCGCGCCTTCGACTTGTTGGGCCAGACCAGCGATGGCCGGAGCGTCGAAATCGTGCACAACTTCGCCGCCGGCGAATACACCATCGATACCGCCGGATTCGTGCCGGCATGAGAAAGGCAACGCTCCCATGCTGAACCGCAGCGAAGTCTTCACGGCCATCGGGGAACAGCTGGGGGGCGGCGAAAACACTCATGGCTTCGCGGTGATGTCCGTACGCATCCGCGAACTCGGCCAGCTCGCGGTCCGCTTCGGCTGGGAACAGGGAGAGCAAGCCGAAACCGGCATCGAGCAATTGCTCAAGGCGTCGCTGCGACCCACCGACACGGTGCTGCGCACCGGCGACGAGTCCTTCGCGGTGATCCTGCCACGCGTGCACACCCGCAACCAGGCCTTGCTCGCGATCACCCGGTTGCAGGCGGCCTTCGAGTCACCCCTGCAGCTCGCGCCGGCCATCCCGCCGTGGCAGGCGCGGATCGTGTTGGGGGCAGCGCTGCATCCGTCGGACGGACAGGATGCGGACACCCTGTGGCGCCACGCGCAGATGGCTGCCGCCGACGCGGCCTCGAACGGTGACCATTACGCGTTCCACGACATCCGCGACACCGAACGCACGATCGACTACCAGGACTTGAGCGACAGCATCGAAGCCAACCGTCTTGTCACTTTCTTCCAGCCGATCCGGGATCTGCAGCGGGACATCATCGTGGGTGTGGAATCGCTGGCGCGCTGGACCAGCCGGACGCAAGGCGTGGTGCGGCCGGACGATTTCGTGACCTTCGCCGAGCAGAACGACCTGATCCTCGCGCTGACCCGCTGGAGCATCCACACGACGTTCCGTTACGCCGCCGCGATGGCGGGCGTACCCGGGTTCCTGTTCGCAATCAACCTGTCGCCGCGGGTGCTGTCACGGCCCGGGCTGGTGGAACAACTGTTCGACGCGCTGGGGATCTGGGGCATTGCGCCCACCTCGGTCATCGCGGAGGTGACTGAAACGGCGCTGGCGAAAGACATGGACTCGGCCGTGCACACCTTGCGCAGGCTGCGCGAACGCGGGGTGCGCGTCGCCATCGACGATTTCGGCACCGGCTTCGCCTCGATCACCTACCTAAGCAAGTTCCCGGCCTCCGAACTCAAGATCGACAAATCGCTGGTGAATGCCATGCGCGATGATCCGCGCATGGCCAAGCTGGTCGATTCGATCATCACGCTGGCGCACAACCTCGGGTTGGACGTGACGGCGGAAGGCATCGAAAACGCGGAAACCCAGTCCATGCTGACGGCCATGGGCTGCGACCTCGGCCAGGGTTTCCACCTCGGCAAGCCGGAGCCCGCCGCCGAGTGGATCGCTCACTACCAACTCGCGCACGCCAACACCCAGGATGACGGATCCGCGCCAACCCCCTGAGCTTCGCCCCGCACGTTTGCGGGTTGGCCGGACCACCGCTGCGCGCAGCCTGCAGCGTGCGACGTCGATTCCGCGTCGCTCCGCTCGTCGCCTACGGCATCCACTCCCTGGAGTCACCCATGCAGGTTTTCGGCCACCCGTTTTCGTCCTACACACAGAAGGCGCTGATCGCGCTGTACGAGAACAACACCCCGTTCGAATTCATGCCGCTGACGCCCGAGCATCCCGACATCCAGGCCGAGTTCGCGCAGCGCTGGCCGATACAGCGGTTTCCGATCCTGGTCGACGGTGCGCGGCAAGTGATGGAAGCCACCAGCATCATTGAATACCTCGACGTTCATCATCCCGGCTCCGCCCGCCTGATTCCGGCCGATGCAGGCAAGGCCATCGAAGTACGCATGCTGGACCGCCTGTTCGACAACTACATCCACACGCCGCAGCAGAAAATCGTTTTCAACGCGTTGCGCCAGGAAACCGACCGCGATCCGTACGGTGTCGGTGAAGCACGCCGCATACTTGACACCGCTTACGCATGGCTGGATCGGCACATGGCCGGTCGCGAGTGGGCAGCGGGCGAAGCCTTCAGCCTTGCCGATTGCGCCGCCGCGCCCGCGTTGTTCTATGCCGATTGGACGCACCCGATCGGCGAACCGTTCCGCAACGTGCACGCCTACCGCACGCGGCTGCTCGCCCGTCCTTCCTTCGCGCGCTGCGTGGAAGGCGGCCGTCCATACCGCCGTCTGTTTCCGCTGGGTGCACCCGACCGGGATTGAGGCTACCGGCAAAGCCCGGAAACCTGCATTGAAGTATCCATATACAGGTAACCAACCATGGCAGCGAAGAAGACCACCCAGGCAAGCAAGACGCCGCTCGGTTTCACCGCCGAGGAACGTGCCGCAATGAAAGAACGTGCGCGCGAGCTGAAAAGCGCGAAGCGCGGGGCGGACGGCGAAATGGACGTTCTGGAGGCTATCGCGAAGATCCCGCCAGACGAACGCGCACTGTGCGAACGCCTGCACGGACTCATCAGGGCTGCGGCACCACAACTTTTCCCGAAAACCTGGTACGGCATGCCCGCCTACGCCAACGCGGACGAGAAAATCATTTGCTTCTTCCGCCCGGCGTCCAAATTCAAGGATCGTTACCTGACCCTTGGTTTCAACGACGCGGCCAAACTGGATGATGGTGCAATGTGGCCAACATCCTTCGCCTTGACGAAGCTGACAGCGGATGAAGCAAATCGCATCCGCGAGCTGCTGAAAAAGGCGGCCGGTTAGGCTGGTCCGGCAAGCTACGCGTTCGCCCATCGTTGCGAGTCGGGCTACGACTCGCTGCAAGCGGCGCCGCTCAGGATTCCTGGCAATCCTCGGCCAGCTGTCTGATCTCGCACTCCACTTCCCACTCGTCGCCGTGCACGTCGAGGAAACGCTTTGTCAGTTGCAACGCGTGTTCCATCGAATCGGCGTTCAACAATGCGTAACCACCGACCACTTCCTTGGACTCGGTGAATGGCCCATCCGACACCGTCTGCCTGCCGTGCGACAGCCGCACCTTCTTGCCCTGCGCGGTTGGACACAAACCCGCGGTATCCAGCAGCGTGCCGTCCGCGGTCATCTCCGTCATCAGTTGGCCCATGTCGGCCATCAGCCTCGCGCTGGGCTTCCGTCCAGTGTCTTCCCGAACCCGTACAAGAGAAAGAAATCGCATCGTCGTGTCTCCTCATCGCAAGTGCGAAGCCGCGGCCGGCAATGCCGGTGCTCGTGGCTCCTTTCCAGACGACGAACAGAGGACGGCGAATTCGACCATCGCGCAGCGTTGCAACGCATCCACCCACGAGCGCGGCCCAAGTCATTGAGGTACTACCAGAGAAGCCGTCCACAATTCCGTGAACCGGCTCGTTTTTTCGTTCAGTTTAGGGTTCCCATCAGGCCAGTTTGGCGGTACGCTCGACCTCCCCTGACCCGAAACCGGAGTGCCGCCATGGCCCTGTGGAAAGAACCCGCGAAGTCACCGTCGTCGTCGCTGCCCAACCCGCCTGACCTCGCACGTTTCGATGCACCCGGCCAAGCCGAACTGCCCACGCCTGTCGCGAAGACGCCCGCATTCAGCCCCGAGCCCATTCCGACGCATGCCAAATCCGGATCGGAGTCGCACATCGCTCCCGATCTCGTCATCGAAGGCAAGATCGAAGGCGCGGGACACGTACGCATTGCCGGCCGCTTCAAGGGCGACATCAGCGTGCATGGCGACCTTACCATCGAGCACGGAGCCAAGGTCAACGGCAGCGTACGTGCCGAGCGCGTGACGATCGCAGGCGACCTGACCGGCAACATCGAAAACGCCCAGCACGTCGAACTGCTGCAGACCGGCGCGCTGACCGGTGACGTGAAATCCGCCACCTTCAGCGTGGCCAAGGGCTCGAAGATGCGCGGCAACGCCGAGTTCGGCTGGGACGACGGCAAGGCCGGCGTTACCGATATCCACAAGGGCAACGGCAGCGGCCACAACTCATGACGGTACCCAATGCGGGCACGGCGGGCGCCACGCGCGCCTGCCCGCACTGCCGCGAGACCATCCTCGAAAGCGCAGTCGTTTGTCCCGCGTGCAACCACAAGCTGCGTTACGGCGGTCCGGCCGCCGAACTGGTCGCGCCGGCTGCATTGACGCCATTGCGTGTCGAAGGCAGCTTCCGCAATCCGGCCGACAGCGGCGCGTGGGAGTATTCGATGGTGCTGGTCATCCGCAACGAACGCGGTGAGGAAATCGCACGTCGCCTGGTCGGCGTCGGCGCGATGCAACCCGGCGAACAGCGCACCTTCAGCCTCAGCGTCGAGATGAACCCCGCCAGCGGCAAGCGCACGCGGCATTGATTGCCGCGCATTTCCGCGTCCTTCTGGCTCCAGCCATCTGCTTCCGCCTCAGATACACGCAACTGCAAGCTCGATGCTACAGGCTCCGCAAGGCAGCCTCGATGGCGAACACGTGCGGATCATTGGCACCGAGCTCGCGCAGTGCCTGCGCCAGTTTCAGCACGTACTCGCGATTCGAACCACTCGGCCCCACCGCAGTGGCGATATGACGCGCGATTTCCGCCTCGCTTGCTTCACCCAACCACGCGGCGTTAGCAGTCGTCGCGATGTACACCAAGCCTTGCGCTGGCGAGCCATCACCAAAGTCCAGCATGGTGGTGAAGCGCAGGTAGCCATTCTTCTCGCGATGGTCGAGATATTCGAGTGTCGCGGGCGCGATGCGATACGCCACGCCCGTACAGACTGCACCCGCCTCCGGAACCAGGGTCACGACACGCCCGGGATGCGCGTGCGTGCCGCGGTGGTCATGCGAACCCTGCCAGAACCGCCGCGTCCAACCTTGGATCGTCGCGACGCGGCGTTCGAGAAACGGGAAATCCACCTTGTAGATCAGCGAGCCGTAACCGAACAGCCACACGCTTTCGACACCAGTGAAATCCTGGCGAGCGCGGTTCGCAGCGGTGGTGTCGTGACCCGCGGCCACATCGGGAACAGTCACATCGCTCACGGTGTAGTGGTGAAGCACGGAATGCGATCATCCTTGAACGAACCTACGCCCCGAGTCCGCTGCTGACGCGCCTTCAACCGCGGTGGCGTGGCACCAGTTTCAGCCTGGCACCGCCGGTCTGCTTGGGCTTGAGCATGCGTTCCAGCGCGGCAGGCGGCAGCGGGTAGGAATACAGGTAACCCTGCCCTTCGGTGCAACCGGCCCGCAGCAGGAATTCGTGCTGCGCTTCATTTTCCAGGCCTTCCGCGATGGTCGAGAGGCCCAGGCTGGCCGCCATCGCCAGCATCGCGTTGGTGATGGCCGCATCATTGGCGTCGTTCGGCAGGCCGGTGATGAAGGAACGGTCGATCTTGAGATACGCGACCGCCGGCAGTTTCAGGTAGGCCATGGAGGCATAACCCGTGCCGAAATCGTCGATGGCCACGCCGATGCCGAGCGCGTGCAACGCGCGCATCGTGCGATCGGTGTCATCGCCCAACCGCAGGATGGCCCCTTCGGTGATCTCGAGCGCGATGCGGCTGGGCTCGATGCCGTTGGCGTGCAGCTCGCGGCGGATGCCCTCGACGAAACCCGGGTGGCCCAGCCAGCGCGCAGACACATTCAAGGCCACCCGGATCGCGGGCAAGGCGTCGGCGTCCCAGGCGCGGATCTGCCGGCACACCGCGCGCATCACCCATTCGTCGATCCGGTGGATCATGCCGATGCTCTCGGCGATCGGGATGAAGTCGCCTGGCATCACCACGCCGCGTTCCGGATGCTGCCAGCGCAGCAGGGCCTCGACCGCGACGATCCGCCCGGTACGCAACTCGACGCTGGGCTGGTACACCAGATGGAACTCGTCGTTCGCCAGCGCCTGGCGCAACTCCGTCGCCAGCTGCATCCGCAAGCGCGTATCTGCCTGCATCATTGGCACGTAGAAGCGCCACGCATTGCGTTCCTCGGACTTGGCCGCATACATCGCGGCGTCGGCGTTGGCCATCAGGGCCTGCGCATCGTCGCCATCCAGCGGGTAGCCGGCGATGCCTATGCTGGCGCTGAGCGCGACTTCGTAGCCCTCGACCTGGAAAGGCTCGGACAGCGCCGCCAGCAGCCGCGATGCCGGCGCTGCCGCGTCTTCGCGCAGCATCTGTCCGGTCAGCAACACCGTGAATTCGTCGCCGCCGATGCGCCCGATCACGTCGCGCTCGCCCAATTGCTGCCGGATCCGGTCAGCGACCTGCATCAGCAGGCTGTCGCCTACCGCGTGGCTGTAGCTGTCGTTGACGAACTTGAAAGCATCCAGGTCGATGAACATCACGACCACGCCGGTGCGACTGTGCGCGGCGTTTGCGATCGCGACCTCGCATTGGCGCTGGAACTCCGCGCGGTTGACCAGGCCGGTCAGGGCATCGTGGGTGGCAAGGTGCTCCAGCCGGCCGCGGTCGGCCTTGGCCACCGAAATGTCGCTGAACACGGCAACGTAGTGCTGCACTCGATTGCCGGCGTCCCGGATGGTGCTGATGCTGAGCTTTTCGATGTACTTGCTGCCGTCGGGGCGGTGACTCAACACCTCTCCCGACCATTGATGGGTGGCTGCGATCTCGTCCCAAACCGCTTGCGGTATCGGGCCACCATCCAGCATCCGGCGCGAATCATCCAGTCGCATGTCCGCGAGGCTGTCGAGGCTGAAGCCTGTGATCTGCGGCACTGCGGCATTCACCGAAACCATGCGGCGCTCCGGATCGGCGATGATGACACCCTCGGCAATGCTGGCCAGTGCTTCGGCGGCAATTCGGCGCGCACTTTCGCTTTCCACGCGTTCCGAGATGTCGCGGATGATCGCCTGGCGCACGATCTGTTCGCCCCACACCGCGGTGCTGCTCTGCATTTCAACCGGCCGTGTCTTGCCATCGGCGCCACGCAGGTCGCCATGGCTCGGCAGGCCTTCACGCAGCACGCGGTTCTCGAACAGCCCGGCATAGCGCTTGCCCAGCAAGGCCTGTGGATCCTTGCCCGTCCACGCTGCCGTGGTGCGGTTGGCATCGAGAATGCGGCCACTCTCCTCATCCACCATCACGATCGCGTCCGCCGCACTGTCGAACAGCAGCCGATAACGTTCCTCGCTGCCACGGATGCCGGCCAGCACGCGGCGCGCCATCCACAGCCACAGCAGGCACGCGACGGACGCTGCACCCAACACCGTCATGAACAGGACGCTCGCGAGCCACTCTGCGCCGTGCGCGATCTCCAGTGAAAAGCTGGTGCTCAGGGGCGCGATGGTTGCATTGATGGCCTGGATCCGGTTGCGCAGGTGCGTGATCTCGGCGGCCGACGGTGCCCCGGTTGCATACGCCGCATGCAACCTGTCCGCGACTTTCTCCAATTCGTCCAGCGGCGCATCGGAGGCCCGCCAGTCGGCCAGCGCCTGCTTGATGTGGGGCGCCCACGCCAGGTGGCGGATGGCGAAAAAAATGCCGACCCTCGCCGTTGGCATCATGTCCCCGCGCGCGTAGGCCTCCATGGCCTTCTGCTCGTCATAGACGGGTTGCAGCATGGCATCCCGGAACCAGCGATCGGACTGCAACAGCGACCACTCGCGCTCGAAGTGTGCGTAACGCTCCGCGTCGCCGTTTTCGGCATACGCATCCAGATCGATGATGACCTGTTTCTGCGCCTTCGACCAGACGCTTTCCCCGTTGAGGATTCCGGCGGCGCTGACCTGTGCGCTCAAGGCAAGCCAGGTGAGTGCGACAAGCATTCCGACGACGGCCGCCAAGGCGTAAGCCAATGGCGCGAGCCGCCTCGGCAGCGCACGTTGCAGCGCGAGTGGGGAGCCTCGCATCGAAACCCTTCAATACCGGCGAATTGCCTAAGAAAACAGCAATTTTCGTGCCACATATCACGGTATTTCTGGGAACAGCATCCCCATTTTGTTGATGGCGTTCACTCTCCGGAAAGTTCGTGCCCGAACCGGCCGGAGAGTGGACCTTGGCGCAGCGTACGGCCAGTCAGGCTGCCGCGACGGCAGCGTATCCGGGTTCCATCGTGCGGTCGGCATCGAGACAACGATCGCAGAACAGTCGCATGCACACGTAGGTGCGGCGTACGCATTCGGTGATATGCGCCACTTCCACGGGCGCCGGCGTCGAACCCAGCAAGGTGCAGACGATCTCCAACGCCTCCCACGGATGCATGTCATCGTAAGCCGCGTGCAGTTGCAGCCAGCGCAGGCTTGCCTTCCGCGATGCCGTCGGGAAACTATCGGCGTAGGTCTGGCTCTCGTACACCCGTTGCGCGACTCCGCCGGTGGTGCCTTCCACCGCGTAATTGGTGGCTGCGATGCCGGCCGCGAGCGTACCGCGCTCGCAGATGTCCCGGCACCAGTCAGCCAGCACCTGGGAGCCAGCCGGCAACGGGCCTTCCATCACGCTCTCGCGCGGCACGCCACTCCCGCTCGCCCAGCTCAACCAGTATTCGGCATGGTTCTGCTCGACGCGGATATTGCGCACCAGCCAGCGCCGCGCAAGATCGTCGCCGGCGCTGCGGCCGTAGCGTGTCTTCAACAAGCTGCGTGCCATGTAACCGGGGAAACCCTCGATCAGCGGCCACAGGCCGACCATCACGTTGCCGGTTTCTTCCGGCAGCAACGCGCATTCGCACATCTTCGTCCACAGCTCGTGGTCGACGACTTCACGCTTGGCGTCCTCGCATTCGCCAACCATGTCCTGTGCCCACTGCGGATAGCTGCCCAGTTCGGTCAGGGGTCCACTACGTTCGAAACGCACACTCATGATGTTCTCCTCGGGTCAGGTCGAGTTCTTGCTGCATCACCTCGTGACGACGACATTGCCGCCATTCGATTGCCTTGTTGCCACGCATCCTCAGTCACCCAGCGGTTCCACGAGCCAAGGTGGTCGAGGTACCCGCAACTCGGCGGGTCCTCATAAAAAAACATGCGAAAGTGTCGATAAATGGCTGACACCGTTCATCATGTTTACCCAAATCCGTTCCCCAAGTCCGGCTCGTGGTAGAGCTTACTTTTACATTTCGCTCACGTCCAGAATGAGAACTCCGTCATAGTTTCACTGTGACGCGGGTCCGTCCTGACGTTTTGGGGCACAGCCTGACACCCGCGCCAGTGCTCACTGCGGGTCCATCTGGGCAAGCGGCTGCGCAATATCGACGAACTGCCGCGATCCGTGATGCGGAAATGCACCCGCGTGCAGCCAATGAAGCGACAGGAACCTTGGCAGCGCAGTATTACACGTTTCACTTGAAGTAAGACATGTATGTATATGTTTATACATACTATAATTCGCAGGCCGAGATGCACGGGAAACAGCGCGCCAGCCTGCGCCGCTCGCAGTTCCAGAGCCACGCTAAGCCTTCGACTCGTCGCGGCGTGCCAGCACCGGCCCGGCTCGACATTCAGCTGCCGTGACCCGGAGCCCGGCGGCCCGTGGTCGCCGGGGCTACGCTTCCATCGGCCGCGACCGCCGGTCGTGGCCCCTCTCGAAGTCCGGTCGCAGCGTCAGTGCCTGCGCGCCTTGGCAGCGGCCACATCAGCATCGAGGGTTGCCACAGCCTGATTCGCTTCGCCTACGAACATGTCCGCGACCTGCACCATCGCCGGCGTCGGCGCAACGAATTGTTCGCCCAGCGCCGAAGAGATGTAGGACAGCCATGAACGCAGCCGCGGCGGGTAGACCAGCGCGCCTTCGCTCGACTGGATCTGCAGGTTCACGAACTTGTCGATGTCGCGGTCGAGCGCAGCCAGCTCTTGTTGCGTCTGCTCGCCGGACGCCTTCTTGCCGGTCATGGTCTTCTTCAGGATGTCGCGCTCATCGATCGCCGCGTTGAGGCTTGCGTTCAACTTGCCCATGGTTTCGTGGACCTGCATCAGCAGATCGAACCGCTGCTTGAGCCCTTCCGGCGTCGTCGTGAGCCGAGGGTCGAGCTTGACCTCGAAGGGTTGCCGCTCGGTGTGGCCGCGATAGCTCAGCACCGCGTAGTAGGTGCCCGGCAACACTTCCGGGCCCACCGGCTCGCTGGCTGCGAAACCGGAGTGGTAGATGCCTCGCACGTCCTCGGCATCCTTGTAGCGCAGGTTCCACTGGAAATGATTCATGCCGGCATGCAGCTTCGGCGGTGCCTTGGCCTTTTCGTCCGAGTCGGACTTGCTCATCTTGGGCTTCAAGGGCAGGTCGAAGCTGTTGACCGGCTTGCCATGCGCATCGGTGAAGCTGAGCTTCACCGGCTGATCCTTGTAGTTCGCCGGTAGATGGAAGAACACCGTAGCACCCGGCGCGAGATTCTCGCCGGCGTTGCCGGTGCGGGTGCGTGAGCCGAACCCGCCGACACTCCGTTTGACCAGCCAGGCCTGCTGCGGCTTGAACAGGTATGGCGCATCGTTCCCCACCTTGGCCGCGGCGAGCTGTTCCAGGAATTGCACGTCGTCCAGCACCCAATAGGCGCGTCCGAAGGTGGAAATCACCGCGGCGTGCTGCTCGGGCTGGAACTGGATGTCGGTCACTTCGACCACCGGCAGGTTCAGCGTCAGCGGTTGCCAGCGCGCGCCGCCATCGAGGCTCATGTACACCGTCGAACGCGAAGCCGCCAGCAACAGGTTGGCCTGATCCGGATCCTGGCGCACGCTCAGCATGTACTGGTCATCCGGCAGTCCGGTGGTGAGCGCGGTCCAGTGCTTGCCGAAGTCGGTGGTCTTGTACAGGTAAGGGTGGTAGTCGTCCCACATGTAACGGCTGGCCGTGACGTACACAGTGCCGCGCTCGGTGTGCGAAGGTTCGACCGATGTGATTGTCGACCAGGTCGGCAGTTGCGGCGGACGTACTTCGCTCCAGCTCGCACCGCCGTCGGTGGTGACATTCACCAGTCCATCGTCGGAACCCACCCAGATGACGTTCTTGTCCAGCGGCGAAACGCCGATCGCGGAAATCGTGTCAAACATTTCCTCGCTGGTCACGTCCGCGCTGATCGGGCCGCCCGGGCGACCCTGCTTGCTCTTGTCGTCGCGGGTGAGGTCGGGGCTGATCACCTTCCAGTTGAGGCCCTGGTCGCGCGTCTCGAACAGCACGTTGGCACCGCGCAGGAACTGCTGCGGATCCTGCTTCGAGAAGAAGCCCATCGGGTAGTGGATCCAGCCGTAGCGGTATTTCACTTCGGTGCCGGCGAGGCCGAACTTCCATTCCGGCCAAGGATCGACGTTGACCGTAATGCCCTGGCGGCGGTTCTCGCGCCACAACTTGCCGTAGTAACTGGCGCCGTAGCTGACCCAGGCCTCGTTCGGCGTCGGCACCACCCAGCTTTCCTCGCCGCCCATGATCTCATGCCAGACGCCCGGGATGCCGCCGGCGTCCACGGCGCTGGCCGATTCCACCGAGCCGCGGTCCTGCTGGGCGCCGTAGATGTGGAACGGGAACTGGTCATCCAGGTTCACGTGGTAGAACTGACCGGTCGGCTGGTTGTCCTCGGTGCTCCAGCTTTCGCCGCCGTTGAACGACACCGTCGCGCCACCGTCATTGCCTTCGATCAGCGTCTGCGGATTCGACGGGTTGATCCACAACGCGTGGTTGTCGCCGTGCGGCGGATGCAGCTTCTTCAATTTCTTGCCGCCATCGTGCGACACGTACAGGTTCACGTTGGGCAGGTAGATGGTGTCGGCGTCCTTCGGATCGGGATACACGCGCATGTAATAGAACGCGCGTTGCGTGATTTCCTCGTCGTCGTTGATCAGCTTCCACGTCGCGCCCGCGTCCTCGGAGCGGAACAGGCCGCCGGGCTTGCCCTGGTAGTCGGCCTGGATCAGCGCGTACACGACATCCGGTTTGCTCGGCGCGAGGGCGATGCCGATCTTGCCGAAGATGCCGGTCGGCAGGCCCTTGTTGTGGGTGAGGTTGGTCCAGTGCGCGCCACCGTCGGTGGTCTTGTAGATGCCGCTGCCGGGGCCGCCGCTGGAATACGTCCACGGGCGCCGGAAGGTTTCCCACATCGTCGCGTACAACACCTGCGGGTTGGACGAGTCCATCGCCAGCGTGATCGCGCCGGTGTCATCGTTGACGAACAGGATCTTCTGCCAGGTCTTGCCGCCGTCGGTGGTCTTGTACACGCCGCGATCAGGGTTCGGTGCCCACACATGGCCGAGCGCGGCGACGTACACGACATCGGGATTTTTCGGATCGATGCTGATCCAGCTGATGATGTGCGTCTTGTCCAGCCCGATATGGCTCCACGTCTTGCCGCCATCGACGGACTTGTACATGCCGTCGCCGGTCAGGAAGGTATTGCGGATGGCGGGATCGCCCGTGCCCACGTAGATGATTTTCGAATTGGAAGGCGCCACCGCGACCGCGCCGATGTTGCCGGTATCGAAGTGCTTGTCGGTGATCGGCTTCCAGTGCGTGCCGTAGTCGGTGGTTTCCCACAGGCCACCGCCCGCGTACGCCGCGTAGAAGTGGTAAGGCTCGGAGGCAATGCCCGCGACGCTGGTCACACGCCCGCCGAGGTAGGGTCCGACGCTGCGCCATTGCAGGGCATCGACCAGTTGCGACGCAGGCACCGAGGCAGCGTGCGCCATCGGTACTCCCCACGCAAAGCCCCCAATGAGGACGGCCAGCACGCAACCCGCCCCGAATCTCCGCAAACCACCCACGTTGCTCATTGTCCGTGTCTCCAACTCGAACAAAACGGCCATTCAAACGGGTTGCCCCGATGTCTCGAACTGCGATCCGCAGGGCAACGGTTGTCCGCCACGGCACGGCCGGCATCGCTCGTCAGCGTAAAACCGCGCGCTGGCGGGTGTCATAGGCCAGAAGTATCGAAAGCGCCGCAGCAACCCGCAGACGGCGTTGCAGAGTCCACTGCAGCATCCGCCGGGGACAGCGGATTTCGAAGTCGTGGCCGCCTCAATGGGCCAGCGCGTACTCGATCGCGGCGCAGGCCGCCGCGACTTGGGCGGCATTGCACTGCTCCGGCGTGGCGCGCGGACTGTCCGGGTAGACCTCGGTGGTGGTCCGGTAGCGTGCAGCGGTGATCCCGGCGCACAGGCCCAGTTCCTCCACCGCATAGTTGATGACACCCGGCGCCACCACGGGCGAACCGATGATCGTGCCATCGGGATCCGCAGGTGCGATGTGGGTCACCTTGGCCACCGCCGCAATGATCGCCTGCTGGAATTCGGGCTCAGGGCGCGCGCTGTCACCACACAGGTAGAACCCATCGGGAATGGTGCCGGGTTCGAACGGCTTGCCGTCGCGCGCTGCCAGCGCAGGACGGAACTCCGTCTCGTCGGTGTCGGTGGTTTCGTGCAGGTCGATGTGCATGGCCACGCGGTCGCGGAACGGCGCGACGAAGCGCAGCAACGCCGCGCACTCCGGCGCCGGGCTGTCGACGCGGAAGTTGCGGTTGGGGTCCAGCGCCTGCGGATTCCAGCGGTGGATGCGTTCGTAACCCCACGGACTGACGCAAGGCACCACGATGACATTCGCGCGCCCGGCGTAATCCGCGGCATGGCGATCCGCGAAACGCAGCGCACCGTGCACGCCGCTGGTCTCATACCCGTGCACGCCGCCCGTTACCAGCATGACCGGCAGCGCACTGTTCCAGTCGCGGCTTTTCAGAGCGACCAGCGGATAGCTGTCGGGTGCGTAATCGAGTTGCCCGTATTGTTCGACCTCGAATCGCGGACGCAAGCGCTCGATCACGGCCAGCACTTCGTCGGCATGGCTGCGTTGCTTGCGCTGCCGCGACAACCACTCGGTTTTCTCGGCCTGCCCCCAAGGCTGGCCCGGCGTTCCGATCGGATAGAACGTACCAGTGGTCATCGTGTCCACGCTCCATGCGCTGCCGAAATGGACACTGTAGCGCACCGCACGGCGGTCAGTCCCGGCACGTCGCTGTTCGCCCCGTCGATTTGATAACCGCGCGATTGCCCCAAGATTGTGCAGACACACGCATACCGGATGCCTGCATGAACACCCCCACTCCGCTCCGCATCGATTTTGTTTCGGACGTCGCCTGCCCGTGGTGCGCGATCGGCCTCGCCAGCCTGCAACAGGCGCTGCAGAAACTGGATGGCAGCGTGCAGGCCGAAATCCACCTGCAGCCGTTCGAACTCGAGCCGGACATGCCCTTCGCGGGCGAAGATGCCGGCGAACACCTGAAGCACAAGTACGGCATCGGCGACGCGCAACTCGAAGCCAACCGCAAGGCGATCCGCGAGCGTGCAGCGCAGCTCGGCGTCGTCATCAACCACGCCCCCGGTACCCGCGCGTGGAACACCTTCGACGCGCACCGGCTGCTGCATTGGGCCGGAATCGAAAGTCCCGCGCGCGCGCTGGCCTTGAAACAGGCGCTGTTTCGTGCCTATTTCACCGACAACGAAAACGTTGCGGACCACGCCGTGCTGGTGCGCCTTGCCGAGGGCGCCGGGCTGGATGCGGAAGCAGCCCGTCGAGTGCTGGACAGCAACGACTACGCCGATGCGGTCCGCGAACAGGAACGCCATTATCAGCGGGCCGGCATCCATTCCGTACCCGCAACCATCGTCAACGGCACACAACTGATCCCGGGCGGCCAGCCGCCGGAAGTGTTCGAGCGTGCGCTGCGCGAAATCGCGGGCAAGGCAGGCGGCTGATCAGGCCATGTGGTGAGCGGCCGCTACCGGATCGCGGCCGGCTTCAACCGGCCGCGCCGGCTGCCCGCGCGCGCAGGCGCTTCCATGCGTAGCCCAGGCCCAGGATCACGAACCAGACCGGGGTTGCGATCAGCGCCTTGAGCGTGTCCGGTTCGAGGCTCAGCAGCACCAGCACGAACACAAAGAACGCAAGGCAGACCCAACACATGACGCTGCCGCCCGGCATCTTGTAGGTGGACTGCGCATGGAGTTGCGGGCGTCGGCGTCGATACACCATGTAGCTCACCAGGATCAGCGACCACACGAACATGAACAGCACCGCCGACACGGTGGTGATCAGCGTGAAGGCGGTCACGAGGTTGGGGATCAGTTTCACCAGCGCCACGCCCAGCAACAGGCACAGGCAGGAAAACAGCAAGGCCAGCGACGGCACCGCCGCGCGCGACAGGCGCCCGAACGTGGCGGGCGCGTGACTCTCGTGGGCCAGGCCGTACAGCATGCGGCTGGTCGAGAACAGACCGCTGTTGGCGGACGAGGCCGCCGAGGTCAGCACCACGAAATTGATCAGGCTCGCCGCGGCCGGGACACCCGCCAGCACGAACAACGCGACGAACGGGCTTTCACTCGGCACCACCATGCGCCATGGCGTCACCACCATGATCGCCGCCAGCGCCAGCACGTAAAAAATGATGATGCGGATCGGGATCGAATTGACCGCCTTCGGCAGGTTGCGCATCGGGTCGGCGGTTTCGGCCGCCGCCGTGCCCACCAATTCGATGCCGACGAACGCGAATACCGCGATCTGGAATCCGGCAAAGAAGCCCAGCATGCCGTGCGGAAAGAAACCACCATCGTTCCACAGGTTCGACAACGCCGCGCGATGCCCGTCGGGTGACTGGAAGCCCCACGCCACCAGCGCGAAACCGGCCACGATGAGCGCGACGATCGCAACGATCTTGATCAACGCGAACCAGAATTCCATTTCGCCGAACAGTTTCACCGTCAACAGGTTCAGGGTGAGCAGCAGCAAGACGCACAGCAGCGCGGGAATCCACGCCGGCAAGTGCGGGAACCAGAACTGCGCGTAGGCCGCGATCGCGATCACCTCGGCCATGCCGGTGACGATCCAGCAGAACCAGTAGGTCCAGCCGCAGAAGAATCCGGCCCACGGGCCCAGCAGGTCGGTCGAGAAGTCGATGAACGACTTGTATTCGAGATTGGACAGCAGCAACTCGCCCATCGCGCGCATCACGAAGAACAGCATCACGCCGATGATCAGGTAAACCAGCAGGATGGACGGTCCGGCGAGGCTGATGGTCTTGCCCGAACCGAGGAACAACCCGGTGCCGATCGCACCACCGATGGCGATCAGTTGCAGGTGCCGGTTGGAGAGGTTGCGCTTCAGATGCCCGGGGGATTCCAGTACTGCGGTCATGCGAAGTTCCTGGGTGGCAGGGAGACGCAAAGATACCGAAACACGCAGCCGCGTGCGCATCTGCACGTGCGATCACGTGTCCATCACCCGCCATGATTACCCTGAGGGTGACACGGGAGCGTCCGCCCATGGCCCACATCGCATCCGAACCCACCTGGCAGCGCGGCGACGACGCGAGCGTCACCCTGTCCGGCTCGTGGAACCTGCTGGTTGACCGCCGCCACCGCCGCACCTTGCTGCAGGGACTCGCAGGGATCGACGCCCCGCGCCGCTGCCGCTGGGACCTGCGCCATGTGGACGCGCTCGACAGCACCGGCGCTCTGCTGCTGTGGCAGGCGTGGCATGGGCGGCTGCCCGATCGCATCGAATGGAGTGACGACCAGCGCCACCTGTTCAGGCGGCTCGCGGATACGCCGCGCCTCTCTCCTCCTTCGCGTGCAGCGACCCCGAGCCGACTTGAACGCTTCGGCAGCGGCATCGTGGCGGTGCTGCAAACCGCTGGCGGCATGTGCGTGCTGGCCGGGCAATTGCTGCTCGACATC
>JAFEDX010000205.1 GCA_018241365.1 Pseudomonadota bacterium
ACTTTTGTTTCGGCAAAAGTCGCCAAAACCATTGCGCCTGGCATGCCGGTTTCGGCAACGTCGTGTTGCCGAAACTGCCCTGCGATGCTCGCCGATCACGCGCCGGCGCGAACTCGGCCATCCATGGCCTCGAACATGCGCGCCTTGCTCGCGTGATCGGCTGTGCTTCTCGGCGGCATGCAAAGGCGCGTTGGCCGCTTCGCTGGCGGCCATCCATGGCCTCGCTCGAAGCCAGACCAAACAATGTGCTACGTCCGGCCGTGCGCGCAGGAAGCGCGCCAGTGGGGCCCCTCGGACGCGGCGAGCGGACGCTGGAAAAGTCCGGAGGATGACTGGCAGGATGCCGGTCAGTTCGCCGCAGGTCCATGGATGGACCGTCGGCGAACCCCGGCGTCCACGAGCGAACCCGCAGCGCAGGGATGCGCGAAGGGCGCGTCCGCGGGGTCGCTTTTCTCTTGGTGACTTCTCTTTGGCGACGCAAAGAGAAGTCACACGCCCGCCTGGAGGCGGGCGGAAAATGACACGGACGTCATGTGATGGGTGTACGAGATGAGGCGCAGCCGGCTCGCATGCAATTGCGTCGCCCCGCGCGCGTCGCGCCGACCCCGGTGTGCATGTACGTCGTGCGTGCACGGCAGTCCCTTTACGTGTCACGTGGCTGCGGTGCGTGCCTCGACCGGCTCTGCATGCGGCGATTCCTGTTGCAACATTGCAGGGTGCGCCTGCGGCACGTCCGCCGGGCGATCGTGCGAATAGTGTGCCACGAGCGCCCCGATCACCGCGGACAGGTAGGGCACGGCCTGTGCGCCCAGGATCACCATCCACAGCACGCCTTCGATGTAGTGGGTGCCGAACACGATCGCCATGCCGACGATGGCCAGCAGCAGTGCTGCGGCCATGAGGGTTTCCTCGCGCACGGGGCCCAGCGCGCCGGCAGCCCCCCCCGACAACCGCCGACTCTTGGCGGTGCGCACGAAGTCGGTCTTCTGGTGGATCAAACCGTTCCAGATGCCGCGCGCGATCGCGTGCGACAGTCCCATGCTGGCAATGGCGGCCATCAGCGTGTCGCGCCAGCCGCAGGGTACGCGCGCGCGATACAGGATGATGCCGAACAGGGCTTTCGCGACGAAGAAGCCCATCACCGGGATCAGGAACAACTGCATAGGCAGGCTGAAGACCGACGGTGCAAGCAGCATGCCGGCGGTCCAGCCGAGCGCCATCAGGGTGAACACCATGTGCAGTGCGTCGGCGAACCACGAGAACCAGCCGGTCAGGAAGTGGAAGCGCTGGCCGGTGGTGAGCGGGCCCTTCTTCACCATCCAGTTCCAGCGGCCCTTCAATATCTGCATCGCACCGAACGCCCAGCGGTAGCGCTGGGTCTTGTAGGCGCGGAAGTCGGCGGGCGTGACGCCCTTGCCCATCAGCTCGTCGACGTACACGGTTTCGTAGCCGGCGTGCATCAGGCGCAGGCCGAGTTCGGCGTCTTCGCAGATCGTCCATTCCGACCAGCCGCCGGTGCCTTCCAGTGCCACCCGCCGGACCATCGTCATGGTGCCGTGCTGGATGATCGCATTGCGCTCGTTGCGGTGGTGCATGCCGATCCGGAAGAAGCCGTCGAACTCCCATGCCGTCATGCGCCGGAAGGCGCTGTGTTCGAACTCGCGGTTGGCTTGCGGGCACTGCACCACGGCGACGTTGCGGTCGTGGAAGTAGCCGGCCAGCTTCGACAGCCAGTCCTTGCGCACCACGTAATCGGAATCGACCACCGCGATGATGTCGGCGCGCGGATCGGTCTGCTTCAGGCCGTAATTGAGCGCGCCGGCCTTGAAGCCGGGCCACGGATCGAGATGGAAGAAGCGGAAGCGCTCACCCAGTTGCCTGCAATGCGCTTCCAGAGGTTTCCAGATTTCCTCGCGTTTGGTGTTGTTGTCGATCACCAGCACTTCGTAGTTGGCATAGTCCAGCGCGGCCAGCGAATCCAGCGTCGCCGCCACCATCTCGGGCGGTTCGTTGTAGCAGGCGAGGTGGATCGACACGAACGGCTGTTGCTCCGGCGGGTCGGGCTTGAGCAGCCCGAAATGCCGCAGCCATTTGCGGTGCCACAGCACCTCGACGAACTCGAAGCCGTTGATCAGCAGGATCGCGAGGATCGCCAACTGCGCCGGGAACAGGATGATCAGCATGCCCCAGTCGATCACGCTGAGATAAAACTGGAACGGCACCGTCACCGACCACACGATCAGCCCCGCCGCGAGCTGGATCAGGCACAGGTACACGAACCGGCCCACCAGCTTGAAGCGGGCGAACCGCCACGCGAACCAGAACATCGGCAGCAGCGCCAGCAGTCCGGAAGCCAGCGCCTTCCACGGCCAGCCCGGATCTTCCAGCACCGGTCCCGTCAGCGGGAACTTCAATTGGCGGTCGGCGTTGAACACGCCCCAGTAGGCTTCGGTGAGCCCCGAGACCTGTTCCTTCCACGGCTGGTCGATGGCCTCCATGATGTAGTAGTCGAGGTGGCGCTCGCGCGCGACCTGGAACCAGTCGCGCAGGAACATCGCCTCGTTCGACAGCGACGGCTTGGCGAACTCGAAGCGGTTGCCGTTGGAAGGCCAGCCGACTTCGCCGATCACGATCTTCTTGTGCGGGAACAATTGCTGCAGGCGCTGGTAGCGCGTCAGCACGTCGCCGATCGCATCCTTGCGCGGCACGCCTTCCCAGTACGGCAGCAGGTGCACGGTGATGAAATCGACGTGCTGCGCGAGTTCCGGGTATTTCTCCCAGATGTGCCAGGGTTCCGCCGTCGACACCGGCTGGCGAACGTGCGCGCGCACCCGGTCGATGTACGCCATCAGCTTTTCCGGCGTCATGTCGGTACGCAGCAGCACTTCGTTGCCGACTTCGACCTGCTTGATGTCCGGCCAGCGCCGCGCCTGCGCGATCAGCGCCTGGATTTCCTTCTCGTTGTTGTCGGTGCGGCGATCCAGCCATGCGCCCGCCAGCACCTGGAGGTGGTACTGCATCGCGAGGCGCGGGATCTCCGGGTACTCGAGCGCCGAATAGATGCGGATGCGGCGGGTGTGTTTGGCCAGCAGCGCCAGGTCGGCGCTGACTTCGGCATCGCTCGGGTAGGTGCCCGCGAGCGGATTCTGGTAGCGCTGGAACGGGCTGTATGCGAAGCCGGCGACCTGCCCGTTCCACGGCACCACGTCGGTGGGGCGGTCAGCTTCGGCCCACAGCGCGAAGTTCAGCGCCGCCACCAGCAGCGCCAGCAGCAACGCGGCAATGAAGGCACGCCGCGGGCGCAGGTCGATGGCAGGTGCTGGGTTCAAGGCATTCCCGGCGGAGTCGGTACTAGCAAACCGCGTAGGGTAAGGGCGCGGGCCTGAAGATTCTGCAAATTTCGACGGGTGGTGGTGCCGTTTGCCCCGGTAAAATCCCGGGATGTCCGATTACACCCTGCACCCGGGTACGGCGCCGCTGCTGGTCAGCCTGCCGCACGACGGCACCGCGCTTCCCGAGGCGATTGCTGCACGCGCCACCGAGGCGGGCCGGCGCGTGCCGGATACGGATTGGCATGTCGGCCGGTTGTACGCGCTTGCGCGCGAGCTTGGCGCGTCGATTATCACGCCACACTGGTCGCGCTACGTGGCGGACCTGAATCGCGATCCGGAAGGTCATGCTCTTTACCCGGGCCGCAGCGAAACCGCGCTGGTGCCCATCACGACCTTTGCAGGCGAGGCGATCTACGCGGCGGGCGACGAACCGGGTGCGCAGGAGGTTACGTTGCGCCGCACCTTGTACTGGGAACCGTACCACCAGGCCTTGCAGGACGAGCTCGCGCGGATGCGCGGGCTGCATCCGCGGGTGGTGCTCTGGGATGGTCACTCGATCCGGAGCCGCGTGCCGATGTTCTTCGATGGCCAGTTGCCGGATTTCAACCTCGGCACCGCCAATGGCGTGAGTTGTTCGCGCGGGTTGCAGGACGCATTGGCTGCGGTGCTGCGCGAACGGGCGGATGGCGGGGCAGGGCATTGCAGCCACGTCGTCAACGGCCGCTTCAAGGGCGGCTATATCACGCGCCATTACGGGCGTCCGGAAACCGGCATCGAAGCCGTGCAACTGGAACTTGCGCAATGCACCTACATGGACGAGGACAGTTTCGAATACCTGCCCGAGCGCGCCGCGCCGGTGCAGGCGGTGATCAAGGCCCTGCTTGAAACCTGCCTACGGCACGCGCGAGGCATTGAGGCCTGAAGCCGCGCGCTCCGGCGCAGAAACGATGCCCAGTGTCGCTGACAGGATCAAGGCGAGGCTGCCGAGTACGAGGAACACCCCCCAGAACGGTTCGCGCATGTACGCGAGCGCGGTCACGCCGGTCAGCAGATAGAACACGCCGATCAGCCCTGATGCGTACAGGGGCCGCTTCTCGCCGTTCCACGCATGCCAGGCGGCCCAGATCACCAGCAAGCCGAACACCAACATGCATCCGCCGCAGAAATACCAGACGAGATAGATCAGCTTGTCGGTGTGCGCATCAAGCGGCAGCGATGCAAGCCCGGCGTCGAGCGCCTTGCGGCCCATGAAACTGTGACCGAAAGCACCGAGGCCGATCAACAGCCCGGTCAAGGCAAGCAATGCCAAAGCGAATTTGCGCAGCATGGATGCTCTCCTCGTGAAGTTCCGGGTGAATGCCTGCCATACCCGCGCAGTGCTCAGACCGAGCTTGCGGTGGCAGCGTAAGCGGCCAGCAGCTTGGCCCAACCCTTTTCGACGTTGTCGCGGATGTTCCGTCCGGCTTTGCCGTGGCGTTCGAAATGGCGGTGTTCGAATTCCACGCGCGTGCGCGCCGGGCCCTCTTCAACGAACCGCACTTCGTATTCGCTGGCGTGTGCGGGTTCGGGGTCGAATTGCCAATCGCCGCCGATTTGCCACGACACCACCAATCGCGCGGGTGGTTCCCACACCAACACACGTCCCCAGTCGCATTCCGCGCCGTGGATGCCGCGCTCGAACACGCGGCCGCCCGGGCGTGGCTCCATCACCACTTCCTTCAGCGGCTCCGCGCCGATGGAGTGGTCGCGAAACCACCAGCGGTCGATGCCGCGCGTGAACACTTCGAAGGCGTGCTCGCGGGGCGCTGCCACGATGATCGTGTGGCGTACGGAGGGGATGGAGGCGGCGACATTCATCGGGATTTGTCCTTGAATGATTTTTCGGCCGCGTGCTTGAACGATTGCAGGGATTCCTGCCAGAAGCGGTCGAAATAGTCGCGCAAGCCGGCGACGCCATCCGCGTCGATCCGGTAGATCTGGCGATTGGCTGCGCGCTGGCTTGTCACCAGGCCGACGTCCTTGAGGATCCTGAGATGCTGCGACACGGCCGAACGCGTGACTGGCAGACCGCGGGCGATCTCGCCAACCGCGAGCGGACCACGCTCGAGCCGCTCGAAGATGGCCATGCGCGTGGGATCGCCCAGCGCCTGCACCCGGATTTTAAGGTTAGTTCTCACTAACGGTTAGTGTAAGCTAACATTGTGGTCCGTCAAGTGCCCGCCACGAAGGCTGTGCCGGCGCTGCAATGCGAGTAGTCTGTCGCCGGTGCCGTTTCGAGGGTCCAGGGTCATGAGTGAACCCGTTTCGCACGAACCCCCAGCGAAAGCCCCGTCTCCGCAGGACGAACCCGTGCGTTATACGCCCGACGGCTACCGCTCGGGCATCATCACCGCGATTTCAGTGCTGGTGGGGTTCTCGCTCGCGTTCCTGCGTTACTGGGGCTTCGATGCTCCGCAGAGCTGGTCCTGGCACTACGCGATATCCACCGCACTGATGCTGGCCTCGATGCTGATGCAGCTGGTGGCGTTGTTCCGTTCGCTGCAGGTCGAGGACCACGAGATTGCCCATTACCGCATCACGGTTCGCTGGTTCGTGTGGGGCGTGGTGGTGCTGGTGCTCGGCCTGGTATTCGCGACGGCAGAAGTGGCGCAGGGAACGCACGGACTCCACGTGTTCTGACCGTCTGCGCAACTTGCGTCAATCCGCGCACACCCGCGCGATGCACTTCAGTTCGATCGCGATCGGCGTCGGCAGCGCGGTGATGCCGAGCGTGGTGCGGCACGGCGCCTTGGCCGGGTCGGGGAAGTATTCAGCCCACACCGCGTTGTAGGCCTTGAAGTCGCGCGCCATGTCGGTGAGGAACACGGTGACGTCGACCAGGTCTTCCCAGCGCGCGCCTGACGCTTCCAGCACTGCCCGCACGTTCGCGAAGACCTGGCGGGTCTGCGCGACGATGTCGTGATCTGCCAGCTTGCCGTCGGCGTCGAGCAGGTTGCCGGGTATCGCGTTGCTGCCGGGTGTGCGCGGGCCGATGCCGGAGAGGAACAGCAATTCGCCGATTCGGCGGGCGTGCGGATAGGCGCCGACTGGCGCGGGAGCAGTGTGTGTCCGGATCGTGTCATTCATGGCTGTGCGGGTGCGGCTTTGCATGACGTGTCGGCACAGGCGGCGCCGCTCGAGCCGGATGGCAGCGCGGACAATACCTGTGGATCTCCCGACGGCCTGGTTACCGTGATCAGGGTGCTGCCGATCCTGTGGCCGGCCTCATCGCTGATGGTCAGCCGATAGCGATGGTCGGGACGCAGGTACAGTCTGCCGACGGGCGTGCTGAAGTTGCCGCTGGTGATCTTGATATCGTCGATCGTCATCAGCGGCACCGGGTCGAGCACCATGCGGTCGGCGGGCACCGCGTCGTCGCCCTCGTCCGCGTAGCGCGCGGCGACCAGGCATGGCCAGTGGTTCTGGCAGACGTTGCCGTTCACGACGACGGGTACGCGGGCGCCCCAGAGTTCGAGCCAGGTCGGACGGCCCTCGATGAAGTGTTCTTCCGGGAAGATCACGCTGACGTCGTAGCCCGGCCGCAGCGACCACGGCTTGCCGTCCTTGTCGATGAACACGATAGGTTGCTGCGGGTGCAGGGCGTCGATGATCGCATCGTAGTCGGGGTGGTCCATCGTGCGATCGATGTGCGGGATCAGGATGGTCTGCTCGATCGAGAGCGGATTGATGCCACTGTCCTTGATGAAATGCTCGGCCATCGATTGCGCGCCCAGGAACTGCCCGGTCTTCTGGATGTGCGCGTAGCCGGCGTTGACGACGAGTTTGGCGTTGGGATCGTCCTTCAGGATTTTCCACAGGTTCTCCGCCTGCTGGGCTTCGCGCGCGTCGCCGGTATGGTTGGCATCGGCCTCGTAGGCAACCACCTTGTAGCCAAGCTTCAAGGCGGTGCGCACCATTTCCGCGTAGATCGGTTCGCGCGTGTAGAAGCCGCTGGCGGCGATCGGGTAACCGCGCTTGTTCAGTGCGGCGATGTCTGACGGGTACAGCGTTTCCACCGCGAACACGTTGAAACCTTCCTCGCGCAGTGGTTTCAGCAGGCGTACGGTCAGGGTGCGGGTCAACGCGATGTTGTGGGCCTCATTCAGGAACACCACGCGGTAGCCTTTCGCCAGCGTCGGGAGGTAATCGAGCGCCGGCACCGGATGCCACCCGGGTTGTCCCAACGGGGAAGGATGGTCGTCGGCTTGCGGCTTCTGCTGGATCGAGAACGCGAGCTCGGCGTCCTTGTAATCGCCGAGGAAGGTCTGGAACCAGGACAGGTACTGCCCGAAGATGGCCCGGAAGGCCGGTTTGCCGTCGGCCGCATAGGCGTGCCGCATCACCTGGTATTGCGCCAGCAGGTCCTTCTGGCCATGCGCGCGGCGCATGATGGCGTCCGACTGGTTCATCGCCTCGATCTGTTGTTCCTGCCATACCGAGGGGATCTGCGCGAACGCCAGCGATGCGAAACCACTCAACAACAACGATGCGAGGACGACGGTGTGCGGGCTGGGCATGGGTGTCATGCAAGCTGGGTGGGATGGAGTGACGTTATCCGGTTTGCGTTCCCGATGGTTTGCCGGCGGCCGGAGCGTTCACGTTGGCGTGGCGGTCAGTTGTGCCAGTGCGTGCGAATAGCCGGTATCCAGTGCATCGAAGCGCGCGACATCCATGCCGAGGTCATGGATGCAGCCGTCCGACAAGCCGTAGCACCAGCCGTGTACGGTGAGCGGCTGGCCGCGGTCCCAGGCGTCGCGCACGATGGTGGTGTGGGCGGCGTTGGCGACCTGTTCGATCACGTTCAGTTCGCACAATCGGTCGTGGCGCCCGGCAGGCGCGGTGGCATCCATCAGCTTCCGATGACGTTCCATGGTGTCGCCGATGTAGCGCAGCCAGTTGTCGATCAGGCCAAGGCGGTCGCCATGCAACGCGGCGCCGACGCCGCCGCAGCCATAGTGCCCCACGATCATGATGTGCTCGACCTTCAGCACGTCCACGGCAAATTGCAGCACCGACAGGCAGTTCATGTCCGAGTGCAGCACCAGGTTCGAGATGTTGCGGTGGACGAACACCTCGCCCGGGTCCATGTCCATGATCTGGTTGGCAGGCACCCGCGAATCCGAACAGCCGATCCAGAGGTACTTCGGGGCCTGCTGCCGGAACAGGCGTTCGAAGAAGTGCGGGTCCTGGGCGCGGATCTTTTCCGACCAGCGGCGGTTGTTTTGCAGGATTTCGTTAGGTGTCGCCATTCAGGATCCTTGCGAAGCGAGGCAGATGTTTTTCGGTTCGGTGAAGAAGCGCAGGGCATCGACGCCGCCCTCGCGGCCCATGCCGGAGTGCTTGACGCCGCCGAACGGCGTGCGCAGGTCGCGCAGCATCCAGCAGTTCACCCACACGATGCCGAAGTCGATGCGCGCCGCCATGCGTTGCGCGCGCTGCAGGTCGCGCGTCCACAGCGACGCGGCGAGGCCGTAGTCGGTACCGTCGGCGATGGCGATGGCGTCGTCCTCGGAGTCGAACGGGATCAGCGTCACCACCGGGCCGAAGATTTCCTCGCGATTGGTTGCGCAATCCTGCGGCAGGCCTTCGATCACGGTCGGTGCGACGAACCAGCCGTTGGCGCAGCGGCCCGGAACGCCGACGGCATCGCCGCCACACAAGACCGTGCCGCCTTCGTCGCGGGCCCGCGCGATGCACGCCATCACCTTGTCGAAATGCGGTTGCGACACCAGCGCACCGAGGTCGCTGGCATCGTCGTTCGGGTCGCCGACGCGCAATGCCTGCACCTTTTCGAGATAGCGGCGTTTGAAGTCGGCGTAGATCGAACGTTCCACCAGCAGGCGCGATCCGCACAGGCAGATTTCGCCCTGGTTGGAAAAACCCGAGCGCACGATGGTGTCGAGGTTGGCATCGGAAAGATCGGCATCAGCAAACACGATGGCCGGGTTCTTGCCGCCCATCTCCAATGACACCTTCTTGAACTGCTTGGCTGATTCCGCAGCGATCGCCGCACCGGTGCGCGTGGAACCGGTGAAGGAAACGGCCTTGATTTTCGGGTGCTCGGTGAGGGCGTGTCCGACCTTCGGCCCCAGTCCGTGCACGATGTTCAGCACGCCCGGCGGCAGGCCGGCTTCGATCGCGAGTTCGGACAGCCGGAACGCCGTGAACGGCGTTATCTCGGAAGGCTTGGCCACCACCGCATTGCCGGCGGCCAGCGCCGGCGCGATCTTCCAGGTGAACAGGTACAACGGCAGGTTCCACGGCGAGATGCAGCCGACCACGCCGAGCGGCTGGCGCAAGGTGATGTTGATCGCGCGCGCGTCGCTGTGCGATTCGCCCGGCCATTGGGTGATGGCTTCGGCGAAGAAGCGCAGATTGGCGACCGCGCGCGGAATGTCCACGCTGCGCGCCAGCGCCACCGGCTTGCCGTTGTCGCGCGATTCCTCGCGCGCGAGTTCGTCGAGGCGCGCTTCCACGGCGTCCGCGAGCCGGTGCAGGCAGCGTGCGCGTCCGGCCGCCGGCAGCGCCGCCCATGCCGGCGCCGCGCGCACGGCCGCCGCGACCGCGGCTTCGACGTCGCGGGCATCCGAATCCGGGCAGCGTGCGTACGCCTTGCCGGTCGCGGGTTCGTACACGTCGAGGGTTGCGCCACTTGCAGGCGCAACCAGTTGGCCATCAATCAGGTTGGACAGAAGCCGCAATTCCATCCGGCAAGCTTACCGCAAGGTCGCTTCCGGACCGCTCAGGCCTTCTCCCATTCGCCGATCCGGCCCATGCGGATACGGTTGACGAACAGCGAGAATGCGAGCTTGGCGGCCAGCCCCTGCGATTGCTGCAGCCACGGCGGCAGGAATCTCGGTGGTGCGAGCGAGCCGTCCGCGAAGCAGGGGCCGAGCGCAAGGGCATCGTCCAGCGCCAGCTTGCCCGCGAACAGGTGCTGCATCAGGTCCGTCCGGCGCCGCTTGAAGGCCCAGCGGAAGAACGTGTGCACGGTGAGCAGGCCGGCGAGGTACACGTTGTCCTTGGTGAAGGCGGCGCCGCCCGTCACCGGCACGCCGCGGAACACGCGCTGGGTGGAATAGAAACTGTCGGCCTCGTTCTGGCCGTGCGCGCGGAACCAGCGGTACACCTCGATGAAGTCGGCGCCGCCAAGTGCCATGTCGATGGCGAGGATGCGCAGGCTGATCCGCTGCAGGCGTGCGATGTCGATCGAGCCCGACATCAGTTCGGCGAACACCGCGAGGCCTTCCTGCGTGGCGGTGGCGCGCGGCGCGGTGCGCGTCAGCGATTTCAGCACCGGTTGTGCGCGGCCGTTCTGCGCGGTGAGCGTGTGCACGAAGGCCTCGTGCGCGAGCAGTTGCGAGCGATCGTATTCGGAGAAACACGTCGCGCCGCGCAGACGGATGCGGGTGGCGCCGGCAGCGGCCTTGGCCGTCAGTTCCGGGTCGATTTCCACCCGTACCACGCTGGCGCCGAAAAATGCATCGACTTCGGCCTGGACCTCGTCCCGCAAGACCTCGGCAGGGATGCAGTATTCGGCTTCGGGCAACGCCTGCCCGTCGCCCAGTTCCTTGGCGATCTCGAGAAACCAGCGCGCGGCATCGAGGTTGGTTTGCCCGCCGCCCGGCAGTGTGTCACCCGGCTTGCCGTAAAGCTCGATCGACGCTGCAGTGACATTGGTGGTGCCCACTGCTTCCAGCATGCGTGCGGCGGTTTGCCACGAAGCCGCGTTGCGCGCGAGCCACGCGCCAAGCGGATGCGAGGTATCGGCCTCGGCGGTGATCACGGCAAGTTCGGCGCGCTGCGCGGACAGATCCGGTGCGCGATAGTCGAAGCGCGGCAGCGTTTCGTGGCCGCGCTGCAGGTCCTCCAGGAAGCGCCGCTCGACCGCCGCCGGCCATGCCACGGTGGCGAGCACGCGGATGCCGCGCACCGCTTCGACCAGCCGTTTGTCGAGCTCGGCGTAGCGTTGCAGGGCAGGCGTGAGCGCTACGTCGGCCATCGAGCAAGGCTACTCGCGTTCCTGCCAGTCGCGGCGGCGTTGCGGACGGATCGGTTCGCGATTGTCGCGCAGGCGCTGCTCGAAACGTGCGGCCTGTTCTTCACGTTGGCCGTGCAGCTTCTGGTAGTTGCGCCAGCGCGCCGGGTCGAGCTCGCCGTCCTCTAGTGCGGTGCGCACTGCGCATCCGGGCTCGTTGCCGTGGCCGCAGTCGGTGAAGCGGCATTGTTCGGCGAGTGCGTCGATGTCGGCGAAAAGCTCAAGCTCCTCGTCGCCAGTCAACTTCAATTCCCGCATGCCGGGTGTGTCGATCAGGCAGGCGCCGCACGGCAGCGTGAGCAGCGCGCGGTGCGTCGTGGTGTGGCGGCCGCGGTCATCGCCGTCGCGGGTCGCGGCGGTGGCCATGCGGTTCTCGCCGGACAGGGTGTTGGTGAGGGTGGATTTGCCCGCGCCCGACGAACCGACGAGCGCGGCGGTGATGCCGGGCGCCAGGTGCGTGTCCAGCGCCGTCACGCTGGCCGCGTCCTTGCCGTTGATGGCGACGATCGACGTGCCGGTGGGCAGGCGCTCGCGCAAGGCCGCTTGCGCGTTGTCGACATCCGCGGCGTCCACCTTGTCGCGCTTGGTCAGCACGACTACCGCGTGCGCGCCGGAATCCTCGATCAGGGCCAGGTAACGCTCGATGCGCGCCGGGTTGAAGTCGCCATCGAGGCCCGACAGCAACAGCACGACGTCGAGATTGGTGGCGATGATCTGGCGCGCGTAGCGTTCGCCCGCGGCCGCGCGATCCAGCACGCCGCGGCGCGGCAGCACTTCCACGATGTGTGGCGGCGAGCCTGCTTCGACGACCACGAAATCGCCGACCGCGGGGCGTTCGGCGGGATCGAGCGTGCGCTTCAGGAATTTCGGCGCCGGCTGCGCATTGAACACGTGCTCGCCGTCGTGGACCTCGTAACCGGCGCGGTGCTGGGCCGAGACGCGGGCGAGCGATTGCGAACCTGACAGGTGCGGAAGGTCGCCGCGCCAGCCGATGCGCTGCGACGCCGATAGCGTGAGGGGGATGGGCATGGCGGGAATCGCCGGTCGCGAAAGCTCGAGGTGGTGTTTGCGAATGCCTGAATCGCCGCTAGCATGCCGGAACCCGAGGACGTTTGCAGCCATGCGCGCATCCACCATTCAGCCCAGCTTGCACCTTGCCGAAGTCCGTTACGAGATCCGCGGAGCGCTTGCGCGGCGCGCGCGAGCGCTCGAGGCCGCCGGTGAGGACGTGCTGAAGCTCAACATCGGCAACCCCGGGAAGTTCGGCTTCCGCGCACCGGCGCACCTCACTGCCGCGATCACCGCGCACCTCGCCGACAGCGACGCCTATTGCCACGAACAGGGCCTGGAATCGGCGCGCGAGGCGATTCTGGCGCGGCAGCATTCGCGCGCGGCGGCGGTACCCGGTATCGAGCGGATTTTTGTCGGCAACGGCGTCAGCGAACTGATCGACCTGTCGCTGCGTGCGCTGCTGAATGTCGGCGACGAGGTGCTGTTGCCGGCGCCGGATTACCCCTTGTGGAGCGCGGCCACCATCCTGAACGACGGCACGCCGCGTTACTACGCCTGCCCGGCCGGGCGCGGACACCTGCCCGACCCTGACGAGATCGAGGCGTTGTGTGGCCCGCGCACCCGCGCGATCGTGCTGATCAATCCCAACAATCCCACCGGCGCGTGCTACCCGCGCGTCTTGCTGGAACGCATCGTCGCGATCGCCGCGCGCCACCATCTGCTGTTGCTGTCCGACGAAATCTACGACGACATCCGTTACGACGACGCACCGTTCACGCCGCTGGCACCACTCGCCGGTGAACTGCCGTGCATGACCTTCGCCGGGTTGTCCAAGGTGCACCGAGCCTGCGGGTTCCGGATCGGTTGGGCCTCGTTGTCGGGCAGCGGCGAGCGCGTCGAGGCGTATCGCGACGCGCTGCAACTGCTCGCGGCCTTGCGCCTGTGCGCGAACGTGCCGGCGCAATGGGCAATCGAACCGGCGCTGACCGGTCCCGACACGATTTCGGCGCTGACCGCGCCGGGCGGACGCCTGTCCGAAGCACGCCGCGCGGTGCAGGAAAGCGTCGCGCGCAGCCGTTTCCTCGAATGCGTCGTGCCACAGGGCGCGCTCTACGCCTTCCCGGCCGTGCGCGCCGGGGCGTTGACGGATGATTTCGACGACAACGAATTCGCGTTGCGCCTGCTGGACGGGGAACACGCGTTGGTGGTGCCGGGCTCCAGCTTCAATTTGCCCGCGAGCCGCCACTTCCGGATCACCTTGCTGCCGGAGCCTGCGCAGATTGCCGACGTGTTCGCGCGGATCGAACGGGTGCTGGAACGGATGGTGGAGGAACGGCATGCCGTTCGCGTGGCCTAGCTTTACTCCCCTCTCCCTGCGGGAGAGGGGTTGGGGGTGAGGGTAGGGATTCGCCATGAATAGATTCCTGGCACTCGGCGATTCCTACACCATCGGCGAAGGCGTTGCGGAATCGGAACGCTGGCCGGTGCAACTGGTGGCGAGGTTGCGTGGCGAAGGCATCGACGTTGCCGATCCGGTGATCGTCGCCACCACGGGCTGGACGACCGATGAATTGTCGGCGGCGATGGATGCGGCAACATTCAAGCCGCCGTATGCACTGGTCAGCTTGCTGATCGGCGTCAACAACCAGTACCGCGGGCGGCCGCTCGACGAGTACTGCGGCGAGTTTCGCGCCTTGCTGCAGCGTGCGGTGGCGTTGGCCGGCGATGCTGCAGCGCGTGTCATTGTGGTCTCGATCCCGGATTGGGGCGTGACGCCATTCGCGGCAGGCGAGGGGCGCGACGCCACACGCGTCGCCGACGCGATCGACGCCTTCAACTGCGCGGCCCTCGCCGAAGCCGAAGCGGCCGGCGCAGCCTGGGTTGATGTCACCAGCCTTTCGCGTGCGGCCGCTTCGCGCGGTGAACTGGTGGCCGACGGCCTGCATCCTTCGGGCGCACAGTACGCGCACTGGACCGCGGCGATCCTGCCGGCGGCGCGTGCGGTGTTGATGCCGGCCTGAGATGCCTTGCGCCCCCTTCGGCGCGAAGGAGGCAGCGGAACGCAAGTATCATGCGTGTTTGCGCCGTCGCCAGGGAATCCGCTTGAGCCCATTGCCCAAACCCAACGCCTTGGTCTGGTTGCTGCTGTCGGCGTCCGTCATCGGGCTCGACCAGATCACCAAGGCCGTTGTGCGCCACGCGCTGGTGCCGTACATGCCGCATGAAGTCATTCCGCACGTGCTCAACTGGACCCTCGCTTTCAATCGCGGCGCGGCGTTCAGCTTCCTCTCCGATTCGTCGGGTTGGCAGGTGTGGTTGTTCGGCATCCTCGCAGTGGTCGTGTGCATTGGCCTGATCGTGTGGCTGGCCCGCACGCCGCGCGCTGACTGGCGCACCGCGTTGCCGGTCGCGCTGGTCATTGGCGGCGCTCTCGGGAATCTGATCGATCGGTTGGTGCACGGTCAGGTCACCGATTTCATCCAGGTCTACTGGCATGCATGGTCGTGGCCCGCGTTCAACGTCGCCGATTCCGCGATCACGGTGGGTGCGGTGATCCTCATTGCCTTTGGGCTGCTGGGTGGACACGCAAGCCGCACGCCGCAACAATAGGCGGCTGCAGTGTCGTGAGTGATCGCTGTTCGCGGCACGCATTGGCGGCCCGCGCCGCCGGCTTCTTCCCGAATCACGAGGCCCCTGCATGAATTTCCACGAATACCAGGCCAAGCAATTGTTCGCCGAGTTCGGCATCGCGGTGCCGCCCGGCAAGGTCGCGAAAACTCCCGCCGAAGCCGTCGAAGCCGCGCGCGCACTGGGCGGCGAGCAGTGGATGGTCAAGGCGCAGATCCACGCCGGCGGGCGCGGCAAATCCGGTGGCGTCAAGTTCTGCGATTCGCTGGACAAGGTGAAGGCCGCAGCCGAAGGCATGCTCGGCAAGAACATGGCCACCTACCAGTCGGGCGGCCGCGCGCTGCCGGTGAACCTGGTGCTGGTGACCGAAGCGACCGACATCGCCAAGGAACTGTATCTCTCGGTGCTGGTCGATCGCAGCAGCAAGGCGGTTGCCTTCATCGCCTCGGCGCGCGGCGGCGTCGACATCGAGCAAGTGGCGCGCGAAACGCCCGAAGAAATTCACACCGTCACGGTGAACTTCACCGAAGGATTGCAGCCGTACCAGTGCCGCGAGCTCGGCTTCGCGCTGGGGCTCAACGGCAAGCAGGTGAACCAGTTGTCGAAGATCATGCTGGGCCTGTACAAGCTGTTCAACGCCAAGGACCTGTCGCTGGTCGAACTGAATCCGCTGGCGATCGTGAAATCCGGTGACCTGATGGCGCTGGACGGCAAGGTCAATTCCGACGACAACGCCGAATTCCGCCACCCGGAACTGGCCGCGATGCGCGACGTGTCGCAGGAAGACAAGGCCGAGGCCGAAGCCGCGGCGGATCATCTCAACTACGTCACGATGGACGGTTCGATCGGCTGCATGGTCAACGGCGCGGGCCTCGCGATGGCGACCATGGACGTGATCAAGCTGGCCGGCGGCGAGCCCGCCAACTTCCTCGACGTCGGTGGCGGCGCCACCAAGGAACGCGTGACCGCGGCGTTCAAGCTGATCCTGTCCTCGCCCAAGGTCAACTGCATCCTCGTCAACATCTTCGGCGGCATCGTGCGTTGCGACTTGATCGCCGAGGGCATCATTGCGGCGGTGAAGGAAGTCGGCCTCAAGATTCCGGTGGTGGTGCGCCTGCAGGGCACCAACGTCGAGCAGGGACGTACATTGCTGGCGCAGTCGGGCCTCAAGATCACGCCTGCCAACGATTTGAACGACGCCGCACAGAAGGCGGTGGCGGCCGCGAAAGCCGCGTAGGAGCCTGCGTGCAGGCGAACGGTCGCGCGCACGCGCGCTCCTACATTCAAGAATCCAAGGAACAAGCATGTCCGTCCTCGTCAACAAGAACACCAAGGTCATCTGCCAGGGTTTCACAGGCCAGCAAGGCACCTTCCATTCCCAGCAGGCGCTGGATTACGGCACCAAGCTGGTCGGCGGCGTCACGCCCGGCAAGGGCGGCAGTGAACACATCGGCCTGCCGGTCTTCAACACCGTGCGCGAGGCTGTCGATGACACCGGCGCCGACGCATCCGTCATCTTCGTGCCGCCGCCGTTCGCGGCCGACGCGATCATGGAAGCCGCGGCCGGCGGCATCCGTGTGATCGTCGCGATCACCGAAGGCATCCCGGTGCTCGACATGCTGCGCGTCAAGAACGTGCTGAAGGATTATCCGGACACCGTGCTGATCGGGCCGAACTGCCCCGGTATCATCACGCCCGGCGAATGCAAGATCGGGATCATGCCGGGCCACATCCACCAGCCGGGCAAGGTCGCGATCGTGTCGCGCTCGGGCACGCTGACCTACGAGGCTGTGTTCCAGACCACCAATGTCGGTCTCGGCCAATCGACGGTCATCGGCATCGGCGGTGATCCGATCAACGGCATGAACTTCATCGATTGCCTGAAGCTGTTCCAGGACGACAAACAGACCGAAGGCATCATCATGGTCGGCGAGATCGGCGGCAGCGCCGAGGAAGAAGCCGCCGAGTTCATCGAGGAAAACGTCACCAAGCCGGTGGTCGCATTCATCGCCGGTGCGACCGCGCCGCCCGGCAAGCGCATGGGTCATGCCGGTGCGATTGTCTCGGGTGGCAAGGGCACGGCGGCAGGCAAGTTCGCCGCGCTGGAGAAAGCCGGCGTCACCACGGTGAAATCGCCTGCCGACCTTGGCGCCACGCTGGCGCAAAAGATGAAATAGGTATCGATGTAGGAGCGGCGGAAGCCGCGATTCATTCGGGCCTTCCGGCCCGCCTACAATAACGAGGCCGCGATCCGTCGCGGCCTTCGTCTGTCCGGAGTCCGCATGGCTACCTTGCGACTGGCGCTGGCGCAATTTGATTTTCCGGTTGGGGCGGTTGCCGCCAACGCTGCGCGTGTGCGCTCGCTGTTGCGTGAGGCGCGTGCAGGTGGGGCGGATCTGCTGGTGTGTCCGGAGCTGACGCTCAGCGGTTACCCACCCGAAGACCTGCTGCTGCGTCCCAGTTTCCTCGCCGCCTGCCAGTCGGAACTCGATGCGCTGGCCGGTGAAGCCGAAGGTGTCGCGGCGCTGGTCGGTTTCCCCCACAGCGAGGGTGCGGTGTACAACGCCGCGGCGTTGCTGCGCGATGGCCGAGTCGCGCAGATCGCGCACAAGATCGCGTTGCCCAATTACGGCGTGTTCGACGACAAGCGCTGGTTCGAGCCCGGGCATGCGGTCGCCGTCACCACGCTTACGGACGTGCGTGTCGGGCTGCTGATCTGCGAAGACGCCTGGCAGCCGGAACCCGCCGCGGCCGCTGCGCGCGCGGGTGCCGAAGTGCTGGTCGTGATCAACGCTTCGCCGTTCGACATGGCGAAACAGGTGCAGCGCGAAGCGGTGCTTACGGCGCGTGCGCGCGAAACCGGTTGCGCCATTGCCTACCTCAACATGGTCGGCGGCCAGGACGAAGTGGTGTACGACGGCGCTTCGCTGCTGGTCAACGGCGATGGTTCGATCGCGTCACGCGCACCTGCGTTCGTGGATGCGTTGCTGTGGGCAGAATTCGATCCCGTGTCGCGCCGCTGGGATGCGCGTGACTGGCCGGTCGCCGGACACGAACCGCCGGAAGCCACCCTGTATGCGGCGCTGGTGCGTGGCGTGCGCGACTATGTCCGCAAGAACGGATTCGAGGGAGTGTTGCTGGGCTTGTCAGGCGGCATCGATTCGGCGCTGACGTTGGCGATCGCGGTGGATGCGTTGGGCGCGGACAAGGTCACGGCGGTGATGTTGCCCTCACGCTACACGTCGGACCTCTCCCTGCGCGAAGCCCACGCGCAGGCGCGAGCATTGGGTGTCGAGTACCTCGACCTGCCGATCGGCGCAACCGTCGATGCGGCCACGGCGACGCTTGGCCCCGCATGCGGCGGGCTCGCCGATCTCACTGCGCAGAACCTGCAGGCGCGCAGCCGCGGCCTGCTGCTGATGGCGCTGTCGAACCAGACCGGCAAGCTCTTGCTGACGACCGGCAACAAGAGCGAGATGGCGGTGGGTTACGCCACGCTTTACGGCGACATGTGCGGTGGCTACGCGCCGCTCAAGGATGTCTACAAAACCCAGGTGTACGCGCTGGCGAAGTGGCGCAACGACGCGGCGACGCGCATTGGACGTGGCAGGCGCATCGAAGTCATTCCACGCGCCGTGATCGAACGCGCGCCGTCGGCGGAACTGCGCGCCGACCAGACCGACCAGGATTCGCTGCCGCCCTACGACGTGCTCGACGGTATTTTGCAACGTTGCATTGAAGGCGCCGAGTCGCAGGCCGAGATCGTTGCGGCAGGATACGCTGCGAACGACGTGCAACGCGTGGTGCGGATGTTGTATGCGTCCGAATTCAAGCGCCGCCAGGCTGCGCCCGGACCGCGCGTGTCGAACTGTGCGTTCGGACGCGAGCGGCGCTATCCCATTTCGAACGCCTGGCGCTGACACAGACAGCGGCTTCCGTTCGCAGACGGGCTATTCGCAATGCGTGTGGCCGGGTATTCGACATCCCTGTCTTTTCCCGCCCGCTTGACTCGCCACATCCATGTGGCTCGCCCTTCGGGCTGCCTTCGGCGTTCAAATCGGCAATTCTGCCGATTTAGTCCGGGCGGGCGTGTGACTTTCTCTTGCGTGGCCAAGAGAAAGTCACCAAAGAGAAGGCCACCCCGCGAACACGCCCTTCGTTCATCCATGGACTACGGGTACGCTCACGGCCGCCGGGGCTCGCCGACGGTGCATCCATGCACCTGCGGCGAACTGGTCCGCATCCTGCGGGCCATCCTTCGGACATTTCCGTCGTCCGCGCGCTGTGTTCGAGGGGGCCGTTTGGCGCGCATCCTGCGCGCGCAACGGGCGAAGCTGCTCGTGTGTTCTTGCTCCGAACGAGGCCAAGGATGGCCGTACAACGGAGCGACGACCGCGCCGTTGCATGACGCCGAGTAGCACAGCCGAGCGCGCGGGAAAGGCGCGCATGTTCGAGGGCAGGACGCCCGAGTTCGCGCCGGCGCGCGCTCGGCGAGCAACGCAGGGCAGTCGAGCCGACACGATGTCGGTGAGACCGTCATGCTCGGCGCAATGGTCTTTCGCCCCTTTCTGCCGTAACAGAAAGGGGCTCGCTCGCTTGCGAGCGAAACCGCTCTGGTGCGGAACAGGCGGAAAAGGTTGGGATGTCGCCAGACGATCGCGCGAGGCTGTGCGCGAAGCGCCTCGTCAGTGCTCGCTGGTCAGCGGAATCAACCGGTACGCCCACGAATGATGTTTCGGCCAGCGTTTGGGATTGCGCAGGTACGGGTGGTCCGGATAATTGAGCTTCAACACCGCAGTGGCTTGTTCGGCCAGTTGCTGCTGGCCGAGCTGGTGATAGGCCTTGGCCATCACCGCCAGCGCATCCGCCGATTGCGGGGAACGCTGGTAGTGCTCGACGATGTACTTGGCGCGATCGGCGGCAGCGACATAGGCGTCGCGCTGCAGGTAGAACTCGGCGACGTTCAATTCCGACTGCGCCAGCTGGTTGCGCAGGTAGATCATGCGCTGGCGCGCGTCGGCCGCGTAACGGGTGTCGGGATAGCGTGCAATCAGCGTGTTGAAATCGTCGAAGGATTGCAGCACGTAACCCTGGTCGAAACGCGACGGGCTGATCCCGGCGAGCTTCTGCATGCCGGTTTCGGTGCGGTCGAAGTTGATCAGGCCACGCAGGTAGTACGCGTAGGCGATATGCTTCTGGGTCGGATAGGTCTTGATGAACTCGTTGATGGTCGAGTACGCCTCGTCCTGCTTGTCGTCCTTGTACTGGGCGTAAGCCAGTTCGATCTGCGACTGCTCGTTGTAGGCGCCATACGGGAAGCGTGCGATCAACTTCTGGTACACCGCCTGCGCCGCGCTCCAGTTGCTGGCATCTGACAGTTTGTGCGCGCGCTGGTACAACTGCTCGACGGTCATGGTGTCCAGCGTCTCGCGCTTGTTCTTGTGGAACAGCGAACAGGCACAAAGCGCCACCAGCAGCGGCACGAGCACGGCGATTTTCAGCAACGGGAAGGAACGGCGGGATGGCATCGGCAGGGTCTTCGCGAACACGAACGGGCATGATAGCGGAATCCGTACATGGCGAGCCGGAGGCCGGCTGGCGTGGCTGAACGATTTTTCCGCGCGGAAGTCCCGGCCGAACTGGCCGGGCAACGCTTCGACCAGATTCTGCCCCGGTTGTTCCATGGCCATTCGCGCGCGCGCCTCGCCGCCGAGGTCAAGGCCGGGCGCATCTGGCTGGACGGGCAGGAAGTTGCGCCGCGCGCCCTGGTCCATGGCGGCGAACAAGTGACCTGGAAAGGGCTCGATGAGCCGGTCGTCGGCGATCGTCCGGAAGCGATCCAGCTTGCCGTCGTGTTCGAAGACGCTGACCTGATCGTGTTGAACAAGCCCGCGGGCCTCGTGGTGCACCCGGGTGCCGGCAATCGCGCCGGTACCTTGCTGAACGCGTTGCTGCACCACGATCCGGGACTGGCGCAGGTGCCGCGCGCCGGGATCGTGCATCGGCTGGACAAGGACACGTCCGGTCTGCTGGTGGTTGCCCGCACCTTGCCTGCGCACACGGCGCTGGTGGCGATGCTGGCGGCACGCAACATCCACCGCCGCTATGCCGCCATCGTCAACGGTGTGCCCGTCGCGGGCGGCACGGTGGATGCGCCGCTCGACCGGCATCCGTCTGACCGCCTGCGCCGCGCGGTGCGCGAGGGGGGGCGGCCATCCGTCACGCACTACCGGGTGCGCGAGAAGTTCCGCGCGCACGCCTTGCTGCAATGCGAATTGGAGTCCGGGCGCACCCACCAGATCCGCGTGCATATGGCACACGTCGGGCATCCGCTGGTGGGCGACCCGCTGTATGGCAAGGGTTTGCGGTTGCCGCGCGGCGCGACCCCGCAGCTGGCGGACGCGTTGCGCGGGTTCAAGCGGCAGGCCTTGCACGCCGAGCATCTCGCGTTCGCGCATCCTGTTACGGGAGATGCGTTGGCCTTCGATGCCGGACCGCCGCAGGATTTTCTCGACCTGCTCGATGCGTTGCGTGAGGATGTCGATCATGGCCGAGCGTGAAGCCCCGTTGCTGTGCGGCACCATGAAAATCACTGCATTCCTGCGCAAGGAATTTGCAGCCAGCCAGTTGTGCGCCGACTGGCCGGTGCCGGCGCAGGTGCACGCGTTTACCACCCTGCGCGGTCCCGCAGTCGACTCGAATCCCCCGTTCGGGCCGCTCAACTTGGGTGCCAGGAGTGGCGGCGACGTTACGACCGTGCTTGGCAACCGCGAGAGCCTGCGGTTCCATACCGACATGCCGTCGTCGCCGCATTGGCTGCACCAGGTCCACGGCACGCGCGTCATGGAATTCGATCATCCGCCGGTGCATGTTCCGTTTCGCGAGTGGGAACATGCCCGGCACGCGCGGCAGATCGATCTTGAACCGAAAGCCGACGCCGCCGTCACCCGCGCGCCTGGCGTAGTACTGGCGATCCTGACCGCCGACTGCCTGCCGGTGCTCTTCTGTGCCGACGATGGTTCCGAAGTCGCCGCCGCACACGCCGGCTGGCGTGGTCTTTCCGCGGGCGTGCTTGAGAACACGCTGGCAGCGATGCGTGCACCGCGCGACACCATCGTCGCATGGCTGGGCCCCGCGATCGCTGCGCAATCCTACGAAGTCGGCGACGAAGTGCGCGCAGCATTCATCGCGCACGATCCGGCGGCGTCTTCCGCCTTCAGCGCGACGCGATCCGGCCATTGGCTTTGCGATCTGTATGAACTCGCGCGCCAGCGCCTGCGCGCGGCCGGCGTCTCGCGAATCTTCGGCGGCGGCCTCGACACCTTCACCGACCCGCGCTTGCATTCGTACCGCCGCGACGGGGTGCATAGTGGGCGGATGGCCAGTTTGATCTGGTTGTTGCCGGAGACGGATTGAAGGCGTCCAATGTATTTCATGCAACTTCTTGTCGGGCGTGCAATGCGCAGCAAAACGGTGATGTACGGGTGTGCGGTGCTTGTGGCCGCCCTGGCTTTCCCAAGCATCGTTGTAGCGGACACGGCGCCTTTGTCGCAGGCAAAGGTCGAGCAGGCAGTCGTTGCCGCGTTGCCGGTTTGGGATGGGAAAAAACCGCAGATCATCGATTACCTGGATCTGGGCCAGCCGTTTGCAACGACGGTTCCGTGGGCGCTCGTGATCGCGCAGGCCGCAGGTCCCGTGCCTCCGGAATCGACAGGCCACGGTCCGCTAGCGATCTGCTTCGTGGGGGGACTTCACCCGGAGTATCCGCAATGCACCGGGTCATATTGGCAGCGCAGCGAGGATATGGGGTGGTGGTTCGCCCAGCCGTACAGCGTTCGTATCGCACGCGTGGTGTACGCCGGTCGCGGCAGGACGCTGCCGTTGTTGCTGGTGCAAACATGCTCGGTTCCCGGGGGCAACGGCAGTTGCAACATTCGTACCTCCTTGTATCAATATGGCGGCATGGTTGAAGCCTTTCGCCGGCTGTTCGTCCATGACAGCAACGGAAGCAACAACAATCAGGACGCGAGATTCGTCGAGCACGGACCGTTGCAGGGCGACGTGATCGTCGACTATCCCACCAGTCATGCGCCCTATGCGTACTGGATCGAGGTCTATGCACAGGGCAAGTCCGGGGAGTACGCGCGCATCCTGCGCTACCGCAGCATCACGCACTACGGCGACGGCAATCCGTTGCCGGTAGCCGATTCCGAGATGCCGCAAATCATGCAACGATTGGGGCTGTGGAAGCCGGGTGATGCATTGCCCGTGCCGCCGCACGAGCCGAAGGGTTGCGGGCCGCTCGTGATGCGCCGCGGCGAAGAGTGGTGCAAGACCCTCCGCATCGCGCCAGCCCCGGAGCAATGACAGCGAAGGAGTACGCGCAGCAGTTTGCGCGCCCCGGCTAATTCGGCCCATTGATTGCCGGTGGTTCGCGAGCGCACCCGCGAACCACGTGCCTGGCGATGAGGATCAGTCGCCTGCTTTGCCTACCGATCGTCGTTGAACTGCTTCCTGTAGTCACGGCTTTCGACCACGTTTGCGTCCGTGGAGAGGGCGCGAATCCCTGTTCCGTGCTGGTCGATCACGAAATCCATGTGGACGGTCGTCTGCAGAGAAGGTATTTGCAGCGTCATGGAGCCTGTGCAGTCCTGATTCACCACATACGTGCCGTAAATCGACACATCCTGGTTGATGTTGCCGTTGGTACTCAGGCTCGCGACTGCATTGGTATTACCCATCCCGTCGAAGGTCTGCCTGCCGACCTCGGCGAAAGGCCCGGCAAGAAAAGTGAGGGAAGGTGGGAAATAGGCTGGGAGCAGGGTCCCCGTGCTGGTGTATCCGTAGCCGCCCCTCAGGGTGGCGGTTGAGCACACTTTACCGGTCTTGGCTGGCTGCCCTTGGGCCAAGGCAGGACCGGCAAACGCGACCAGCATGCTGGCGACGGCGATCGAGGCCTTGAGTAGCGTGATGTTCATGACATCCTCCTGAAAGGATCGTTGCAGGGGCGTTGTGCTCCCCAGAAGTACAGGCGGAAACGGGTCGCAAAAGCGGCCATGTTTGGGTGTATTTTTGTCCCATGCGGTGGACAGGTGGCCCATGGGTACTTCCCCTGCCGGTATCACGATCCTGCTGAAAGCCTGGAGCGGAGGCGATGAGACTGCCTTCACCCGGCTGGTGGAACGGGTGTACCCCGAACTGCGCATCATGGCGCGTCGATACATGAAAGATGAACGGCAGGCCCATAGCCTCCAGGCCACGGCTTTGGTGCATGAAGCCTACCTGCGCCTCGTGGACGTGACCCAGGTGGACTGGCGCGATCGCGCGCAGTTTTTCGCGATGGCGGCGCAGATGATGCGGCGCGTTCTGGTGGACACCGCGCGTGCTCGCGACGCGCACAAGCGGGGCGGCGGCCTTATCAAGGTGACCCTTGACGAATCGGCCATCCCGCCCGATGCGTCGGAACGGTCGATACTGGATGTGGACGAGGCGCTGACGACGTTCTCGCGGATTGCCCCCCGCCAGGCGAAGGTTGTCGAGCTACGCTGTTTCGGTGGCTTGACCGAGGAAGAAATCGTCACGACGCTTGGAATTTCACTTCGCACCGTCAGGCGCGACTGGGATTTCGCCAAGGCCTGGTTGCTGCGGGAACTCGATCGTCGATGGGAGGGTACGCCGACCCACCTCGCATGACCCCCGAATGTTTACGGCAGATCGAAGAGCTCTACCACGCGGCTCGCGAAGGAACCGCCGAGGAGCGCGTGGTGCTGTTGGAACGGGCGGATCCGGAGCTCCGCCGCGAGGTGGAGTCGCTGCTTGCGCAGCCTGCCGGAAGCGTATTGCTGGAACGGCTGGCCCGGAACGCCACGTGGTTGCTGGCCGATTCCGCGAGCCCCGCGCTGGCCGAAGGCGCCTGCCTCGGGCCCTACCGTATCGAGTGCAAGCTCGGCGAAGGAGGAATGGGCGAGGTTTACCGGGCGATCGACACGCGCCTGGATCGGGCCGTCGCGATCAAGCTCGTCAGCGAACTGTTCGATGCGCGCTTCCAGCGCGAGGCCCACGCCATTTCCTCGCTCAATCACCCCAACATCTGCGCGCTCTACGACGTCGGCCAGGATTTCATGGTGATGGAGCTGGTGGATGGTGAAACGCTCGCTGCGCGAATCCAGCAGGGTGCACTGCCGGTCAAGACGGCCCTCGCGTATGCCTCGCAAATCCTCGCTGCGCTCAACGAAGCGCACGCCAATGGCGTGGTCCACCGCGACCTGAAGCCCGGCAACATCATGCTCGCGAAATCCGGAGTGAAGGTTCTTGATTTCGGTCTGGCGAAATCGACAACGGACGACGCCCTTACCACCAGCCAGATGGTGATGGGCACGCCGGCCTACATGGCACCGGAGCAAAAGGCGGGCAAGCCGGCCGATGCCCGCTCGGACATTTATTCCTTTGGCTGTGTGCTGTATGAAATGCTGACCGGCGTCCAATGCGGGCCAGGTCGAAGGCGCCTCCCGTCGCGGAGACTGGAAAGAGTGCTCAGCCGGTGTCTGGAAGAAGATCCGGCGCGTCGCTGGCCATCCGCCGCCGTGCTGCAGCCGGAACTCGATGCAGCGACGGCTGCAGTTGGCCACGCTCAACGCAACGCTGCAACCATTGCCCTCGCGGCCGTGTTGGTCGTTGCGCTCGGCGTCGGCGGATGGCTGCTTGTCAGGCACAAAATCCCGGTGCTGACCGACAAGGACACGATCGTCCTCGCGAACTTCACCAACACGACCGGCGATCCGGTCTTCGACGACACGCTGCGGCAGGGTCTTTCCGTGCAACTGGAACAATCGCCGTTCCTCAGCATCATCCCGGACGTGCAAATCCGACAGACCCTGGAGCTGATGGGCCGCAAGCCCGGTACGCGGCTCACCCCCGACATTGCGCGGGAACTATGCCAGCGAGTCGGCAGCGCGGCGGACATCGAGGGGTCGATTGCCCAGATCGGCATGCCGTACCTGCTGACGCTGAGGGCTGTCAACTGCGTCAGCGGAGCAACGCTGACCAGCGCGGAAACACAGGCCAGCGACAAGAATCACGTGCTCGACGCGCTGGGAAGAATGGCTTCGGCGATGCGGGAGAAACTCGGCGAGTCCCTCAGTACCGTACGGAAATTCGACACGCCCCTGGAACAAGCCACCACGCCGTCCCTGGAAGCATTGAAGGCCTACAGCGCGGGTCACAGGGTCATGGCCAACTCGAATACGTACACGGCAGATATTCCGTTCTTCAAACGCGCTATCGAACTCGATCCGAACTTCGCATCCGCCTATGCCTGGTTGGGTGTCGAGTACACGAGCCTGGGCGAATCGACCATCGGCGCCGGCTATACCCGCAAGGCCTATGAATTGCGTGGCCGGGCCAGCGAACCGGAGCGGTTTTTCATCTCGGCGGTCTACTACAAGGAGGTCACCGGCGACATCCCGCAAGCCGTGCAAACCTGCAAGCTCTGGATACAGGCCTATCCGCGCGTGGAGATGCCGTATACCTACCTTGCGGGGGCGACCTATCCGATCATCGGTGAGTACGCAAAAGGCGTCGAGGAAAGCCGGGAGGCGATCCGTCTGCGCCCGGATGATCCGGTCCCCTACGCCTTCGACATGTCGAACGCCATGGCCTTGAATCGACTCGATGAGGTGAAGGCTGTGTATGCGCAAGCGGTGCAACGCAAACTGCACAGCGGCTTTTTCCCCTTTGCCCTGTATCAGATGGCGTTCCTGAAGCAGGACGCAACGGGGATGGCGCGGCAGGTCGCCGCATCCGCGGGGCAAGCTGCGGTCGAAGACCAATTGCTGAACTTGCAAGCGGATACCGCGGCCTGGTCGGGGCGGCTCGAGACGGCACGTGCGTTCACCCGTCAAGCCATTGAATCCGCGGAACGTGGTCAGGAGACGGAAGTCCCGGTGACCTACCTCGCCATCTCCGCCTTGCGCGAAGCCTTGTTCGGCAACGCGGGGCAGGCACGGCGGGAAGCGGCGCGGGCCATGAAATATGCTCCGGGCGTCGATGCGCAGTACGGCATTGCGCTGGCCCTGGCCTACGCCGGGGACGAGCAGCGCGCGCAGTCGCTGGCGGACCAGTTGGGCGAGAAATTTCCCGAATCCACGATCGTGCGCTTCAATTACCTTCCAACCCTCAGCGCCGAGTTGGCAGTCAGGGAGGGGAAGGCTTCCACAGCCGTTGAAGATCTCGAGATCGCTGCCCCGTATGAACTCGGGGAGACAACGTACAGCAACGGCGGTTGGACGTCCTTGTATCCCGTCTATGTACGCGGTGAAGCCTACATGGCCGAACACAAGGGCGCCGAAGCTGCGGCCGAGTTCCGGAAGATCCTCGACCATCGCGGAATCGTGCTGAACGAACCCATCGGCGCGCTGTCGCATTTGCAGCTTGGCCGGGCGTATGTGCTCGAGGCAGAGTCGTCTCAGGGCGCGGATGCGGATGCCGCTTACGCGAAGGCTCGCGCCGAGTACCGGGACTTTCTGACCCTGTGGGAAGATGCCGATCCGGATATTCCCATCCTGAAACAAGCCAAGGCGGAATACGCAAGCCTGGAGAACGGAAGCGATTGATCATGATCGAGAGCGGTGCGGACGCGCGTCTTCACGCTGCGATGCAGTGCTTGCAGGGGACGCTCGGACACGGCCGCAAGGCATCGGGTTGCCGATGCGTCTCGTGCGGCTGCATCTTCGTGGCAGTCAACCGATTCGCCGGAATATGGCCGCCGCGCGTGCGAGTTTTTCGACGGCGTGCCATTCGCCGGCTTCGACGACCGCATTGGGTGCCAGCCATGAGCCACCGACGCAGACGACGTTGGACAACGCGAGATAGTCACGCGCATTTTCCGGCGTGATGCCGCCAGTCGGGCAGAAGCGTGCGGCGGGTAACGGGCCCGCCCACGAACGCAGCAGCGCCACGCCGCCAATCGCTTCGGCCGGAAAACATTTCTGGTACGTGTAGCCGTGTTCCAGCAGCAGCATCACTTCGCTCGCCGTGGCGGCGCCCGGCAACAGTGGCACGGCGCTGTCGTCCGCCGCGTCCAGCAGATCAGGCGTTGCGCCCGGCGACACCGCGAAACGCGCGCCCGCGCGTTCGGCATCGTCCAGATCGCGCGGGGACAGCACGGTGCCGGCGCCAACTCGTGCACCCTCGACTTCTGTGGCGATCGCGCGGATTGCATCCAGAGCGACCGGGGTGCGCAAGGTGACTTCGATGGCGGGCGTACCGCCCGCGACCAGCGCGCGCGCCAGCGGCACGGCGTGGGCCAGGTCGTGGATCACCACGACCGGCACCACCGGTGCCAGCCGCAGGATGGATTCAAGGTTGGCTTGGCGGGTGTCGGTGGGCATCGTGGGCGTCCGTGTATCGTTCATGCTTTCTGTAGGAGGGCCGGAAGGTCCGACGGGTATTGCCTGGGTATTGCCGGGAGTGCCGTCCATGGCCGAGAGCTCCGTGGTCGCGGCTTCCGCCGCTCCTACGAGAGAGCATTGACGGCGGCGTTGAAGATACCGGCGCCCGCATCGGCACCGGCCGCCGCGTTGCGGAACAGCGCGAACAGCTCGCGCCCGCAGCCCGCGTGTTGCGCGGAAAGATCATGGGTTGCCGGTGTGCGCGCCGTCCACTCGGCCTCGTCCACCAGTACCTGCAGGCTGCCGGTGGAAGCGTCGAGCCGCACGCGGTCGCCGTCGCGCAGCTTCGCGAGCGGCCCGCCCGCCGCGGCTTCGGGCGTGACGTGGATGGCCGCGGGCACCTTGCCGGAAGCGCCGGACATGCGCCCGTCGGTGACCAGCGCGACGTGGTGGCCGCGATCCTGCAGCACCGAGAGCGCGGGCGTCAGCTTGTGCAGTTCCGGCATGCCGATCGCGCGCGGTCCCTGGAAACGCACCACCACCACGCAGTCATGGTCGAGTTCGCCTCGTTCGAAGGCCGCGACCACGTCGGCCTGCTCGGTGAAGACCACGGCGGGCGCTTCCACGTTCATGTGTTCGGGTGCCACGGCCGAAACCTTGATCACCGCACGGCCGAGGTTGCCGGAAAGTATCCGCAGGCCGCCGTCAGGGCTGAAGGGTTCCGTGGCCGGACGCAGGATGTGCGGATTGCCGCTTTGCGTGACCGGCGTCCAGGTGAGCGTGCCGTGTTCGTCCAGCGAAGGCGTGTTGCGGTAGGCGTCCATGTTGTCGCCCCACACCGTGTGCGCGTCGCGGTGCAGCAGGCCGGCATCGAGCAGGCTGCCGATGAGGAAGGGCATGCCGCCGGCCTTGTGGAAGTGGTTCACGTCGGCGTAGCCGTTCGGGTACACGCGCGCCAGCAGCGGCACCACGCGCGAGATCGCGTCGAAATCTTCCAGCGTGATGCGGATGCCCGCGACGCCTGCCGCGGCGACGAGGTGCAACAGGTGATTGGTCGAGCCGCCGGTTGCGTTGAGCCCGATGATGCCGTTGACGAAATTGCGCTCGTCCAGCATCCGTCCGATCGGCGTGTATTCGTCGCCCAGCGCGGTGATGTCGGCGGCGCGCCGGACGGCGGCCGCGGTCAGCGCGTCGCGCAACGGCGTGCCGGGATTGATGAAGCTCGCGCCCGGCAGGTGCAGGCCCATGATCTCCATCAGCATCTGGTTGGAGTTGGCGGTGCCATAGAAGGTGCAGGTGCCGGCGGTGTGGTAGGCGCCGGCCTCGGCGTCCATCAGCGCCTCCGTGCCGACTTCGCCGGCGGCGAAGCGACGGCGGATCGCGGCCTTGTCCTGGTTGGGCAGTCCGCTCGGCATCGGGCCCGCGGGCACGAAAATCGCCGGCAGGTGGCCGAAGCTCAACGCCGCGGTCAGCAACCCCGGCACGATCTTGTCGCAGATGCCGAGGAACAGCACCGAGTCGAACATGTCGTGCGACAGGGCCACCGCCGCCGACAGCGCGATCACCTCGCGCGAGAACAGCGACAACTGCATGCCCGCGCGCCCTTGCGTGATGCCGTCGCACATCGCCGGTACGCCGCCTGCCATCTGCGCAGTGGCGCCGGCTTCGCGCGCGACGCGTCGGATCAGCGCGGGATAGTTTTCGTACGGCTGGTGCGCCGACAGCATGTCGTTGTAGGCGCTGACGATGCCGAGGTTGGGCGTGCCGCCGTGGCGCAGCTTGCCCTTGTCGCCCTGCGGACTGGCGGCGAAGCCGTGCGCCTGGTTGCTGCAGCCGGCCTTGCGGCGGCGCGGGCCGTCGATGCGCGCGGCGTCGATGCGCGCGAGGTAGACGTGGCGTGAGTCGTGGCTGCGTTCGGTGATGCGCCGGGTGACTTCGGCGATGACGGGGTTCAGGGTGCTCATGGGTGCCTCGGTGTGTCGTGTGCTCGGGTTCCTTCAGTCGTTGTCGTCGTCGTGCCAGGTGCGGCCGTCGCGTTCGATCAGCGCGACCGACGCGCTCGGTCCCCAGGTGCCGGCGGCGTAACCGTGCGGCGCATCGCTGGACGACTGCCACGCGGCGAGGATGGGATCGATCCAGCGCCACGCGGCTTCGACTTCATCGCGGGGCATGAACAGTGTGGGATTGCCGCGCACCACATCCAGCAGCAGGCGTTCGTAGGCGTCGGGCTGGGCCACGCCGAACGCATCGGCAAAGCTCATGTCCAGTGGCACGCAGGTCAGGCGCAGGCCGCCGGGGCCGGGGTATTTCGCCATCAGCCACAGTTTCACGCCTTCGTCGGGCTGCAGGCGCAGCACCAGTTTGTTGGGCTGCACGGTGCCGCTGCCTTCGGCAAAAATGGAGTAGGGGATGGCGCGGAAGTTCACCACGATTTCCGACACGCGCTGCGGCAGGCGCTTGCCGGTGCGGAGATAAAACGGCACGCCCGACCAGCGCCAGTTGCCGACTTCGGCCTTCAACGCGACAAAGGTTTCGGTGCGCGAGCCGTCGCGTCCAAGGTCGTTGAGGTAACCGGGAACGGCGCCGCCCCCGGAAGCGCCGGCGCGGTACTGGCCGCGCACGGTCAGGCGCGCGGCGTTGCCCGCGTCGATGGGTTTCAGCGAACGCAGCACCTTCAGCTTCTCGTCGCGCACCGTGTCGGGCGCGAGCGAAGCCGGCGGTTCCATCGCGACCATGCACAGCAGCTGCAGCATGTGGTTCTGCAGCATGTCGCGCAGCGCGCCGGAGTGGTCGTAGTAGGGGCCGCGCTGTTCCACGCCCACCGTTTCGGCCACGGTGATCTGCACGTGGTCGATGTGCGCCGCGTTCCACAAGGGCTCCAACAGTGCGTTGGCGAAGCGCAGCGCCAGTAGGTTCTGCACCGTTTCCTTGCCGAGGTAGTGGTCGATGCGATAGATCTGGCTTTCTTCGAACACCGTGCCGACCGCGTCGTTGATGGCGCGCGCGCTTTCGAGGTCGTGTCCGATCGGTTTTTCGATCACCACGCGGCTGTTGCCGCGGTGCAGGTTGTGCTCGCGCAGGTGCCGGCAGATGTCGACGAAGATGTCGGGGCTGGTCGAGAGATAGAACACCCGCACGCGTTCGGGGTCGTCGCTGCGCATCAGCGTGGCGAAGTCCTGCCAGCCCGCGGTGGCGGTCGCATCGACGGCGCGGTAGCAGACCCGTTCCAGGAACGCGGGGATGTGTTCGAGGAGCTCCGCGTGGCCCGCGAGGGCGCGCTGCAACGCCTCGGCCACGCTGGCGCGGTATTCGCCATCGGTCAGTTCGGCACGCGCGACGCCGATGATGCGGCTGGTCGGCGGAATCTGGTCGTCCACGAAACGGCGGAACAGGGCCGGCAGCAACTTGCGCATCGCAAGGTCACCGGTGCCGCCGAAGATGGCCATGTCGAAGGGAGCCACGGTGGGCAGGTGGTGCGTCACGATCGTCTCGCCACTGGGGTGAGGCGAAAGGATACCACTACAACACCAATATTCAACAGTCTGGCATATAACATGGATTTATCAAGAATCTTGTTGCTCAAGTGGACTTATATTGGTATTCTAAAAATATGGAAACCATCCTGCTGGACGAATACCGGCGCCTGGCCGCAAGCGGCCATGGGCCGGCCTATCTGCGGTTGCGCCGCGCCATCCGTGGTGCGGTCGAACGCGCCGCGATCGAACCCGGGCAAACGCTGCCCAGCGAGCGCGACCTCGCCCGGCAATTCGGGTTGTCGCGGGTGACCGTGCGCAAAGCCATCGCGGGGCTGGTCGAGGACGGCGTGCTGACGCAGCGCCACGGCGCCGGCACGTTCGTGGCCGAGCGCATCGTCAAGCC
>JAFEDX010000206.1 GCA_018241365.1 Pseudomonadota bacterium
CCGGAATTCCTGACCGATGCGAACGTTGCCGGCTATTGGGCGGTACGCGGCGAACTGCCGTTGAATCTCGTCGTCGCGTCGCTCAAGCGCCGCGACCAGCACTACTTCCTGCCGGTGCTGGGCGAGTCGCGGCAACTGCATTTCGCCGAATACCACGACAGGGCGGACCTGCAGCCGAATCGTTTCGGCATCCCCGAACCCGTGGCCGTACCGGCTGACCTGAGCAACGCGCAGGACATGCACGTGATCCTGCTGCCGTTGCTGGCGTTCGACCGCCAGGGCCATCGCCTCGGTACCGGCGGCGGCTGGTACGACACCAGCCTCGCCTTCCTGCGCGAAGCGGCGCGGCCCGCATCGCCCCTGCTGGTCGGCGTCGGCTATGCCTTCCAGGAAGTCGAAGCGGTTCCCGACGAACCGTGGGACGTAGGCCTCGACTACGTCGCAACCGATTCGGAACTGATAGCCTGCGGGATGGCCGACGCTCCCCAATGACGGAACCGACATGCACCGCTGGCTGATGAAGACCGAACCGGACACCTTTTCGATCGACGACCTGCGCGCGCGCGGGGTGGAACCCTGGAACGGCGTGCGCAACTACCAGGCGCGCAACTTCATCCGCGCGATGCAACGCGGCGACGCCGTAATGATCTACCACTCCAGCTGCGCCATTCCCGGCGTTGCCGGGCTCGCCAAGGTGGCCAGTGCACCGTATCCCGATCCGGGCCAGTTCGACCCCAACGACGAATATTTCGACGCCGGCAGCGATCGCGGGAATCCGCGCTGGACCCTGGTGGACGTGCGCTTCGCGCGCAAACTGCGGCATGTGATCACGCTGGACGCCATCAAGTCACTCGAGGGACTCGGCGACTTCGCGCTGACCCGGCGCGGCAACCGGCTTTCGGTACTGCCGGTCACCGACAAGCAATGGGACGCGATCCTGGCGCTTGAATGAATATCCGGACAACCGGGGGAACCATGGACACCGAAGCACAAAAACGCGCGGCCGGCGAAGCCGCCATCGAATTCGTCCAGGACAACATGATCGTCGGCGTCGGCACCGGCTCGACGGTAAGGCACTTCATTGCCGCGCTCGGGAAAATCCGGCAACGCATCGACGGTGCGGTATCCAGTTCGGAACAATCCAGCGCGCTGCTGCGCGCAGCCGGCATCCAGGTGCTCGACCCGAACGCGGTCGGTGAAATCCCGCTGTACGTGGACGGTGCCGACGAATGCGACCCGCGGCGCTGCCTGATCAAGGGCGGCGGAGCGGCGCTCACGCGCGAGAAGATCCTCGCCGCCGTGGCGAAGAAGTTCGTGTGCATTGTCGATGCGCACAAATGCGTCGAAGTGCTCGGCAAGTTTCCGCTGCCCATCGAAGTGATCCCGATGGCACGCAGCCATGTCGCGCGGGAAATCCAGCACCGCGGCGGCACGCCGGTGTGGCGGCAGGGCTGCACCACCGACAATGGCAACTGGATCCTCGACGTGCACGGCTTGCACATCGGAGATCCCCTGCAGCTGGAATCGGACTGGAACCAGATCACCGGCGTCGTGACCGTGGGTCTGTTCGCGCGCCGTCCGGCCGACGTGGTGCTGGTCGGCGACGGCCGCAGGTTCTAGGGAGCGATCCGCAGGACCGCGTGCACCGCAATACCCGTTTCGCGTGCCCGGGCTGGCTTGATTGCGATGTTCCGCCCGCCACGGATGTGCCGGATCCGTCGTGCAGTCACCAGACGGCCCGAGCGCCGCTGCGCCAACAAAAAGCCCGCCTTGCGGCGGGCCTGGAAAACGGTCGATCGTCTGGATCGTCGTTCGGATTTGGCAGCCCCGGAAGGATTCGAACCTCCGAATGCCTGAGTCAGAGTCAGGTGCCTTACCACTTGGCGACGGGGCTTCATTGTCACGCCGGACCAGCCCATCCCGGGCTCGCCGACGTACGCCTCGTCCGGCACATGTCCGGACTCGGCTTCGCCGGATCAGCGCTGGACCAGCGCCGATCCGCGTGCGGTCCATCCATGGACCGCGAATCCGGCCGGGTGTTCCGCCGCCGGTCCGCCGAGCTTAGCGCTTGGAGAACTGGGTCGCGCGACGTGCCTTGTGCAGGCCCACCTTCTTGCGCTCGACCGCCCGCGCATCGCGGGTCATGAACCCGGCCCGGCGCAGCGGCGCCTTCAGGGTTTCGTCGTACTCGACCAGTGCGCGGGCGATGCCCAAGCGGATCGCACCGGCCTGCCCGGTGATGCCGCCGCCGGCCACGTTGACCTGGATGTCGAACTTGTCGGCCATCTGGGTCAGCTCCAGTGGCTGGCGCACGATCATGCGCGAGGTCTCGCGGCCGAAGAACTGGTCCAGCGGCTTGCCGTTGACCACGATCGCGCCGCTGCCCTTGCGCAGGAACACACGCGCGGCGGAAGTCTTGCGGCGGCCGGTGCCGGCATTCTGTTGGGTGGCTGCCATGATCAGATCTCCAGCGCCTTGGGCTGTTGTGCGGTGTGCGGATGCTCGGCGCCGCGATAGACCTTGAGCTTGCGGAACATCGCGCGGCCCAGCGGGTTCTTCGGCAGCATGCCCTTGACGCCGAATTCGATGGCACGCTCGGGATGCGTGGCCAGCAGGTCCTTGAGGTTGGTGGTCTTCAGGTTGCCGACGTAGCCGGTGAACCTGTGATAGTTCTTGTCTTCCAGCTTGTTGCCGGTGACCGCAACCTTTTCCGCGTTGACCACGACGATGTAGTCGCCGGTGTCCACGTGCGGGGTGAATTCGGGCTTGTGCTTGCCGCGCAGGCGGCGCGCGACTTCCGAACACAGCCGGCCGAGGGTCTTGCCATCGGCGTCGACGATGAGCCAGTCACGCTTGACCGTCTCGGCCTTGGCGCTGAACGTCTTCATGGGAACGATCCGTACAGTTGTTGAATCCGCACGTCATGCGGGGTCGCGCCACGGGGTGCGCAACGGGCTTGACAGCAACGAAAGACCGCCAAGGATAACGGCACCGCCGCAGCCACGCAAGAGACGCGGGTATTGCCGGTCACTCGTGCCACCACTGCCTCGATGGAAAGCCGTACCGGAAACCCGCACCAGGAGCCGTACAGGAATTGCCGCACAGCGCCGGGACCAAGCCATGGCAGCGGACAAGCGTGGCCGATCGTCTCGGTGGCGCAATGCTAGCATCGAAAAGTGCCCGAACCCCGCGATCACATTGCCAAGCTGGCCGACGCCTGCGTCAAGTGCGGGTTGTGCCTGCCGTACTGCCCGACCTACGCCCTGGACCAGATCGAAACCGAGTCCCCCCGCGGGCGCATCGCCCTGGCCCGGCACGCCACGGACGGCAGCCTCGCGCCAACCGCGGACTTGCGCGCACACCTTGACCATTGCCTCGGTTGCATGGCCTGCGAGCGGGTGTGCCCGGTACCCGTCCAGTACGGCAAATTGCTGACCGCGTATCGGGCGGCGCTGCCCCCGGCCCACCCGCGCCCGCGGCTCCTCCTGCGCTTGCTCACCCAGCCCCGGTTGCTGCGCATCGGCCTAGGCACCGCACGCGCCGCCAAGGCAAGCCATTGGTTGCCGCCACTGGCGCGCCTGCTGCCGCGCCACTCGGCGCTGCGTGCCGCGGCCGCCCTGCTCCCGGCCCTGCCGCCCGCCGTCCATAGCGGGAACGCCCACACATCATCCCCCGCGAAGCCACGCGGCAAGGTCGCACTGTTTGGCGGCTGCGTGCAAGGCGCGCTCGAACGCGAAGCGCAGGACGCCACCGCACGCCTGCTGGCTGCGGCAGGTTTCGAGGTGATACGCATCGACGGCCTGTGCTGCGGAGCAATGGCAGCGCATACGGGCGATGCGAGCGCTGCCGAAGCCAAGGCGCGGCGCCTCGCCCAAGCCTTCGCCACCAGCGGCGCCGACACCTTGCTGACCGCGACACCGGGCTGCCTCGGCACCCTGCGCGACAACCTGCCGGGAATCCAGGTACACGATGCGATGGCATTCCTCGACCAGCATGGCGACACACTGCGGTTTCGTCCATTGCCACGCAAGGTGATGCTGCACCTGCCCTGCACCCAAGTGAACGTGGCGCGCGCCGACGGCGCAGTGCGTCGCCTGCTGGCCCGGATCCCCGAACTGGACGTGACAACGCTGCCGCCCCGCGGCATGTGCTGTGGCGCGGCCGGCAGCCACATGCTGGAATTCCCCGAGCGCGCCGCCAGCCTGCGCGCGCGGGTGCTCGACACCATGCCGCAGCCCGCGCCAGACCTGTTGCTCACCGCCAACATCGGCTGCCGTCTGTACCTCGGCGCCGGGCTGCGCGAACGCAGCGACGCTGTCGCGGTCGAACATCCATTGACCCTGCTTGCACGACAACTCGCAACATGAACACCGAAGTTCGCCATTTCACTCCCCTCGACCGCGTGCTTGCGACCTGCCAGCGTGCGCTCGACACCGTGGCAGGCGCTGCCGTGGCGGCGCGCCCGTCACCCGGCGAAACCGTACCGTTGCCGGAACTCAATCCGCGCCAGCGCCGCCATTCCGCAGGCCTGATGCGCATCAACCATGCGGGCGAGGTCTGCGCGCAGGCCTTGTACGACGGACAGGCCGCGTTGGCCCGCGATGCCGCCACGCGATCACAACTGGAAGCCGCGGCCGCCGAGGAAACCGACCATCTCGCGTGGTGCGCCGAACGCCTGCGCGAACTGGATGACCGCCCCAGCCTGCTGAATCCGGTCTGGTATGCCGGCAGTTTTGCGATCGGGGCGTTGGCCGCGCTGGCCGGCGACCGCTGGAGCCTCGGCTTCGTGGTCGAAACGGAGCGCCAGGTCGAGGCGCACCTTGGCGAACATCTGGAACGCCTGCCGCAGGCGGACAAGCGATCGCGCGCGATTCTCGAAACCATGCAGACCGACGAGGCTCGCCATGCCGACAACGCACTCGCACGCGGCGGCACCAAGCTGCCCTTCCCGATTCCGCGACTGATGCGCTGCGCCAGTGGCGTGATGAAAACCGTCGCGTATCGTTTGTAGGATGGCTGGAAGGCCCGACTGGTCGCGGCTGCCGCCGCTCCTACATCAAGTTCCGGCCGTGGAACAGCTCCTCGATCTCGCGCTTCAGCAGCGCCTCGATGCGCTGGCGGTCCTTGAATGACAGGTCGTCGGCGTGCGCCTCGAACAGGTAGGTATCGAGGTCGAAGTCCTTCACGTGCATCTTGGTGTGGAACATGTTTTCCTGGTACACGTTGACGTCGAACATCTCGTACTTCTGGCGGATGTGCTTGGCCAGGTAATCCTGGATCGAGTTGATCTTGTGGTCGATGTAGTGCTTCTTGCCGTGGATGTCGCGGGTGAAGCCGCGCACCCGGTAATCCATCGTCACGATGTCCGACTCGAAGCTGTCGATCAGGTAATTCAGCGCCTTCAGCGGCGAGATCACCCCGCAGGTCGCCACGTCGATGTCGGCGCGGAAGGTCGCGATGCCGTTGTGCGGATGCGTTTCCGGATAGGTGTGCACGGTGATGTGCGACTTGTCCATGTGCGCGACCACCGCATCGGAAATCACGTCTTTGCCGAGTTTCTCGACCACCGGGTGTTCGGAAATCAGGATCGTCACCGACGCGCCCTGCGGGTCGTAGTCCTGGCGCGCGATGTTCAGGATGTTCGCGCCGATGATGTCGGCTACATCCGTGAGGATCTGGGTCAGGCGGTCGGCATCGTAGGCCTCATCGATGTAATCGATGTAGCGGTCGCGCTGGTCGCGCGTGACCGCGTAGCAGATGTCGTAGATGTTGAAACTGAGCGCCTTGGTGAGATTGTTGAAGCCCTGCAGCTTCAAGCGGGGCAGCGGCTTGACCACGGCAGTGTCCTCAAGCTGGATGGAAACGGGGCACCCGCGCAGGTTCGAATTTCGGTTGCGCGGCAGGCGGAATCACGGAAAGGCGCGAAGTATGCTGGAAACCGGCCGCCAACGCATCCCTTGCCTGCCGGTCCACGCGGTAGTGGCACAATCCTTGCGAACGTGTAAAAACGTGTAAACTCGCAGCGGATTGTGAAACCGGGCAGGGAAACCATGTCTGAATTGCGCTACCTGCTTCAACAAGTTTACGAACGCTCGCAGGCGCCCGCCATGCTGGCGCCCGATCCCGCCGCGATGCAGCGGCTGCTGGAGCAGTGCCATCGGCGCCGCTACCCCGGCAAGACCGCGATCCTGCGTCCCGGTGATCCCGCCAATACGTTGTTCTACGTGATCGACGGCTCGGTCACGGTGTGCAGCGAAGACGAACAGGGGCGCGAACTGATCCTCGCCTACATCAACCGCGGCGAGTTCATCGGCGAGATGGGACTGTTCGTCGAATCGGCGCAGCGCGAAGTGCTGATCCGCACCCGCAGCACCTGCGAGCTTGCCGAGATCGGCTACGAGAAACTGTTCCACCTGTTCGAGGGCCCGCTGCGCGATGACTGCCCGCGTATCCTGTTCGCGATCGGGCTGCAGCTCACGCATCGCCTGCTGCGCACCTCGCGCCAGGTCAGCCGCATGGCCTTCCTTGACGTCACCAACCGGATCGCACGCACGCTGCTGGACCTGTGCCAGGAACCGGACGCAATGACCCACCCGGAAGGCACCCAGATCCGCATCTCACGGCAGGAACTTTCACGCATCGTCGGCTGCTCGCGCGAAATGGCCGGCCGCGTGTTGAAGCAGCTCGAAGATGACGGCGGCATCGACGTGTCGGGCAAGACCATCGTGGTGCGCGGGACGCGGTAGCGCGTTTTCAATACCACTCGACCCGCGTCACGCTCCGCCCCAGCGCCTTCTCGATCCGCTTGCACAATCTCGGCGTGGCGTTGACCAACACGGCCTCGGTGGCCAGTGCCAGCATGGGCAGATCCTGGCTGGAATCGCTGTACGCGAGCTGCCACGCCTCGATGCCGTGCTGCGCCAGTTGTTCCACCTTGCGGCGGCCGACATTGTGCCAAACCGAACGCATGCCGAAATGGCCGGGCGCCAGGTGCGAAGCCAGGATCTCGATGTCGTGCAACCCGAGCTCCGCCAGCACGCCGCGCGCCAGCGTCTCTTCGCACCCCGTGACGACGACGACGTGGTCGCCGATAGCCTGGTGGCGACGCAACGCACGCAACCCTTCGCGATGGAACTGGCGCGGCCGGTGCACCAGGGCGGTGGCGAATACCCCGGCCAACTCGCGGTAACGCCGCTCGTCGATGCCGAGCAAGCCGAGGTGCACCAGGGCGCGCAGCATGCGCCGACGCGAGAACGGCAAAACCAGCAGCAACCACGGTGCCGCCAGCAGCACCAGACCTTTGCGCCACCATGCGCGCGCATAGCGTTCGCGCATGAACATGCCGAACGTGTCGCCCCGGATCAGCACGCCGTCGAAATCGAACAGCACCACGCGCTGCCCGCCGGTCGCAGTCCCTTGTTGCATGTTCATGCTTCGGCAAACAACCTGGCCAATTCGGCACCCGGATCCGCGGCGCGCATGCAGGCTTCGCCGACCAGGAATGCATGCACGCCGGCCGCACGCAGGCGCGCGACATCGCCGCGCGTCGCAATCCCGCTCTCGGTGACCAGCAACCTCTCGGACGGTACATCCCCGCGCAACAGCAAGGTCGTTTCGATGCGGGTTTCGAACGTGCGCAGGTCACGGTTGTTGATGCCGATCAGGGTGTGTTCGGCATTCGGCAACGGCAACGCGCGTTGCAGATCGACGATGCCGTGCACTTCGACCAGCACGTCCAACCCGCACTGGATCGCGTACGCATGCAGGTTGGCCAGCGCAGCGTTGTCCAGTGCAGCGGCAATCAACAGGATCGCGTCGGCACCGATCGCACGTGCCTCCTGCACCTGGTAGCGATCGATCGTGAAATCCTTGCGCAACACTGGCAACGCGCACGCGTCGCGTGCCTCGCGCAGATAACCGTCACTGCCCTGGAAAAAATCCACGTCGGTCAGCACCGACAGGCAGGCCGCGCCGCCCTTTGCATAGCTGCGTGCAATCGCGGCCGGGTCGAAGTCGGCCCGGATCAGGCCTTTGGACGGGCTGGCCTTCTTCACCTCGGCGATGACTGCGGGCCGCCCCGAGTCAACCCGCGCGCGCAACGCCGCCGCAAACCCACGCGCGGGCGGTGCGTCTGCACAGCGCGCGCGCAGTTCGGACATCGATGCGCGTGCCTTGTGCTCGGCGATTTCCTCGTGTTTGCGGACAAGGATGCGCTGCAGGATGTCGTTCATGCCGCCGCCGCGAGCGCGCGGGTAACCGCCACGAACTGGTCGAGCTTCGCGCGTGCCGAACCGTCACTGATCGCGCGGCCCGCGCGCTCTATGCCATCGGCAATCGACGCCGCGATGCCCGCCGCGTACAACGCCGCGCCAGCGTTCAGTGCAACGATGTTGCGCGCGACGCCATCGCCGCCATCCAGTACCCGCAGCAGCACGGCTTTCGACTCAGCGGCATCCTGCACGCGCAGGTTGCGGCTGGACGCCATCGGAATCCCGAATTGCTCCGGCTCGATCTCGTATTCGCGCACCTCGCCATCGCGGAGCTCGCCGACCAGCGTCGCACCACCCAGCGAGATCTCGTCAAGGCCGTCCTTGCCATATACGACCAGCGCACGTTCAACGCCTAGCTGTTGCAGCACGCGCACCTGGATGCCTACCAGGTCGGGGTGAAACACGCCCATCAGGATGTTCGGCGCACCGGCCGGATTGGTCAGCGGCCCGAGGATGTTGAACAGCGTACGCACGCCCATTTCGCGGCGTACCGGCGCCACCGCCTGCATGGCCGGATGGAAGCGCGGCGCGAACATGAAGCCGATGCCGGTCTGCCCGATGCAACGCGCGACCTGCTCCGGCCCGAGGTCGATTTTCGCGCCCAGCGCTTCCAGCACGTCGGCGCTGCCCGACGACGAGGACACCCCGCGGTTGCCGTGCTTGGCGACGCGAGCGCCGACCGCCGCCGCGACGAACATCGACGCGGTGGAAATGTTGAAGCTGTGCGCACCGTCGCCACCGGTGCCGACGATATCCAGCATGTGCGGATGCGCCGGCACCAACACGCGTTCGGAAAGTTCGCGCATCACCGTGGCGGCGCCGGTGATCTCGCCCACCGTTTCCTTCTTCACCCGCAGCCCGGTCAGGATCGCCGCGGTCATCGCGGCCGACACTTCGCCGCGCATGATCTGGCGCATCAGGTCGATCATCTCGTCGCGGAAGATTTCGCGATGCTCGATCGTGCGTTGCAACGCTTCGTGCGGAGTGATGGGCGTATTCATGCGGCCTTGGGCAAGCGCGCGGCGAGAAAATTGCGCAACAGGTCGTGGCCGTGCCGCGTTTCGATCGACTCGGGGTGGAACTGTACGCCTTCGACCGGCAGCGCCTTGTGGCGCACGCCCATGATCTCGTCGAACGAGCCGTCGGGGTTCTCGGTCCACGCCGTGATTTCGAGGCAATCCGGCAACGACGCGCGCTCGATCACCAGCGAGTGGTAGCGCGTGGCCTCGAACGAATCCGGCAGGCCCGCGAACACGCCTGCGCCGCGATGCCGGATCGGCGAAGTCTTGCCGTGCATGATCCGCTTGGCGCGGACCACTTTTCCACCAAACGCCTGGCCGATGGCCTGATGGCCAAGGCAGACACCGAGGACCGGGATTTCGCCAGCCAGTTCACGGATCAACGCCAGCGTCACACCCGCCTGATCCGGCGTACCCGGCCCCGGTGAGATCACGATGCGCTCGGGCGCCAGCGTGCGGATGCCGGCGACATCGATGGCGTCGTTGCGCAACACCTTCACGTCCTGCCCAAGCTCGCCAAGGTACTGTGCGAGGTTGAACGTGAAGCTGTCATAGTTGTCGATCAGCAGCAGCATGACATCGGGCTTGGGTCGGGCCACCGGCCCGCGAGAGAATCGCAAGTGTGACCGTGCAACCGCAACGACACAAGACCGTGGCGCGATCCGCACTCGCAGTGGCGACGATGCTGGTGTTCGGCCTTCTGGGCGGCTGTTCCACGCGTGGCTATTACGGCCATCTGGCGGAGGGCGAAATGGCCGTGTTGCGTGCGCGCAAACCGATCGCGCAACTGGTCGAGGACCCCGCCACGCCCGCCGCATTGCGCACGCGCCTGCAACTGGCGCTGCGTGCACGCGCGTTCGCATCCGACACCCTGAAACTGCCGCGCAACAAGAGTTACACCACCTACGCCGACATCCACCGCCCGTTCGTGATGTGGAACGTGTTCGCAACGCCGGCGTTGTCGCTGAAGCCGGTCGAGCACTGTTTCCCCATCGCGGGTTGCGTCGCCTACCAGGGCTTCTACCACCAGGGTCGCGCCAACGCGTTGGCAGGCAGGCTCGCCAAGCAGGGAGACGACGTATGGGTTGGTGGAGTGCCCGCGTATTCCACGCTCGGGCATTTCGCCGACCCGTTGCTCAGCACCATGGATCGCTGGAGCGACGATGAAATGATCGGCACCATCTTCCACGAACTCGCACACCAGCAGTTCTACGTCAAGGACGACACCGCATTCAATGAGTCATTTGCAACCTTCGTGCAGCGCGAAGGCTTGCGCGAGTGGCTGGCGGTCAACCACCTGCCGCCACCGGATCCCATGGTCGCCCAGCGCGAACATCAATTCACCGAACTCATCCTCGCCACGCGCGAAAAACTGAAAGCGCTGTATGCCAGTGATCTGCCCGACACCACCAAATATCAGCGCAAAACCGAGGTGTTCGTCGAATTGCAGCACCAATACCAGCACCTGCGTGACACCACGTGGCACGGTTACGCCGGCTACGACCACTGGTTCGATACGCCCGTCAACAACGCCAAGCTGCTGCCATTCGGCCTGTACGACCGCGGCGTGCCGGCATTCGCGGCGTTGTTCAAGCGTTGCGACGGCGACTGGACGCGCTTCTACGCTGCGGTCCGCAATATCGGCAACGAGCCCGCTGTGCAACGTGACAAGTTCCTCGCGAATACCTCGGCGGTCACGCCCTGATTCAGGTCAAGATGTGTGTCGTGGGCCCGGCGCATGCTGTGCGACGTCGTCATCGCCCACGGACCCACCCATGAGCACGCCCGCCGAAACCCGGACCTACAACCCCTACCCGTTCGATGCGCGCGCGATCGCGCACCGCTTCCGCCATTCCGCGATCTTCGGCGCGCTCGACGCGCTGGAAGCCGGCGAAGCCATGCGTTTCGTCAACGACCATGACCCGATCCCGCTGCTGCACCAGATGCAGCAACGCTACGGCAACCGCATCGACGTGATCTACCAGCAGCGCGGCGGCGACGGCCCGGTGGTGATCGATTTCGTGGTGACCGAGTAATGGCTTTCCCGGATTTCTTTGCCGAAGTTCCCGCACTGCGCCTGCACGACGGCCTGGCCGAACTGTTGGGCGCCAGCAACGACGGCATGATCGAGTACCACTACGCCGACGCGGTGAGGCTGGCCGGGCACTCCTGCCCCACCGTCGCCGGCGGGTGGCTCAGCGCGCGGGCCGCGCTGCGCCATTTGTATCCCGACAGCGTGCCCGAACGCGGCGGCATCAGCGTCTATCTCGATGATGCCGAGGACGCCGGCGTGACCGGTGTGATCGGTCAGGTCGTAACCCTCATTACAGGAGCCGCCGCCAGCAACGGTTTCCACGGGCTGGGCGGACGCCATGTCCGCAGCCACCTGTTGCACTACGCGCAGGGCGACGTCGCCGGCGTACGGTTCCGGCGCAACGACAACGGCGCAGAGGTCGAAATTGAAATCGACGCCAGCCCGGTGCCCGGCGACCCGATGATGCGCCCGCTGATGCAGCTGGCGGTAACCGGCCAGGCCGACGCTGCACAACGCCGCGAATTCGGCCGCCTGTGGCAGGATCGCGTCCGCCGCATGCTGCTGGTGCATGCCGACGATCCGGCGGTGGTGAAGGTGCGCGCGCTGGCATGACTCTTGCCTCTTCCCTCTCCCTCCGGGAGAGGGTGCCCGAAGGGCGGGTGAGGGTACGCACTATCGCACGCTGTCAACTCGACATCCATGTCTTTTTCCGCGCCGTCCCACGGCGCGGGTGCCTTTCTGTTTCGGCAGAAAGTCACCAAAGACCATTGCGCCTGTGACGGTGGGTTCGGCAACATCGTGTTGCCTCACCTTCCCTTGCCGCTTGCCGATCGCGCGTCGGCGCGAACTCCTACATCCATGTAGTCGATCATGCGCGCCTTGCTCGCGCGATCGCCAGCGCGGCTGCGGCACCGCCAACGGCGCCGTTCGTCACTTCGTTGCCGGCCATCCATGGCCTGCGCTGCCGACACGCCCCGAGAAGCGCACTTCTTTGGTGGTGTCCCGCTGGTCGTTTACGGCCAGATACCTCGGTGGTAGTTTGTCCTTGCCCGATACTCGAGGCGCAACTGACGCAGGTACTAGATGCTCGACTTGGGTGATGCCTCGAACATTGGCGAGCTGTTTGAGCTGGCGCGTGCGGCCGAAGATCGGCTGGGTGAAGTCCTTTGGTTTCGAGGCCATTCCCATAAGGAATGGAAGCTCGTTCCGTCGGCACATCGGCGACATCAGGTCCTTGAGACGCAATTTGTGCAGCATTTTCGATTGCGTGCACCGTCAATCCATCCGCGTTGCCCAGCGCACGCCGACTACGCCTCCTGGCTGCCTCTCATGCAGCACTATGGACTTCCGACCCGGTTACTCGACTGGTCCGAGTCGGTACTCGTAGCGGCATACTTCGCGCTCGAACGCAACACCATGGCTGATGGGCACATATATGCGATCGCGCCGGGGGAACTGAACTCAATGAGCATCGGCAGGTATGTTCCATTTCTAACGCACGATCGTGTAGCACCAGTTGTAGCACAAGCCTTTGGCGCATCAGCACCGGATTCAGTATCGCCTTATGTGGCCACCTATGCGCCGCGATCCGATCGCAGGATGGCTGCACAGCTTGGAAACTACACGATACACAGCACACGAGAACCATTGGAGTCCTGTCCACTTTCGGATCGATTCCTTGGTCGTATTGGCCTTCCCAAAAATGCAATCAACCAATTCCGGCGCGACCTAGGCACGGCTGGTGTCCGTACCGCGACGCTCTTTCCTGATCTTGAGCATCTCGCCTGTGAAATCGCTGATCTTCGGGCTCTCGGCGCGGATGGAGAAGATTTGGAAAACACTGACATTCCATGATGTAAATGGACGCCGGAAGTGAATAGTCATCCTCTCTACCTCTCTACAGACGCAGGCCATGGATGGCCGGCGACGGAGTGAGCTTTTCAAGCGCCGTGCATGACGCCGAGCATCGCAGCGCCAAGCGGGAGCAAGGCGCGGATGTTCGAGCACAAGGACGTGCGAGTTCGCGCCGGCCCGCTTGGCGCGAGAAGCGCAGGGAAGTTTCTGCGACACGATGTCGCTGAAACCGGCATGCCAGGCGCAATGGTCTTTCGCCCCTTTCTGCCGTAACAGAAAGGGGCTCGCTCGCTTGCGAGCGAAACCACTGTTGGTCAGCAAAACCCAAAAACTGGATTCCGGGTTCGACCCTACGGGTCGCCCCGGAATGACGATCAGGTAAGCGCGAACCCTCACCCGTCCTTCGGGCACCCTCTCCCTGCGGGAGAGGGGAGCAACTTACGCGGGCGTCAGAGTCCCCTTGCCGCCTCCGCCACCGCGCGGAACAACGCGCGGCCCTTGTTCATGGTTTCCTCGTATTCCGCCGCGGGGTCGGAGTCGTACACGATGCCGGCGCCGGCTTGCACGTGCAGGCGACCGTCCTTGATCACGGCGGTGCGGATGGCGATGGCGGTATCGGCATCGCCCCACCAGCCGATCCAGCCGATCGCGCCGGCGTAGATGTTGCGCTTGAAGGGTTCGAGTTCCTGGATGATTTCGATTGCGCGGATCTTGGGCGCCCCGGACAGCGTGCCGGCGGGAAACGTTGCGCGCAGCACGTCCATGTAGCTGGTGCCCGGCCGCGCCGTGCCTTCCACCTGCGACACGATGTGCATCACGTGTGAATAACGCTCGATCGCGAACGCATCGCTGACCCGCACCTCGCCGGTCGCGCTGATGCGGCCAACGTCGTTGCGGCCGAGGTCGATCAGCATCAGGTGTTCGGCGCGCTCCTTGGGATCGGCCAGCAATTCCTTTTCCAGTGCGGCGTCTTCTTCCGGCGTGGCGCCGCGACGTCGGGTCCCTGCCAGCGGGCGCACGATGACCTTGCCATCCTTGAAGCGCGCCAGGATTTCCGGTGAGGAACCGACGATCTGCGTGCCGCCGAGATCGACGAAATACATGTACGGCGATGGGTTCAACGCGCGCAGGGCGCGATAGACATCCACAGGACGCGCGTGGAAGCCGATGCTGAGGCGCTGCGAGGGCACGACCTGGAACACATCGCCCGCGCGGATGTATTCCTTGCAGCGTTCGACCATGGCCTCGAACGCTTCCCGGGTGAACGACGATTTGAAATCATGCTCATCCAGCGCGACGCCTTGCGCGATCTGCGGGTAACCGGCGCCACCCTGGCGCAGGCGGTGGGCCAGTGCATCCAGCCTGCGTTGCGCACGCGCCCAGGCATTCGGTTCGGTGGGATCGGCATGCACGATCAGGTACAACCGGCCCTTCAGGTTGTCGAACACCGCGATTTCTTCGGCCAGCATCAGCAGCACGTCGGGCGTGCCGAGTTCATCCGGCGCAGTGAAGTTGGCCAGCCGCGGCTCGATGTAGCCGACCGTCTCGAAGCCGAAATAGCCGACCAGCCCACCGCTGAAGGCCGGCAAGCCGGGCAGTTTCGGCACGTGGTATTGCGCACGCAGCTTCTCGATCTCAGCCAGCGGATCGGCGACTTCACGCGTTTCGACGACTGCGCCGTCCGCGGTCACGGTCAGCGTGTGCGCACGGAACGCAAACACCCGCCGCGCCGGCAACCCGATGATGGAATAGCGTCCCCAGCTGGCGCCGCCTTCGACCGATTCGAACAGGAAGGTGTGCGGACCATCGGCGAGTTTCAGGTACACCGACAGCGGCGTATCGAGATCGGACAGCACCTCGCGCACCAGCGGGATGCGGTTGTGGCCTTCGCGGGCGAGCGCATCGAATCGGGTTTGATCCAGCACGAGTGATTCCTTCAAGAACGCCTGCACGAAGCGGCCCCAGTGAAAAGTCAGGCCAGGGAGCTCTTGGCCATGGACGGCGGCTTCAAGCTCTCGGCCATGGACGGCGTCTGTAGGGCCGTTCTGGCGCCTGACCGCTGCGAAGAACATCACGCTGCGATGGAGCAACCCATGCGGCGATCGGGGATGATCGCATGAAAATGACCCGCGACGGTAACAGGCGCGGCGCAACTTTTGGACGTCTATTCGCTTTCCGGACGCCGCATCCCGCGCAGGTCCATCTCGAAGGTGGCGCCATCCGCGTCGTTGCGGGCCGACACCTTGCCCTGGTGCAATTCCGCGACCAACCGCACCACGTACAGGCCGAGACCGAGGTGCGGCGCGCCGGCGCGCGCGCCGCTGCCGCGCACGCTGACCAGCGAATCGAACAATTGGCCCTGCATCGCGTCGGGCAGGTGCGGACCGCGGTTGGACACCACGATGCGTGCCGCACCGTCGTCGCTGGCCGCAAGCGCGATCCGGATCCAGCCGTCCGCAGCCGTGAACGACAGTGCGTTGTCGAACAGCTTGTCCAGCGCCTGCGCAATCAATTCCGGCGCGCCGTACAGCGGCACCGGATGCGCGGGTATCTCGCAACGCAACTCGCGCGTCCCCGCCAGCGGACGATAGGCGTCGGCGCAACCACGCACCACTTGGGCAAGATCCATGTCCTCGCCGTCGGCCGAAGCCATGGCCCGCTCCATGCGACTGGCCTCGCTCATCGCACGCACTATGGTGCCGATACGTGCAGCGCCATCACGTGCCCGCGCGAGGTACGGCAAGGCTTCGCGCGGCAGTTGCTCGTGTTCGAGGTTCTCCAGCGACGAGCGCACGATCGCGAGTGGCGTGTTGAGTTCGTGCGAGAGGTTGGAGGCAAGCTTGCGCAGGTACTCGGTATAGGTGCCGATCGATTCCAGCAGGCGCGACAGGCTGCGCGCGAGGTCGCCCAGCTCGTCGTGGTCGTCCACCAGCGGCAGGCTCGCCAGTGCGAGGCCCTCGTGATGTTGCGCGTGTTCGGCCGCATCGCGCAGGCGCCCGATCCGCACCGAGAGCCAGGTCGCGAACGCGAACAACACCGCGCCCGCGATCAGCAACACCGCGACGCTTGCCAGCATCAGGCCCAGCAGCGCGCGGTTGGTCAACAGCGGCAAGGCCTGGCTGGATTGTTCCAGCACCAGCGCGCCGCGGTTCTGCCCGCGCACGTCCAGCGGCACCGCAACCATCAACACCACGCTGCCGGGCGTGTCGCCACCGCGCCAGTTGGCGGTGGCCTGCCCGTCCAGTGCCTGCTGCACGTCGGGCTCGGACAGGCGCGGTGTGTCGCGTGGCAAATGCTGGCGCTGGTCCAGTGAAGGCACCACCAGCAAGTCCGAAAGCACCCGCTGCAGCCACGGAAAACGGCTGGGCTTCGGCTTTCGCGTTTCCAGCATGCTGCCGCCCTCGCCGATCACCCAGCCGTCGGCGCTGAGCAGGCGCACGCGCACACCGCTCGGCGCAAGCTGCGTGAGATCGTTCGACAACGCCGGCGACAGGTTCAGCAACGGCCGGACGTCGGGCTTGCCGCCGTTGTAGCGGGCCGGTGCTCCGGCATCGAACACGCCGATGCCGAGCTGCTCGGGTGCCTGCGCCCGCGGGATCCTGAGTTCGATGCGGTAGCCGTGGGCAGCGTCCTGCCATTGCCCGCTGATCTGGTCCGGGAAGCCGCGCACGTGCGGGTCCAGCGGGTGCGCCAGGAAGGCGCCGGAGCTCGCACTGGCCAACAGGTAGTTGCGCTGGCGCCCCGCGCGCAGGAACTGCAGCATCACATGGTCGGCTTCCACGGCGCCGGGATCGCGTGCATCCATCCGCACGCGGTGCGCGTCGTCCACGTCGATGCGCAGGTACAGCCAGGCCGGGTCATCGGCAAGCTGCACCGTCACGCCCTGCCACGGGTGCTGGGCCCACCGAGCCATCGACGACCAGTCGTCCTCGGAACCGTCCACGACGATCGGCTGTGTAGTGTGCATCACGTACCAGTTCTGCCCGGTGTTCGGCAGGTTCGCGCCCACCGCCATCAGGCCGCGATCCAGCGCGAACGCGATCGCGAGCAGCGCCTGCTCCTGGCTGTTGCGCAGCAGGTGTTCCATCTGCCGCACGTACAGCCAGCCCGCCCACGGCAGGGCCAGCGTGGATAGCGCGACCAGCAGCAGTTTGCGGCGCAAGGTCATTGAAAGCGGGATCCGAAGACAGGGGACAGGACGCAGCTTAGCCGGAGCTTGACCGCCTCAAGGTACCAATCGAAGCCGCTGTGGTGGAAAGTCAGGCCACGGAGCTCTGAGCCATGGATGGCGGCTTTGACGGCCGTTCTGGACTCAGGGATGCTCCACGCTGGAATCCCGCCGCACGCAGGTAGAAGCAGCGTTCAGGGACGAGCGCACAACTAAGGCTTCCAGCGGTAACCCACCCCATGCACCGTCTCGATCGCGTCGAAGGCCGGATCGACGGCGAGGAATTTCTTGCGGATGCGCTTGATGTGTGACGTGATGGTGGCATCGTCCACGACCAACTCGGCGTCGCGCATCAACTGGTCGCGGTTCTTCACATGCCCCGGGAAGCGCACCAGCGTGTGCACCATCCAGAACTCGGTCACGGTGAGCGGTACCTCGGCGCCGTTCCAGGTGACCCGCATCCGTTCGGCTTCCAGCTTCAACGGACCGTGCTCGACCACGGTTTCGGCCGCCGCCGGCGCCTTTTGCGACTCCGCGCGCCGGAACAATGCCCCGATCCGAGCAGCCAGTTGATGAAAGCTGGTGTCCTTGGAAAGGTAATCGTCGGCGCCCAGGCGCAGACCCGAGATAACGTCGAAATCGGAATCACGCGCGGTCAGGAAGATGATCGGCAGCGTCGCCGAGCGCGCGCGCAGCTCGCGGCAAAGGTCGAAGCCGCCTTCTGGCTCGTCCCCGAGGCCGATGTCGATGATCACCAGCTCAGGCATCCGGTTGGCGAACGCGCCCGACGCCTCTCCGCGCGAAGCGAAGCCGCGCACGTCGTAACCGATGCGCGACAGCGCCTCGACGTAATTGGCGCGGATGGACGGCTCGTCCTCCACGATGGCGATGGCACGAGCCATGCTGTTCTCCAGTCAATGCGGCCCCGTCCGCCGGAACCGCGCCAGCGCGAGCGTGCGCCATGCGGGCGTGACGCGCAACCCACCCGCCCGGGCTGCCCGCGTTTTGCCATAAATCGCCCGCTCATCGCCCTTGACGCGCCCCTGCACAGGCGGCGAAACCGCGCTTAATGACTTCCGTCGGTACTCCTGCCGTGGATGTCGACAGTGGAACACCTCCGCGCTGGCGCCTGAGACGCGCCGGCAAAACACCGGAAGACGCCCAGCGCGGTGGACCACCCTTCAAGCCTTGGGCATCCGCCCTCGGTCGTAGTGAACTCTCTCCTGGTCGGCCGCGGTCTCGATGTGAAAGCATCGGGGCCGTTGGTCGTTGGGGGCCTCCGAATAACCTGCTGCACTACTGGCCACATCCATGTGGCCAGCCCTGCGGGCCGCCTGCGGCGTTCAAACCGGCAGTCCTGCCGGTTTAGTCGGCAGCTTGCGCGCCGGCGGTGCTCGCACTGCGAAGGCAGGATGCCGTAGCGAACATTCGCGCAGCGAGTGGCCACGGAGCTCTTGGCCATGGATGGCGGCTTCCCGCGAGCCGTGGACGCGGCGAGTCATGCTCACGTACTGACGTGTACGCTCCGCTTGCTCCGCTGACTCGCCACATCCGTGTGGCTCGCGCTGCGCGCCGCCTGCGGCGTTCAGATCGGCAGTCCTGCCGATCTAGTCGGCGTCACGCAATCACGGAGCTCCTTCGCCATGGATGGCGTTGTTCGCTCGCAACGGTTCTTCGAAGGCCCCAAACTTGTTGCGTCAATCTCCGCCAGCGGCACGCATGGCGGCAATGGTTGCCCGGTAATCATCGCTGCCGAAGACCGCGGAACCGGCCACGAACGTGTCGGCGCCAGCGCGTGCAATCCCGCCGATGTTGTCGGTCTTCACGCCACCATCGACTTCGAGACGGATCGGCCGGCCGCTGCGGTCGATGATTTCCCGCGCGCGTTGCAATTTTTCCAGCGCCGACGGAATGAACGACTGCCCGCCAAAGCCCGGGTTCACGCTCATCACCAGCACGATGTCCACCTTGTCCAGCACGAAGTCGAGCCAATCGAGCGGCGTCGCCGGATTGAACACCAGCCCGGCCTTGCAGCCATGCTCGCGGATCAGCGACAAGGTGCGATCAACGTGGCGCGTGGCCTCGGGATGGAAGCTGATCGAGGTGGCGCCGGCCCTGGCGAAGTCCGGCACGATCCGGTCCACCGGCTCGACCATCAGGTGCACGTCCATCGGCGCGGTGATGCCGTAGTCGCGCAACGCCTGCAGCACCATGGGACCAATGGTGAGGTTGGGCACGTAGTGGTTGTCCATCACGTCGAAATGGATCCAGTCGGCGCCGGCATCGATCACGGCATCGACCTCCGCGCCAAGCTTGGCAAAGTTCGCGGACAGGATGGAGGGAGCGATGACGCAAGGTTGTCTGGCCATGGCAATCCTTGTAGGAGCCTGCGTGCAGGCGATTCACGGGGCGATGTCGATACCGTCCGGTCGCGAGCACGCTCGCTCCTACCGGAATCCGCGTTCGGATTGTATGCGCTCCCACGCCGCATTGATCTCGCTGGCGCGCTGCTCGGCGCGCCGGCGCAGATCCTCGGGCATGTTGCCGAGCCGGTCGGGATGGTATTCGCCGATCAGCTTGCGATAGGCGCGCTTGATGGTGCGCTCGTCGGCATCGCGTGTCACGCCCAGCACCGCATAGGGATCGGGGCCGCTGTCGCGCGGGGCACGACTGCCCCCTTGCGAATATCCGCCCGGCTGCGTCCAGTCCCCGGCGCGCGGCCCGGCATTCCAGGCAAACCCCTTCATCGCCAGCAACGCGACCAGCTGGATTTCACTGATGCGCAGCGAAAACGCCACGCGCTTCAGCACCAGCAACTTGTCGTCGGTAAGCGGACCATCAGCCAGTGCCACGTCGCACAACATGTCGAGGAACGGCATCACCGAACTGCGCCGCGGCAGGCACCAGGTGCGCAGGTCCACCAATGCGCGGGCAAGGTCGAACCCTGGCGCCTTGCCCTGGTTGAACGCATCGATCGCGCGGCGGCGCCATAGAACATCGAGCTCCAGCCGCGACATCAGGCGTTCCGCGATCGTGACTTCGGCCTCGGACACCCGCCCGTCGCTCTTGGCCAGCGCACCCATCAACGCGAACAGCGGTTCGACGTAACCGTCCCGCCCGCCGCTGTGGGTGAGCCCCGACAACCAACCGCTGTCGAACGCCAAGTGCCCGATGACCAGGCCAATGAACGCCGCACCGAGGTTTCCGTGCGTCACCCACAAGCCGATCACGAAGCCGATCAGCTTGCCCCAGATCCTCATGGGCTGTCCGCCTGTGCGGGCTTGCAGGGCGACTGCGCGGCATACCACTGCGCCAGCGCCTGCACGTCTTTGGGCGTGAGCGGACCGGTCGCCGCGCGCATCACCGGCACCTTGCGGCCGCCATCGCGATACGCCTGCAAGGCCTGCAACAGATAGGCATACGGTTGGCCCGCGAGATTCGGCGCACCCGGAATCCTGGCGTGGCCATCCTCGCCGTGACAGGCCGCGCACAAGCCAAGCTGCGCCGGACGCACCGGCGGCACCGCAGCCTGTACGACCGCGGCGGGCACCACTGCAAGCAGCAGGAACAGGGCATACGATTTGCGCATCCGTCCAGTTTATCAGTGGTGCCGCGAACGCCGGCACGCGTCGCTACAATGCGCGATTCACGTCAGCGGAGCATTGTCGTGCCGACCACCTTGCTGCAATCGGATCTGCCGGGGCTGGAACTGCTGCATCGCGGCAAGGTGCGCGACGTGTATGCGCTGCCCGACGACCACTTGCTGATGGTGGCCACCGACCGCCTGTCGGCCTTCGACGTGGTGCTACCCGACCCGATTCCCGGCAAGGGCGAGATGCTGTGCCAGATTTCCAATTTCTGGTTCGGCAAGACCGCGCATCTCGTGCCCAATCACCTGACCGGCATCGACGTGGCCTCGGTACTGCCCAGGGGCGTGGACGCGAAGCTGTATGCCAAGCGTGCGGTGGTGGTAAAGCGCCTGAAACCGGTGCCGGTCGAAGCGATCGCTCGCGGCTACCTTATCGGCTCGGGCTGGAAGGATTACCAGGCGACCGGCTCGCTGTGCGGCATCAGGCTGCCGGCCGGCCTGCAACAAGCGCAGCAGCTGCCCGAGGCGATCTTCACGCCCTCGACCAAGGCGCCCAAGGGTACCCACGACGAGAACATCGGCTTCGACGAAATGGCCAGGACCGTCGGCACCGGGCTCGCCACACAGGTGCGCGACGCGACGCTGGCAATCTACAAATTCGCTGCCGCCTACGCCGCCGAGCGCGGCATCCTCATCGCCGACACCAAGTTCGAATTCGGCACCGACGCCAGCGGCAAGCTGTACGTGATGGACGAGATGCTGACGCCGGACTCCTCGCGCTTCTGGCCGGCCGACCAGTACAAGGTCGGCATCAGCCCGCCGAGCTATGACAAGCAGTTCGTGCGCGACTACCTCGAGACGCTCGATTGGGGCAAGCGCGCACCTGGCCCGAAGTTGCCGCGCGAAGTGATCGAGGGCACGGCCGCGAAGTACGCCGAAGCGTTGAAGAAACTCGCGGGCATCACGCTGGGCTGACCAACCCCGCACCCGGCTGTCACGGATTCCGCGTCACCCGCGCAACAGCGCAAACACCCAGTACGCAGCAATCCCCAGCTGCACCACGAAAGCCGTGAAGCGCGCATTGACGGCCCACAGGGTGGTGGACGCCAGATGGATCGAGGACTGCACAATGCGGGCTGCCAGCAGCCACCATGCCAAGCCGTCGGTCAATTCACTGCGGCCGGTCACCAACGCCACGATCAACAGCCCACCGAAGATCGGCAATCCTTCGATGCAATTGGCGTGCGCCCGGGTGAGCCGCTGCATGAACGGCGAGAGATTCGCATTGTCGGGCCTGAAACCTGTTGAAGCAACTCGCCCGAGCACCACCAGGCGCGCGCGCAAGGCTTCCATCAGCACCAGCAGCACCAATGCCCAGGCAATGAGCAGGGTCAAAACCCAAACCGAAGAACCCAGCATGCGGCGTCCCCTCTGACTGCATGGCGGTATGCTAACCCAATCGGAGCACGCACTGCCTGACGCCATGCCCGGCATCGGGAGGCGAGCGCAACCTGGATGAGATGGGAGACATGCGCACAGTCAACGAATGGTTCGCCAGTTACGCCGCCGACCACCAGAACCCGACCAACCGCGCGATCCACTGGGTGTGCGTGCCGGTCATCATGTGGGCGGTGATCGCGGCGCTGTGGACGATCCCGCCTATCCTGCCGCAATGGTTCCGACCGGGCCTGTGGAGCGTGCTGGCGATGTTCGCGACCTTCCTGTTTTACCGCCGGCTATCGCGCAACCTCGGTTACGCGATGGCGCTGGTGTTCATCGCCGGCGGCGCGATCGCATGGGCGCTGTATGGCACTTTGGGTCCGCGCGGATTGCTGATCCTCGCGGGCGTGCTGTTCGTGCTCGCGTGGATCGGCCAGTTCGTCGGCCACGCCATCGAAGGGCGCCGGCCCGCGTTCCTCACCAACATCGTGCAGCTGCTGATCGGCCCGGCCTGGCTGATGGGCAAGCTGCTGCGCAGGCTGGGCATCGCGTATTGACGCGCGCCACGAAGGCGCGCGCCAACCGGCATCCCGCCGTCAATGCATGGCGGCCAGCATCACCCCGCCAAACGCAAAGGCGATGATCAGCGCGATTACGAGCATGATCACCCACTCGACCAGCGCAATCAGGCAAGCCCGGCCATAGGGCATCGCGTCGCCCGTCGGCCGCATGATCATCTTCATGATCACGAACGCGGTGACGAGGAACCCGACCACGATCGAGATCAGCCCGGAGAGTACCCCGGCCGACAGCGCCAGCCCCAGGAGCCAGCGGACGATGAAACTGGCGATCATGCCGACGATCGTGGCCACGACCGCGCGCCCGAACGACGGCGTGAACTTCTCGACCAGTTTCGTCGCCAGCATCAGGATCAGCGCGCCGACGATGATTCCGACAATGATGCCGATGACCAGCACGCCCATGCCCAAGCCGGCTGCTGCAGCAAACCCGTTACCCATGATGCGCCCCTTGCGAATGAGTGGTCCGCGCACCCCAGCGCGGCCGGCCAATCATGCTATCGGCCATGCGACCACGCAAGCGGTCGGGATAACCGCTGCTCATCCGGCACGGCCTCGGGCGCGGCCTACCCGCTACCGAGATCCTGGTTGAGCAACGCTGCCAGCCTTGCGCCCGCCAGCCGCAGGCGCCGTTCGGCGATCGGGCGTTCGCGCTGCACGTAGGCCGCGTCGATGAAGCGCGAAGATGGGTACACGCCCTCGTCGCGATCGATGCGACAACTTTCCTCGGCCCAATCCGCTGGCGTGCCGCCGGCCACCACCGGCGAATGTTCGGCCAGCAATTTGCGTGCGTACCGCGCAGCGGAAAGCTGCGCGTCGTCCAGCATCAGCGAATCCCAGACCCTGTGCAGGTTGGTGCCACGGCCCTGCCAGCGCACCTGGAAATCGTTGCCACCGGCATCGCCCCGGTAGTCCGCGTGCAGCGGCTGATGGATGTCAGCCACGAAATGCACCACGAACGCCAATGCTTCGGCACGTTCGGCTGGCGGATTCGCACGATTGGCGAGGATCGCCGAATATTTTTCGATCGCTGCTACCGCGCATTCTCCATCGCGGCAATCGAGTGGCGGCTGGTAGATGCAATCGGGCGACTGGAAATCGACGAAATGCATGCGCCGGGTCTGCCGGAACAACGCCGGATCGGTTTCGCGCAAACCATCGGCCCAGTTCGCGACTTCATACAGGTGCCGCTTGCCGCGCACCGCCAGCAAACGCTGCACTTCCGCCCACGCCTGCGGCGTCAACTGTGCCTCGGCCAGCCGTGCCACCACGCGATGCCCCAGCGCTCCCCACGCGAACGCAGGTGGCGCGCACAACAACAGGGTTACGAGCGCTGCCACGAGCATCCGCGCGCGGCGACGCGTGTGCAAAGTCCCGTGCATGGTGGGATTCCGTTGAAAGCTCCAGTGTGCCATGCACGCCGCGGTTCCCGGAATGAAGCGCCGCGCCAAACAGGCTAAAATGACGGTTGCTCCCACACGACAAGTCGAAGGACGGAATCATGGCGATCAAGGTCGCGATCAACGGCTACGGCCGCATCGGCCGCAACATCCTGCGCGCACTGTACGAATCCAACCGCACCAGCGCGATGAAGATCGTCGCGATCAACGACCTTGGCGACGCGGAAACCAACGCGCACCTGACCCAGTACGACACCGCGCACGGCAAGTTCCCGGGCACGGTAACCGTCGAAGGCGGCGACCTGGTCGTCAACGGCGACCACATCAAGGTGTGCGCGGAGCGCGATCCGTCGAAACTGCCGTGGAAGGACCTCGGCGTC
>JAFEDX010000207.1 GCA_018241365.1 Pseudomonadota bacterium
CTGCCATCGCGATGGCAGCAGCCGACAGCTCGGGCACGAAGTAATACGCCTGCTTGCCGCTGAAGGCACTGAAAATCACGAATGCCGGCACCAGCCACGCCAGCAGCATGCGCAGGCCCGGCTGCAACGGGCGGCGCAGCGAAAGCACTGCTGCCCACATCCGCGGCCACAACACGAACGGAAACAGCAGCACGGCCAGCCACGGCACGTACCACCAGAACGGACGCTGGTGGATGAAGGCGTCCACCACGCGGCCACCAGTCTGTTTGAACAAGAGATTGTGCGTGTACGCATTGCCGCTCAGGGTCACGGCCGGGATGACCCACGCGGCCAGCATCACGCCCGCGACCACGAGCGCGGCAATGCCGAAGCCGTACCAGCGGATGCGGTGCGTGCGCGCGTAGTCGCACCACCATGGGCCCAGCAGCCACGCCGGCGCGGTGTGTACCAGCATCACCGGCCCCTTGGTCAGCAGGCCGAGGCCGATGCAGACTGCGAACCCGATCCAGCGCGGCGCCGGACGGCGTGCGCCGGGCACGAGGCACAGCATCGCGGCCAGCACCCACACGGCCAGCAGGCTGTCGTACATGATCTGCAGGCCGAACAGGAATCCGAATGACAGCGCCAGCAGCAGCCAGGGTGTCGAGCGTGCGACCCAAGCATGTTCGGGGAACAGGCGTCGCGCCAACGCCTGCGCCAGGATCAATTGCGCGGCGCCGATCAGCACCATCAGCACGCGCGGCCACACGTCGTTGACGCCGAACACCGCCCAGCCGGCATGGATCAGCCAGAACAGCAGCGGCGCCTTTTCCGCGTAGGGCGCGCCGTTGATCTGCGGCACCCAGAATGCGTGATGCGACCACATGTCCCACGCGACCGCGAGCGCGCGCGTGGAATGCAGCGGGATCGGCGGTTGCAGGAAGATCGCGACCAGCGCCGCGGCGAGGTAGAGCGGCAACCACCACAACAGGGCGCGCAGGCGTTCGGAGCGGGCGAAGGAAACGTCGGTCACAGGGGATGCAGGGGCCGCAGCGCGATGGGCGATTGTAGTGGATGGCGCGTGGCGCTCAGGCGGCATGGGGCACTTCGGGTTGGCGTGCCGGCAGGCTGCACAGTGCGGCGATCGCTTCCTCGGGTCCGATCTGGGCCGCGCGCGAACGCTGCGGCGGGCCACCCAGCAGCACGCAGGCTTTGCCGTAGCCGCGATGCAGGCGGTGCAGCAGGGGCGCCAGCAGCAGCATGTCGCCGAGCCGGCCGAATCGGATCACGATGGGAACGGAGCTCTTGGCCACGGACGGCAATTCAGATGGCAGCTTCGCTGGCAGATTCATCAGCCGTTCCGGTCTTTCAAACAGGCATCGTCGTGCCTGCGGCCGTGCCCGGCGACGCCAACGGCAGGGAGGACCGCAACGGCAGTGTCTGCCACGCAGCGATCACTTCTTCGAGCGAAACCTGATCGACACGCTGGCGCTGCGGCAGGCCGCCGAGTGCGATCACCGCGCTGCCGGTCGGACTGCGTGGCAGCCACAGCGACGGCGGCTGTGCGCCGTACAGCACGATCAACGGGCAGCCCAGCGCAGCCGCGGCCTGCGCGGGGCCGGTGTCGATCGAGACCATCGCCGCGGCGTGTTCGCACAACGCCAGCAGGCGGCGCAACGGCAATTCGTCGCCGGCCGCTAGCACGCGGTCGGAGTGCACAGAGTCCGCAATCTGCCGCAGCAACGCGGCTTCCGGCGGCGCACCGCACAGGATGACCTTCGGTGCAGCATCGTGCGCCAGCAACGCGCGGATCAGGCCGGCCCAGTTTTCCAGCGGCCACTGCTTGTCGTCGCCGAGTTGTCCGGCGCGGCCACGCTTCAGGGTACGCTTGTTGCCGGGCTGCAGCAGCACCAGTGGCGCATCGTCGCAACCGCGCGCGCGCAACCATGCGTGCAGGTCGGCGCGGTCGGCGTCGCCGACCGCGAGGCAAGGCGCGTGTGACGTGGCGGGATTGGATGCGCGCGGAGCGGAGGCGAACGCAGAAGGCGTCATGGCGCCGAAGCGCTGCCAGCGGTCGATCCAGTGCTCGCCCTCGCGCAACATGCAATCCGGATTGGCGAACACGCAGTGATCGCCGGGGATGCCGGAACGCCGCAACAGCCAGCGGATCTTGTCGATGGCGTAGTCGTCACATACGTACACCGGGCCCGGCGGCTGCGTGCGCAGCCACGCGACCAGCCGGCGCTGGGTCGGATCCAGCCAGTACGGCCGCTTGCGACTGGCGAGCGTGCGTGTCGTGCCCACGTCGGGGTGGCCGGCAAACAGCGGGCCCAGCCAGGCACCCGAACCCAATACCCGGCACGGTTGCCCGAAGCGCTGGTGCAGCAGGCGCAGCAACGGCGTCAGCAGCACCATGTCGCCGAAAGCACCGAAGCGGATCACGAGGGGAGCGGTCGGGGGCAGGGGCATCGGCGGTTTCACGAGCAATCTGCAAGTGTCGCGGGACAGCCTGTCAACGACCTTTCGGGGCGGCCCGCTACACTCGCCGGATCGTGGATGAGTCCATTGTCGCCGTGTCCGAACGTCCCCGCATCTCGGCTTGCGTGATCACCCTGAACGAGGCCGATCGCATCGAGGCTTGCCTCGCGTCGCTGGCGTTCTGCGATGACGTGGTGGTGGTCGATTCGGGCTCGACCGATGGCACACGCGAGCTGGCTGCGGCACGCGGCGCGCGGGTGATCGAGCACGCCTTCGAGGGCTTCCGCACGCAAAAGGATTTCGCGGTGGCGCAGGCTGCGCACGACTGGGTGTTGTGCCTCGATGCCGACGAGCGCGTGACGCCGGCCCTGCGCGCTTCCATCGAAGCCGCGCGCGACACGGGATTCGCCGCGGCCGCGGGCTACCGTTTCGCGCGCTGCACGGAATACTTCGGCGCCTTCCTGCGCCACGGCAATGCCTACCCCGACCGCGTGCTGCGCCTATTCGACCGCCGGCGCGGCGGTTGGCGGGCCGGCCGTGAAATCCATGAACATGCGGTGGTCGATGGCGTAGTCGCAACGCTCATGGGCGATCTGGAACACGTCGCCTACCGGTCGCTCGACGACCAGCTTGCGCGCTACCGTCGTTACGCGGCGATGATGGCGGTGCACATGCAGGCCGGCGGCCGCCGCGCGCGCCTGCGCAATCTAGTCGTCAATCCGGCGTGGCGATTCCTGCGCGGCTACGTGTTGCGCGCGGGATGGCTGGATGGCTGGCGCGGCTTCGTGTTCGCCTGCATGGAAGCCGACTACGTGCGCGAGAAGTTCGCACGCTTATGGCTGCTGCAGCACGGCGGGAAGTGAGCGTGGCTCGCGACGGCGATGGCGCGCTGTCACAATCCGCGGGGCGCAATACGCGCGGCATGGCAGGGCCCAGATGAAAACCGCATTGATCACCGGGGTGTCCGGGCAGGACGGCGCGTATCTCGTGCAACTGCTGCTGGACAAGGGCTACAAGGTGTACGGCGCGTACCGGCGCACCAGTTCGGTCAATTTCTGGCGGATGCAGGAGCTGGGCGTGCTCGGCCACGCGAACCTGGAGCTGGTCGAATACGACCTGACCGATCCGGGCTGCAGCCTGCGGCTGATGCAGAAGGTGCGGCCGGACGAGGTGTACAACCTCGCCGCGCAGAGTTTCGTCGGCGTGTCGTTCGAGCAGCCGGTCACCACGGCCGAGATCACGGGCCTCGGCGCTTTGCACCTGCTGGACGCGATCCGCACGGTCAAGCCCGACACGCGCTTCTACCAGGCCTCGACTTCCGAGATGTTCGGCAAGGTGCAGGCGGTGCCGCAGAACGAACACACGATGTTCTGGCCACGCAGCCCGTATGGGGTGGCCAAGCTGTTCGCGCACTGGAGCACGGTGAACTACCGCGAATCGTTCGGGATCTTCGGCGCCAGCGGCATCCTGTTCAATCACGAGTCGCCGCTGCGCGGGCGCGAGTTCGTCACGCGCAAGATCACCGACGCGGTGGCGCGGATCAAGCTGGGCCAGCAGGAATCACTGGAGCTCGGCAACCTCGACGCCAAACGCGACTGGGGCTACGCGAAGGAATACGTCGAGGGGATGTGGCGGATGCTGCAGGCCAAAGAGCCCGATACCTTCGTGCTTGCGACCGGGCGTACCGAGACGGTGCGCGACTTCGCGACGCTGGCGTTCAAGGCCGCGGGTATCGGCATCGAGTGGCGCGGCAGGGAACAGGGCGAAACCGGCATCGACGTGGACACCGGCAGGGTCGTGGTGAAGGTCAACCCGAAGTTCTATCGTCCGGCCGAAGTGGAAACCCTGACAGGCGATGCCAGCCATGCGCGCAGGGAACTGGGCTGGCAGGCACACACCACGCTGGAGGAACTGTGCCGGATGATGGTGGAAGCCGATCTCAAACGGGTGGAACGTGGCGTCTCGTTCTGAACGTCCGCGTGCACTGCTGACCGGCTGCCACGGCTTCACCGGGCGTTACGTCACGGCGGAACTCGAAGGCGCGGGTTACGACGTGATCGGTCTCGCACATGACGACGATCCGCCGCGAACAGGCGTGCTGCGCGCCAACCTGCTGGACCGCGATGCGGTGCGTCGCGCGGTGGTCGAAGCACGCGCGGACGTGGTGGTGCATCTCGCCGCAATCGCGTTCGTGGCACACGGCGATGTGGACGCCATCTATCGCACCAACATCGTCGGCACCCGCAACCTGTTGGCGGCAGTGGCCGAGGCGGAACACAAGCCGCGCAGCGTGGTGCTGGCATCGAGCGCCAACATCTACGGCAACGCCGAGGTCGAACCGATCGACGAGGACACCAGGCCGGCGCCGGCCAACGACTATGCCGTGTCGAAACTGGCGATGGAGCAGATGGCGCGGTTGTGGACCGACCAGCTGCCCATCACGCTGGTGCGGCCGTTCAACTACACGGGCATCGGGCAGTCGGAAAGTTTCCTGATCCCGAAGATCGTGGCGCACTTCCGGCGTGGCGAGCGCGTGATCGAACTCGGCAATACCGACGTCGCGCGCGATTTCTCCGACGTGCGCGACGTTGCGCGTGCCTACGCGGCGCTCGTCGCCAAACCCCTGCGCGGCATTGCCGTCAACCTGTGCTCGGGCATCGGCCACTCGCTTGACGAGGTGCTGGCAATGATGGCGCGCATCGCGGGTTACGCGATCGACGTGCGGGTGAATCCTGCGTTCGTGCGTGCCAACGAAGTCAAGCGGCTGGTCGGCTCGAACGCCCGCCTGCGCGCGCTGACCGGGTTCGCGCCGGAGATTCCGCTGGAAGAGACGTTGCGTTGGATGTATGGAGCGGCCGAATAGTCGCCTGCACGCGCGTCTTGCAGGAGCGGGCGTGCTCGCGACCCTTTTGCTCAGACGAGTGCGCGCACGGCTTCCGCAATGCGCACCTTGAATGCCCGATCATTGTCCTCGAACCATGCACGCGCGGCGGCGCCCATCCGTTCGAGATCGGCATCGGGCATGGCCAGCAGGCCCCTGATCGCCGTCTCCAGGGCGGCCGCGTCGTAGAAATACGTGGTGGCGAGGCTTTGCTTGCCGGTGTTTGCAGGCGTGATCAGCGCGCCGCGCTCGGGCGTGATCATCTCGTTCATCGGCGGTGCGTCCAGCGTCACCACCACGGCGCCCACGCCCATCGCCTCGACCAGGTAGTGGCCAAAGCCTTCGGTCTCGGAAGTGCACAGGTGAAAGCGGTGCGCATTCTGCAGGCGTTTCAATTCGGCGTCGGGGATGTAATCCACGCGGTGCACGATGTTGGGCGCCTGCGCCACTTCGCGTGCCACGCGTGGACTCTGCAGCACGGTGAGTCGCGGCCATTCGGGATGTTGCTTCCACGTCGCCAGCAGGGTGTCGGTGCCCTTGTTGGAACTGCGCCCGGCCAGATGGAAGAACGCACGCTCGCGTGGCACCGATGCGTCCCGTTGGTCTGCGCTGGTGAAGCCGGTGTAGTCGACCCGCATGCCCAGCGATTCGAATATCGGCTTGGCGTGGCGGGTCAGCACGAACGCGCGATCGAGGCGCGGCAGCCACTCACGGTCGCGTTCGTCGAACCATTCCGGATGCGGCAGCAACACGTTGCGGCGGGCGGTGGCAAGGTATTCCGGGCGCACGCGTTCCAGCATCAGGTTGACGTCCCAGCGCTGCGCGCCGTGTCCGGACAGCCGTCGCACCCAGGTGTCCGCGCGCAACCGCAGCGGATGCAGCGCCTTGTGCAAGGCGCCGCGGCGGATGCCGCTGAGCGTGACGTCGAAGCCCGCACCGGCCAACGCGCCGCGCAGCAGGTCCAGGTGGCGGCTGAGGCCGAAACCGTTGTCGCGGGCAATCAGGTTGACCCGGATCACGCGGAATCTCCGGCAGGCAGCATGCCTCGCAGGGCATCATCCAGCCGCCCGGGGAATGCCGTGCGTTCGGCTTCGTACCACGCGCGTGCGGCGAGGCCCAGCCGCTCGCACTCGGCATCGGGCATCGCGATGGCGCGGGCAATCGCCGCTTCCATGGCCGTGGCATCGAAGTGGTAGGTGGTGGCGAGGTGCTGGGTGCCGGTGCGCGAAGTCGGCAGCAGGATGCCGCGCTCCGGCGTGATCATTTCATTCATCGGCGGTGCGTCCAGCGTGATCACGACGGCGCCGACGCTCATGGCCTCGACGATGTAGTGGCCAAAGCCTTCGGTTTCCGATGGACACAGGTGGAAACGGTGTGCGTTCTGCAGGCGCTTCAGTCCGGCCTCGTCGAGATAGCCGATGCGGTGGTCGATGTTGGCAACGGGCGTGGCGGGCCGCGCTTCGCCGGGATGCTGCACCACGGTGAGCTTCGGCCACTCGGGATGCCGGCGCCACAGTGCGAGCAGCGGTTCGGTGGCCTTGGTGCGGCTGGAGCCCGCCAGGTGGAAGAATGCACGTTCGCGCGGCACTGAACGATCCTGTCGGTCGTCACTGGTGAAACCAATGCAGGTCGCGGGACAGCCTCGCACGGCGAAGATGCGCTCCGCTTCACGGGTCTTGGTCAGCACGAGGTCGATGCGGTCCAGGGCCGCGACGTCGCGCGGCAGGCACCACTCGGGGTGCGGCAGCAGCACGCGGTGTCGCGCATCGTCGAGATACGCCGGCGCGACGTGTTCTTCCATCAGCACGAAATCGTAGGGTGGCGGCTGTCCCAGGCGACGGTGGCGGGCCTGTTGTGCCGCGTGCCGCTTGCCCAGGATCTTCTGGGCCAGGCCGGGAATCCCGCCGCGTCGGCAGGTGTTGGTGAAATCCACCCGAAAGCCGCATGCTTCCAGCGTACGCGCAAGCAAACGCAGGTCGCGCGACAGCCCGACGCCATTGTCGAAGCCGAGCAGGTGCACCGACAGCGGTGTGGCGTCACTCATCGTTGGGGTCATAGGCGCCGAATTGTCCGGCGTCGTCACGCTTCGTCGGTACGCAGCCCGGTATCACGGCACTGCGGTTGAACAAATACCACTCGCGGCGATTGGCGTGGCCGACATGAATGGCATCGTGGATGCGCACGCACGGCGCCAGCACCTCGCCGTAGGCGAAGATCCAGCGATGCGCAGGAGCGACTGCTTGCCATGCGAGCGCGCGCTCGAGCTGCACGTGCCAGGCGAGCTTGAAACCGAAATCGACGGTGTCGCGGCCGAGCAGATCGAGCATCAGCAGGTTCTGTTCCTTCCACGCTACCAGCGCGATTGGATCACCCTTGGGTACCAGACTGGATGCGCGTGCCATCACGGTGCGTGACGAGGAGTAACCATTGAGCAATGGGTACGCCACCAGGCCCCAAGTGCCCCAGGTCGCCAGTGCCATTCCGCACCACGCCCACCCCGCATGGCGTGGACGCGCCAGCAATGCGATTACGACACCGGCCACGCCGATGCCAAGGATCATGCTGGCGAGCGGCTGCGGAGAACCGTCCAGCGCGGACGACGCCAGCGCGACCAGCTTGTGCAGGTGGCCGCCGTGCATGCCGATTCCGGCGGCCAGCAACACCAGCCCCAGCAACAACGTCAACGCCCACAGCGCCCAGCGGAAAGTGCGTGCTCGGAGAATATCCGGAAACAGCGGCGCCAACGCGATCGCCATCACCGGCAGCGCCGGCAGGATGTACACGTCACGCTTGCCGCTGCTCAACGAGAAAAACACCACCACCAGCACCACCCATGCCAGCGGCAGCAGCGTGCGCGCATCGCGATCCCGCAGCGCGCGCTTCCAGCCCGGGATCGCCCACGGGATCGCCAGCGACAACGGCAGCCATTCGAACGCGATCACGGGCAGGTAGAACCACCACGGATGGAAGTGGTGCTTCGGCGCGGCATAGCGGTCGACGGTCTGGCCGAGCAGGATGTCGTGCGCATAGCGCGCGTACGCGACGTCGCCCGCATGCAGGTGCAGCGCCGACCACAGCATCGGCAGCGCCCAGCCGAGCACCGGCACGAGGATGAGCAGCGCCAGCCACCAGCGGCCATCGCGATGTTGCGCGGGCAGCAAGCCGTTCCAGCCGCGCCAGCGCGCGAACCAGAACGGCACGAACACCAGCAGCGCGATCACGCCCACGCCCTTGGTGATCACGCCCATGCCCGCCGCGAGGAAACCGATGGCGTACCAGCGCCACGCGGGACCGAGCAGCAGGTGGCGCAGCAGCCCGACCATTGCCAATGTGATCCAGAATGTCTCGACGCCATCGATCTGCGCAGCGCGCATCTGGAAGGTGAAGTCGAAACTCACCAGCACCGCGGCGGCGGCGAGCAAACCCGCACGGTGGTTCCACTGCCGGCGCACGCAGTCGTACACCAGCGCGAGCGTGCCGAGTCCGGCCAGCAGCGAGGGCAGCAGGAACCAGCCCCGCCAGCCGCCGGTCAGGAAATACGCGCAGGCCTCCAGCCACATGAACACCGGCGGTTTGTCCGAGTACAACTCCACGCCGCGATGCGGGAACAGCCATTGCCCGCTCGCCAGCATCTCGCGTGCGACCAGCGCAAAGCGCGGCTCGTCCGCCGGCCACGGATCGCGCAGGCCGAGTCCGAGGCCGAGCAGCAGCACGGCAAACACGAACAACAGCGCGAGCTGCACGCGTTCGTCGTCGAGCCAGCGCGGGCGAATGGAGGGCGGCGTGGTTTGCATGGTCGGCGCTTCAACCGTGACGCGTGCATTGTAGGAGCGGGCGTGCCCGCGACGTCGCCTGCACGCAGGCTCCTACCCGCACTTTTCAAGCACCGCGTAATACATACCGTCGAGGCCGCCTTCACCCGGCAGGATCTGCCAGCCCGCGCCAGCGTGATGGCCGACCGGCAGTTCGAAAACCTGTGGACTCGCATCGGCGTGTGCCGCGAGGAATGCAGCGACCACGGAATCGTTTTCCGCGTGCAGCACGGAACAGGTTGCATAGACCAGCCGTCCGCTCGGCGCGACGAGAGGCCACAGCGCGGCCAGCAGGCGCAACTGCTCGCGCGCGAGTTGCGCGATGTCGCCGGCGCGACGGTGCAACTTGATGTCGGGATGGCGGCGGATCACGCCGGTAGCCGAACACGGCGCATCCAGCAGGATGCGGTCGTACGGCTTGCTGTCCCACCATGTGGCAGGATCGCCTGCGTCGCCAACCCGTACCTCGCTGTGCAGGCCCAGCCGGCGCAGGTTGCCTTCGATTGACGCCGCGCGCGCAGGGTCGCGCTCCAGCGCCACCAGTTCGATGTCCGCACGTTCCAGCATGTGGCAAGCCTTGCCACCCGGTGCGGCGCAGGCGTCCAGTACGCGCTGGCCGTCGTGCAGGTCCAGCAGGTCGGCGGCGATTTGCGCCGCGCCATCCTGCACCGAGAAATGTCCATCGGCGAAACCGGGTAGTCGGGTGACGTCGGTGTTCGCGGAGAGCGTCAGCCCATCGCACAGGAACGGATGCGCAGTGGTTTCGACGCCAGCCTGCATCAGTGTTGCGATGACGTCTTCGCGTCGCGTGCGTCGCGCGTTCACGCGCAGCATGGGCGGAGCCGGCACGTTGTTGGCTGCGAGGATCGCGTCGGCATGCTCCGGCCAGTCTTGGTGCAAGGAGTCGATCAGCCAGCGCGGATGCGCGCTGCGTGTCGCGGCGTCGCGGTCGAGGCGTGCATTCAAGGCTTGGCGTTCGCGCAGCCAGCGTCGCAGGACCGCGTTGGCGAGCTTGGCGAAACCGCCGCGTTGCAGTGCGCGTGTGGCCTCGACCGTGGCAGCCACCGCGGCGTGGGGGGGCAACTGCAGGATTTCCAGTTGCACCAACCCCAGCACCAGCAGTGCGTGCAACGCCGGATCGCGCTTGCGCAACGGCTGGTCGAGCAGCAGGTCGAGCGCCTTGTCGAAACGCAGCCACCAGCGCGCGCCTTCGCTGGCAAGTGCAGTCAGGAACGCGCGGTCACGCGGGTCGGAGAGCCGCGCTTGTGCGGGCTTCAGGCATTCGCGCAGCGACGCACCGCCGAGCGCGACGTCGGCGAGGCACTGTGCGGCGAGTGCGCGGGTGTCGGTCAAGGCTTGCGCTTCACGATCCGACATCCTTGTCGAAAAAACCCCCTGGCCGTGCATTCAGGTAATCGGCCGCCGTGATGGGTCGTCCGCCCGCGCGTTGCAGCTTGAGGATGCGCAGCGTGCCTTGTCCGCAGGCGACGTCGATCCCGTGCTTCGAGGCAGCGATGATGGAGCCGGGCGCTGCATGGCCTGAGGCGTTGTCATCCGTTGCAAGCGGCTGCGCCGCCCATACACGCACCCGTTCGCCCGCCAACTCGGCTTCCGCGACCGGCCATGGATCGAAAGCGCGTACCTTGCGTTCGAGCTCGATCGCCGGTCGCGCGAAGTCGAGTTTCGCTTCGGCCTTGTCGAGCTTGCGGGCGTAGGTCGTACCGGTTTCGGATTGCGGTGTTTCCGGCAGCGTTTCACCGCTCGCCACTCGCATCAATCCCTCGCGCAGGACGTTGGCGCCGAGCGAAGCCAGCCGGTCGTGCAGCGATCCGCCGGTGTCGGTCGAGTCGATCGGCGTCGCGGCGCTGAGCAGTATCGGCCCGGTGTCGAGCCCCGCTTCCATCCGCATCAGGCAGACGCCGGTTTCGGTGTCACCCGCGAGAATGGCGCGCTGGATCGGGGCGGCGCCGCGCCAGCGCGGCAGCAACGAGGCGTGCACGTTCCAGCAACCGAGTCTCGGGATTGCCAATACCGCGCGCGGCAAAATCAAACCGTACGCGATCACCACCATCAGGTCGGGCGCGTAATCACGCAGCCGCGCTTGTGCTTCGAGAGACTTCAGCGATTCCGGTTGTTCGACAGGAATCCCGGCGTCTCGCGCCGCCTGCTTGACCGGGCTCGGCGCCAGCTTGCGCCCGCGCCCGGCGGGGCGGTCGGGCTGGGTGTAAACCGCGACGACTTCGGCGCCGACATCCAGGCAGGCGCACAAACCAGGCACCGCGAAATCCGGCGTGCCGGCGAAGACCAGCCTCAAAGGCTCGACCGGCATCGTCGATCAGCCTGCGTGACGCCGCTGCTTCTCCAGCTTGCGCAGCAGCAGGGCACGTTTCAACGGCGAAAGATGATCGACGAATACCTTGCCGTCGAGATGGTCGATCTCGTGCTGGATGCACACCGCGAGCAGTCCGTCGGTTTCGAGTTCGAATGATTTTCCGGCAGCGTCCTGCGCGCGCACGCGGATCCAGTCCTTGCGCTGCACGTCGGCATACACGCCGGGGAACGACAGGCAGCCTTCCTGGCAGACTTCGGTACCGCGGGTTTCCAGCAATTCGGGATTCACGAACACCATGGGCGCGTCGTGAGTTTCCGAAACGTCCAGCACCAGCAGGCGCTTTTGCACGTTCACCTGGGTCGCGGCCAGGCCGATGCCGGGCGCTTCGTACATGGTTTCCAGCATGTCGTCGGCCAGTTTTTGCAGGTCGGCGTCGAAGGTTTCCACCGGCTGGGCCTTGAGGCGCAAGCGCGGATCCGGGAATTCGAGGATGTCGAGTTTGGCCATGGGAGGACGCGAATTGGTCAGGGCATGCCCATAAATGGGGCCGCGAACGGCCGTTTTCACGCCGGCTAGCCTAGCAGCTTGATGGGTGCGTCACGGTTCCGATCAGTGCGTCACCAAATGTGAAATTTCTGCTTGCCGCCGTCGGCCGTTCGGGTACACTCGGCCAAACTCTCGGGGGATCGGGGGATTGCCAGCCATGCTTAAGAAACTGCTTGCGCTCACCGCAGGCCTGCTGATCACGTTTGCTGCGTATGCGGCGACTGCCCAGTTGCGCGCCGACGCCCCGAACACCTACGTGGTGAAGAAGGGCGACACGCTGTGGAGCATTTCCGCGCGTTTCCTCAAGAAACCGTGGCTGTGGCCCGAGATCTGGGACGTCAACCAGCAGGTTCACAACCCGCACCGCATCTATCCGGGCGACGTGCTGAACCTCGACGTGAATGGCCTGCACGTGGCCAAGCGCGCGACCGAACAGGCCAATCCGATCCCGACCGTGCCGTTGTCGGCGATCGAGCCGTTCCTCAAGGATTTCCGGGTGCTGTCTGCGGCGCAGCTGAACCAGACGCCGTACGTGGTCGCGGCCGAGGAAAACGAACCGCGCGCCACCGAAGGCATGAACCTGTACGTGCGCAACCTCAAGGACGCGAGCATCGGCCAGCGTTTCGCGGTCGTGCGTCCCACGCATGTCTATCGTGAGTTCAACGACGGCGGCCGGATGGATGACGTCGGCCACCTGGTCAACAACAACGTCGATCTCGTACCCGGTCCGTGGCAGGAGGATTTCCGCAACGACGGGCACTTCGGCCGTGGCAAGGAAATCGCCACCGAGGTACGCGTGATCGGAACCGCGCAGGTGCTGAAGAACGGTGATCCGGCCACGCTGCTGCTCACCAACGCCGCGATGGAAATCCGCGCCGGCGACCGCCTGATGCCGGTCGACGACACGCCCTACGATTACACCTATTACCCGCATCCGCCGCGCAACGCCCCGGCCAACGCCTACATCATGGCCTTGTCCAACGGCTACGACGGCATCTCGGTGCAGGGTCCCATGGACGTGGTGGCGCTCAATGTGGGCAGCGCCGATGGCGTGGACAACGGCACGACCTTCGCGATCTACCAGCCGGGCGACACCGTGACCGATCTCGTGCAGGGGAACCGGGATCGCCGTGCATTCGGCCCCAAGGTAAAGCTGCCCTCGGAGTTCGTCGGTCATTTGATGGTGTTCCGCACCTTCGACCACATCAGCTATGGCCTCGTGATGGACGGCATCCGTCCGGTGCGGGTGAAGGACACCCTCAAGGCGCCGGAATAAGGCGCACCGGCATTTCCTTACACGACGGCGCGGCTTGCAACCGCGCCGTTTCCGTTTCAGGCGCCCTAGACTTGCCGGATGCATCACGACGACGAGCTGCTTGCCTGGCTGACCTTGCTGCGTGCGCCGGGCCTCGGTGGAGCAAGCCTGCGCGCACTGCTCGGCGTCGCCGGTACCGCGCGCGCGGCCTGCACGGATATCCGCAAGCTCAGCAAGCAAGCCAGCCTGGAGCAGGCTGCACTCGACTGGATCGAACATCCTGACCGTGGGAGCCTCGACGCCGATCTGGCATGGCTGGCCGAACCCGGCCATCGTCTGCTGCGCTGCAATGAGGCGGATTTCCCGCCGCAACTGGAGACGATTGCAGCCCCGCCGGCGGCGTTGTACGTGGCTGGCGACGCTGCGTCCCTGCTGATGCCGCAGGTGGCCATCGTGGGCGCGCGCAGCGCCTCGACGCAGGGACTGGCCACCGCGCGTGGCTTTGCGCGGGCCTTCAGCCGTTCCGGACTCGTCGTCACCAGTGGCATGGCCGACGGCATTGATGGCGCAGCCCACATGGGCGCGTTGGAAGCCGGCGGTGCGACCGTGGCTGTCGTGGGCACCGGTCCGGACCTGGTTTATCCGCGCAAGCACCGTGATCTGGCAGACAAAATCATTCAACATGGTGCGATCGTCAGCGAATTCCCACCAGGAACCGAAGCCAGGCCCAACCATTTCCCGCGTCGCAACAGGCTGATCGCCGGCCTCGCGTTGGGAACCCTGGTGGTTGAGGCGGGCCTGCAGTCAGGCTCGCTGATCACCGCACGGCTGGCGGCTGAAGCCGGCCGGGAAGTGTTTGCCCTGCCGGGTTCCATCCATAATCCGCTGGCCAAGGGCTGCCACAGGCTGATCCGCGACGGCGCGCGGCTGGTCGAGACGGCCGCCGAGGTAATCGAGGCGCTGGCGCCCGCTGCACATACTCTGGGCACCGATCTAAGGGCCAGGCTGGACGCGGAGGGGACCTTCGCGACGGCCCGAGTCAGCCCCGCAGGACGTGCGCAAGACCCTGATTATGTTGCGCTTCTTGCGGCTCTCGGCGATGCGCCCGTGGCGCTGGACGAACTGGTGGAGCGCACCGGGCTTGGCGCGGCGGCGGTTTCGTCCATGTTGCTTTTGCTGGAATTGGAAGGCAACGTGGCCCCGGCCGGAAACGGACGCTGGCAGAGACTTTTCGCTTCCGGCGCTTGACACCACTACCCTGCGCGTGTGTTGACTATATATAGGACATCAGCGGTAGGTGCCGCTGTCAGCTTCGGTTCAACAAGACAGCGCACCTCCCTGCAAGCTCCGTCGGGCCGGTGAATGGCCCGACAGCCCCTTGAACCCCAAGAGGCGAAAAACCCGTTTCCGGACCAACCCACGACATGGCCAAGAACCTCCTCATCGTCGAGTCGCCCGCCAAGGCCAAGACGATCAACAAATACCTCGGCGCGGATTTCCAGGTACTGGCGTCGTACGGCCATGTACGCGACCTGGTGCCGAAGGAAGGCGCGGTCGATCCCGACCACGACTTCGCGATGGATTACGCGCTGATCGACAAGAACGTCAAGCACGTCGATGACATCGCCAAGGCAGCCAAGGTCGCGGATTCCATTTACCTCGCGACCGACCTTGACCGCGAGGGCGAGGCGATCAGCTGGCACATCAGCGAGATCCTGAAGCAGCGCGGCCTGTTGAAGGACAAGGAAACCCACCGCGTGGTGTTTTCCGAAATCACCCCGCGCGCGATCAAGGAAGCCGTCGCGCACCCGCGCAAGCTGTCGCATGATCTGGTGGATGCGCAGCAGGCGCGCCGCGCGCTGGATTACCTGGTCGGCTTCAACCTCTCGCCGGTGTTGTGGCGCAAGGTGCAGCGCGGGCTCTCGGCCGGACGCGTGCAATCGCCGGCGCTGCGGATGATCGTCGAGCGCGAGGAGGAAATCGAAGCCTTCAAGCCGCGCGAATACTGGACGGTGGAAGCCAGGCTCGCGCACCGGGACGGCGAGTTCAGCGCGCGGCTGGTCAAGCTCCACGGCAAGAAGTTCGAACAGTTCGACCTCACCAACGCGAAGGATTCGCACGCCGCGCGCGAGGCGCTGCTGGCGGCTGCCGGCGGCAGGCTCACCGTCGGCGACATCCAGTCGAAGCAGCGCCAGCGCCGGCCCGCCGCGCCGTTCACGACCTCCACGCTGCAGCAGGAAGCCGCGCGCAAGCTCGGCATGGCGACCAGCCGCACCATGCGCATCGCACAAGGTTTGTACGAGGGCGTGTCGCTGGGCGGCGAGGGCAACGTCGGCCTGATTACCTACATGCGTACCGACTCCACGCATCTTTCCGGTGAGGCGATCGGCGAGTTGCGCCAGGCCATCGAACGCGAATTCGGCAAGCAGGGCCTGCCCGAGCACGCGATGGTGTACAAGACCAAGTCCAAGAACGCGCAGGAAGCGCACGAGGCAATCCGCCCGACCTCGGCGTTGCGCACGCCGAAGTCCGTCGCGGCGTTCCTGACGCCCGACCAGTTGAAGTTGTACGAACTGGTCTGGAAGCGCGCGATCGCCTGCCAGATGAAGCCGGCGACGCTCAACACGGTGTCGGTCGAGTTTCCCTGCGGTGCGGATGCGGCGTTCCGCGCCACCGGCACCACGGTGGTCGATCCGGGCTTCCTCGCGGTGTACGAGGAGGGCCGCGATGCCAAGTCCGACGAGGACGAGGAGTCGCGCAAGCTGCCCGCGCTGCAAGTCGGCGAATCGGTGCCACTCACCGACATTGCGACCGACCAGCATTTCACCGAACCGCCGCCGCGCTATTCCGAAGCTTCGCTGGTGAAGGCGCTGGAGGAATACGGCATCGGCCGGCCATCGACCTACGCCAGCATCATCCAGACGCTGCTGTCGCGCGAGTACGTGATCCTGGATGCGCGCCGCTTCAAGCCCACCGACGTGGGCCGCGCGGTGGCGAAGTTCCTGACCGCGCACTTCACGCGTTATGTCGATTACGACTTCACCGCGCGCATGGAAGACGAACTCGACGCGGTCAGCCGTGGCGAAGAGGAATGGCGTCCGCTGATGGCGGAGTTCTGGAAGCCGTTCAAGGCGCTGGTCGACGACAAGCTGGAAACCGTCGATCGCAGCGAAGCCACCGGGGCGCGTCTGCTGGGCGATGATCCAAAGACCGGCAAGCCGGTATCGGTGCGGCTCGGCCGCTACGGGCCGTACGCCGCGCTGGGCGACAAGGACAAGGACGACGAAAAGTTGAAGTTCGCCTCGTTGCTGCCCGGCCAGAGCATGCACACCATCACGCTGGAACAGGCGCTGGAGCTGTTCAAGCTGCCGCGTGACCTGGGCCGGGACGCGGACGGTGAAGAGATCAGCGCGGGCATGGGCCGCTTCGGGCCGTTCGTCAGGAAGGGCAGCCTGTACGCCTCCATCAAGGGCGACGAGAGCGCCTACACCATCACCCTGGAACGCGCGAAGGAATTGATCCGCGAAAAGCAGGAGCTCATCGCCAACCGCGTGATCAGCGATTTTGGCGACGGCATCCAGGTGTTGAACGGGCGCTATGGGCCGTACATCACCGATGGCGAGAAAAACGCCAAGGTGCCGAAGGATCGCGAGCCGAAGTCCTTGACGCACGAGGAGTGCAAGGCGCTGATCGAGGCTGCGCCGGTGCGGCGCGGGCGTGGCGCGTTCAAGAAAACGGCGGCGAAGAAGGCCGCACCAAGGAAAGCCGCGGCGAAGAAAACGGTTGCCAAGAAAACCGCGGTGAAGAAAGCCGCAGCGAAAAAAACGGCTGCGAAGAAGGCCCCCGTGAAGAAGTCGCCGCGTGCAAAATCCACTGCGGGAGCAGCGGCGGATGCGGAAGTTGCGCCGCCGTTTGACGCATGATCCATGCGCGTTTTCGGCATCGCTGAAATCAAGGCTGCCGCAGCCTTGCTGCGCGAGGGTGGCGTGCTGGCCTATCCGACCGAGGGCGTATATGGCCTTGGCTGCGACCCCGACAACCGCGAGGCGTTCGAAAAAATCTTCGCGCTGAAACGGCGTCCGCCGGAGCAAGGCGTGCTGCTGATTGCCGCCAGCATCGGGCAGGTGAAGGACTGGATTGGCGACGCGCCGGAAGCCGCCTGGCAGCGTGCGCGTGCAGCCTGGCCCGGAGCGCATACCTTCATCTTCCCGCGCTCGGCACGGGTGCCGGAGTGGGTCGCGGGCGGGCATCCCGGCATCGCCCTGCGCGTCACCGCGCACGCGCCATCCACCGCGCTCTGCCGTGCTTTCGGTGGCCCCATTGTTTCCACCAGCGCCAATCGCCATGGTGAACCGCCGGCGAGAAGCGTGTCGGACATCCGCGCCATCTTCGGTGACGAGCCCGATGGCGCGCTGGATGCGCCGCTGGGCGGACTGGATCGTCCGACCCCGATCACCGACGCCGTGAGCGGCGCTATCATCCGCGCCTGATGGGAACCGGGGAGTTTCCTGTGTCGAGTGTCCACGAATCACGGCAAGGAGCGGTGGCGGAAGCGTGGCGCCCGCTGCTGGCCGGCGTTGCTGCGCAGCGTGTCATTGCCTGGCGTGAAAATCGGGCGGTGACCGCTGACGAATTCCTCGCCGACGTTGCGGCGCTGGCTGCGCGCTTGCCGGTCGCGCAGGCAGCAGTGAACCTGTGCGAGGACCGCTATGCATTCCTGGTTGCGTTCGCCGCGCTGCTGGCGCGCGGCCAGATCAACCTGCTGCCACCGTCACGCGCCGCGCATGCCATCGACGCAGCGCTGCGCGCCTATCCCGGCAGCTACACCCTGGGCGACCTGCCACTCAGGCCCGAACCGCCCGACTATCTCTGCTTCGCGCCGGGTGGCCATGGTGGCGCCCTGCCGCCGATGCTGGTGGCGCGCGAGGCGACGGCCGCGATCGGATACACCTCGGGATCCACCGGCGTGCCCCGCGCCAATCCCAAGCGCTGGGACAGGCTGGCAATTTCGAGCGGGCACAACGACGCGCTGCTGCGTGCACTCGCCGGTGGCGATTACCACGTGGTCGCGACGGTGCCGCCGCAACACATGTACGGGCTGGAATTTTCCGTGCTGCTGCCGTTGTTCGGCCACGCTTCCGTGCACGCCGGAAAACCGTTCTTCGCCGCCGATATTGCCACCACGCTTGCAACGTTGCCCGAACCGCGCATCTTGGTGATAACACCGGTGCACCTGCGCGCGCTGGTCGAATCCGCGCAAGCGCTGCCGCGGCTGGCGGCCGTCGTGTCGGCCACCGCGCCGTTGTCGCCCGGGCTTGCGCGCGCCGCGGAAGAGCGGTTCGATGCGCCGGTGCAGGAAGTCTTCGGTTCCACCGAAACCTGCGTGATCGCGCATCGCCGCGCCGCACGCGCGGACGACTGGGAGCCTTATGCGGGCGTCCAGCTGCATCCGCAGCCTGACGGCACCCGGGTCGAGGCGCCGCAGCTGGAGCAACCGGTGGTGCTGGCCGACCTCGTCGAGCTGCAGGGCGATGGGAGGTTCCGCTTGCGCGGACGCAACACCGACCTGCTGGAAATCGCGGGCAAGCGCGCTTCGCTTGGTGACCTCACCCACAAGCTGCTGGCCGTGCCCGGCGTGCGCGACGCCGTGGTGTTCCAGCTCGACGGCACCGATGCGATGGGTGTGCGCCGCGTCGCCGCGCTGGCGGTGGCGCCAGGCGTGCCGGCAGCGGCAATCCTCGACGCGCTGCGCGCCGACATCGATCCGGTGTTCCTGCCGCGTCCGTTGAAGCTGGTCACCGCGTTGCCGCGCAGCGAAACCGGCAAGCTGCCACGTGCGGCGTTGCTGGCAGCCTTGAGCCGTTAAGATGCACGGTCAATCCGTTGCGCGATGGCTGGCATGAAGATTCTGGTGATCGGCTCCGGCGGCCGTGAGCACGCGTTGGCCTGGAAACTCGCGCAGTCGCCGCGCGTCGATGAGGTGATCGTCGCGCCCGGCAATGCCGGTACCGCGCACGAGCCACGGATGCGCAATGTCGCGGTGTCCGCGACCGATCTCGACGGCTTGCTGCAACTCGCACGCAACGAGCGGGTCGGTCTCACCGTGGTCGGCCCCGAAGCGCCGCTGGTCGCGGGCGTGGTGGACAGGTTCCGCGCGTCGGGCCAGCGCATCTTCGGGCCGACCGCCGCAGCCGCGCAGCTGGAAGGATCCAAGTCCTTCACCAAGGATTTCCTCGCACGCCACCGCATCCCGACCGCGCGCTACGCGGTCTTCACGGCGCTTTATCCTGCGCTCGAGTACGTGCGCGCGCAGGGTGCTCCCATCGTGATCAAGGCTGACGGGCTTGCCGCGGGCAAGGGCGTGGTGGTCGCGATGACGCTGGCCGAAGCCGAGCACACGCTCACCGACATGCTGGGCGCACACGCGTTCGGCGACGCTGGCGCGCGGGTGGTGATCGAGGAATTCCTCGAAGGCGAGGAAGCCAGCTGGATCGTGATGGCCGATGGCACGTATGCGCTGCCGATGGCGTCCAGCCAGGACCACAAGCGCGTCGGCGACGGCGACACCGGCCCGAACACCGGCGGCATGGGTGCGTATTCGCCGGCGCCGGTGGTTACGCTGGAAGTGGAACGGCGCATCCAGCGCGAGATCATCGAGCCGACCTTGCGCGGCATGGCCGCCGAGGACGCGCCGTTCATCGGGTTCCTGTATGCCGGCCTGATGATCGACAAGACCGGTGCACCGAGGGTCATCGAGTTCAACGTGCGCTTTGGTGATCCCGAGACGCAACCCATCATGCAGCGTCTGCGTGCGGATTTCGTGGAACTGATCGAAGCCGCGCTGGACGGCAGGCTCGATCGCGTGGCAGCCGAGTGGGACCCACGGCCGTCGCTGGGCGTGGTGATCGCCGCTGCAGGTTATCCCGGCCAGGTGCAAAGTGGCGACGTGATCACGGGGCTGGACGCCGATTCCGGGCCCGACGTGAAAGTCTTCCACGCCGGGACGAAGCTCGACGGGGATGGCAGTGTCGTCACTGCCGGTGGTCGCGTCCTCTGCGTGAGCGCGCTCGGCGATGATCTGGCGCAAGCGCGCGAGCGCGCCTACGCCGCGGTCGAGCACATCCATTTCGACGGTGCATTTTGTCGCCACGACATCGGGCATCGCGCGCTGGTGCGCAATTAACGTCCTTCTTCATCCATCGGCGCGCCGAACGCAGGCACAATACGCCCGATCCGGACCACGACGACGAGGGGCGCCGTGAACCAATTCCGCCTGCTCGCCAAGCGCCGCTTCGCGCCGTTCTTCGCGGTGCAGGCGCTGGCTGCGTTCAACGACAACGCGTTCCGCAACGCGACCATCGTGCTGGTCGGGTTCCAGCTGGGACTTTCGACGAAAACGATCGGGGTGTATTCCAACCTCGCGCCCGCGTTGTTCATCCTGCCGTTCTTCCTGTTCTCCGCGAGCGCGGGGCAGCTCGCGGAAAAATACGAGAAGCACACGCTGATCCGCTGGGTGAAGGTGTTCGAGATCGCGGCGATGTGCGTGGCGGCGTGGGGTTTCCATGCGCAGAGTCCACTGCTGCTGTTCGTGGTGCTGTTCCTGATGGGCCTGCACTCGACCGTGTTCGGGCCGATCAAGTACGCGATCCTGCCGCAGGTGCTGGAGCGTGACGAACTGGTGGGCGGCAATGGCCTGGTCGAGACCGGTACGTCGATCGCGATCCTCATCGGCATGATCGCCGGCGGCGCGGCGATGGCCTCGCACTTCGGTTGGCTGGCGGCGTCCGCGCTGGTAATAGGCGTCGCGTTGCTGGGATTCATGGCCAGCCTCGCGATCCCACGCGTGCCGGCCGCGGCGCCCGGCCTCAAGTTCAACTGGAACTTCGTTGTCGAGAGCGGGCGCGTGTTGAAGCTGGCCGCGAAACAACGTGCGGTGTTCAATGCCATCCTCGGCATTTCCTGGTTCTGGTTCTTCGGCGGCGTGGTGACGGCGCAGCTGCCGAATTACACGCTGCAGTATCTCGGCGGCGGCGCCAGCGTCGAAATCCTGGTGCTGGCGCTGTTCTCGATAGGCGTGGGCATCGGCTCGCTGCTGTGCGAGCGCCTGTCCGGGCACCAGGTCGAGATCGGGCTGGTGCCGCTGGGCGCGTTCGGGATGACGGTGTTCGGCGTGTTGCTGTATTTCGCGCGGCACGCGCGGCCCGGTTACCGGGGGCTCGACTGGCTGGCATTCCTGCAGCAACCGGGCAACGGGTGGATCGCGCTGGACCTGACCCTGATCGGCCTCTTCGCGGGATTTTTCATCGTGCCGTTGTTCGCGCTGGTGCAAAGCCGCACGCCTCACGGCGAACTGTCGCGCGTGATCGCGGGCAACAACATCATCAACGCGATTTTCCTGGTGGTGGCGGCGGGGTTCGGCATCGGCTTGCTGGCGGCGGGGCTGACGATCCCGCAGTTGTTCCTGGTCACCGCGATCCTGAATGCAGCGGTGACCCTGTGGATCTTCTGGCTGGTGCCGGAATTCCTGATGCGCTTCATCGACTGGTTGCTGATCAGCGTGTTGTACCGCGTGCGCGCGAGCGGCCTTGAACACGTACCCGATGAAGGCCCGGCGCTGCTGGTGTGCAACCACGTCAGCTTCATGGATGCGCTGATCATCATGGGCAGCGTGCGGCGGCCGGTGCGCTTCGTGATGTATTACAAGATCTTCAAGGTGCCATTGTTGAGTTTCGTGTTCCGTGCGGCCAAGGCGATCCCGATCGCGGGCGGCAAGGAAAACCCGAAACTCCTCGCGCGCGCATTCGAGGCGATCGACGCGGCGCTGGCGGAAGGCGAACTGGTGTGCATTTTTCCGGAGGGCGGGCTGACCATTGATGGCGAGATCGGGCCGTTCCGTCCGGGCGTCGAGAAGATCCTTGCGCGGCGTCCGGTGCCGGTGGTCCCGATGGCGTTGCGCGGCTTGTGGAGCAGCATGTGGAGCCGGCGCGATTCGCGGCTCGGGCGCGCGCGATTGCCGCGGCGCTTCAGGGCGCGCATCGAGCTTGCGATCGGCGCGTCCATGGTGCCTTCCAGCCAGGCCGCGGACATGGAGGCCGCGGTGCGTGCGCTGCGCGGCGTGGCCTCCTGACGCTGCGCGGCGTCCGGCGTGGTGCGATACTGGCGCGCTGACATGCCATTGAAACACGCATGACCGACTCGCCGCTCCGCATCGCCACCCGCCAAAGTCCGCTCGCCCTGTGGCAGGCCGAGCACGTCGCCGGGCGCCTGCGTGCCGCGCATCCCGGTCTTGTGGTGGAGTTGCTGCCGCTGTCCACGCGCGGCGACGAAGTGCTGGATCGTTCGCTGGCCGCGATTGGCGGCAAGGGCCTGTTCCTCAAGGAGCTGGAAGTCGCGTTGGCGGAACGTCGCGCCGATCTCGCCGTGCACTCGTTGAAGGACGTGCCGGCACACCTCGACCCGCAGTTCGAGCTGGCCGCCATCCTGGCCCGCGCCGATTGCGCGGACGCGTTCGTCAGCAACGATTTCGCCGGGCTGGACGATTTGCCGCACGGCGCCCGGGTCGGCACGTCTTCATTGCGGCGCGCGGCGCAATTGCGCGCGCGGCAGCCGGGTCTCGACATCGCCGACCTGCGCGGCAACGTCGGTACGCGCCTCGCCAAGCTGGATCGAGGTGATTACGCGGCGATCATCCTGGCCGTTGCCGGGTTGCAGCGGATGGGCTTCGATGCGCGCATCCGTTCACGCCTCGCGCCGCCCGACTGGTTGCCGGCGCCGGGGCAGGCTGCGATCGCAGTGGAAACCCGCGCGGGCGACGCGCGGGTGATTGAATGCGTGAGCGTGCTGGATGATGCCGAGACCCGCCGCAGCGTCGCGGCCGAACGCGCGCTCAACGCGGAGCTTGGAGGCGATTGCACGATGCCGCTGGGCGCGTGGTGCGAGACGTTGCCCGACGGCACGTTGCATCTGCACGGATTGCTGGGCGATGCGCGCGATGGACGGGTGTTGCGAGCTGATGCGCGAGGCGGCGACTCCGCGGTGCTGGGCCGCGAGGTTGCACGCCTGCTGCGCGAACGGGGCGCGGAGGCGTTGTTGCGCGAACGCGGCTGACGCCGCTTCCGCAGCCCACCCCAGCCCCTTTCTGCGGGACCGGGGTGGCTGGATCGGGCCTTCCGGCCCTCCTACTTCGACCCGCCGAAGCTGTACACCAGGTTGGTGGTGAACAGGCCATCGAGGTGCTTGGTGCCAGGCACGATGTTCGAGTTGTAGCGGTTCTCGTAGGCGACCTTCAGCGCGAGGGTCTTGGTCATCGCCACGGCAACGCCGATGTCGTTCTGGTAATACTTGTTCTGGCTGCCCGCTTCGACCAGGAACGTCTCCTGCAGGCTGGCGCTGTCGGTCAGCGCGAGCTTGTAATTGACCAGCCCGCGGCCAATCGCCTCGTCCTGCACCGGCGGTGTCACGATCGTGGTGATGGGCGGTGTCACCGTGGCATCCACCACGCTGTAGGTTTGCGGCTGGTAGCGCTTGTAACCCGGGCCGGCCTCGAACGACAGCTCCTGGCGCGCGTCCTTCATCAGGATGTAGCCGAAACCGATGGAGGCGACCTGCTGCCAGCGGTTGGGCGCGAAGTCGTCGTGGTCGTAGCGGGCGGCGCCGACGATGTACGCGCGCGGACTGAACTTGTAGCCGACCGAGCCGCCCACGTCGAAGTGGTTGGCGGTGGTTTCGTAGCTGGTCGCCTCGCCGGTCACGGCGCCGTTGACGAGGACCGGTACCTTGACGTTGCTCTTGGCGCGGTTGGCGTCCAGGAAGAACGCGTCTTTCCAGGTGTCGTCTTCGTAGCCGAACTTGAGTTTGGCATCCAGGTTCAGCGACTTGGTGTTGCCGGTGGCGTTGGCGAGTCCGAATTCGCCGCTGCCGCTCCAGCCGGAAGTCGGCGCGGCCGGCGCATCAGCCAGCGCGAGCACCGGCAGGCACAGCGTCGAGGCGGCCACGAGTGTGGCAAGACGGGAGATTTTCATTTGCAACTCCTTGAATTGATCCACGAAAAGGGCGCAAGGTTGAACCCTGCGCCCTGAATCTTCGTTAAATTTCCGTGATGACGACCTGAATGGAGGCCGGTTGCGAGCCTTTCAACCCTGGCCTTGCGGAAAATAGGCCGCGACCGCGTGGCGGGCCTCGGCGAAAAACAGCCAGCGTTCGACGAACAGTCCGGCAATGCAGACCAACGCAGCCAGCGGCACCAGCCAACCCGCATTGAGCAGATGGGCGAGGGCGAGGGCGAGGATCGGCAGCGCGAATGCCAGCTCGCCCGCGATGAGTCGCAGCGCGCGCGAGTGCTTGCGCGCCAGCACGAAGGCCATCTCGCGGGTGAGGTAGCTTTCCTCCGTGGCCGGCCCCTCGAAGGCACGCACGCCGCCGAGGAATTCGAGTCCGGTGGCGTGGCCCGCGCTGTTGGCTGGCAGGTGGTCCAGCGCGCGCCAGTAACGCGCTTTCGCGAGTGCGGCGAGCGCGGCAAGCGCCATCAGCAACACGGACGGCCAGATCGTGAACAGGTTGCCGGCGGCGAATACCAGCCACGACCACAGCCACAGGCCGCCTGACAGCAGCGCGGACGCGAAGTACAGCGGCAGCACCAGCGGGGTGCGCCAAGCGCGGATGGTTTTCAGCGAGCGATAGATGTTGGCGGTGCACCACACGGTGGCGAGCGCACACAGCGCCAGCACGGCACCCGCGATCCGGATCGCCGGTCCCGTGTCGCCGGTGTACGCGCACCAGCCGACCGCAAGCATCGGCAGGTACGTGACCAGCGAAGCGATGCCCTCGCGCGACAGCCATGAGCTGCGCCATTGCGTGAGCGCGCGCCACGCGCGTTCGGGGCGGCCAAGGTGCGAGGTCGAGGCGAGCAAGCCCACCGTCACCAGCACGAACCCGAACGCCAGTGGCACCAGCACGCTGTCCATCGAGGGGTAGATACCGGCGGCCAGTGCAAGGCCGAGCAGGCACCACAGCCCATAGCCGGCCCCGCTCAGCACCGTGAAGAAGATCACCGAGAGCGCGGGTTTCATCGCGACAGCGCCTTGTCCAGCCAGCGCAGCAGCGGCGGCAGTTTTTCGGTATCGAGTGTTTCGGCTGCCGGAGACGTGGCGGGTACGGGTGTCGAACCGTCGCGTCGCGGGCGCGGCGGCAGGTAACGATTCACCGGCTGGTAGCCAAACTCCGGCATCAGCGCGAAACCGCCGCGTTCGGCGACGACTTTCGACACGTCGGAATCGGGATCGCCCAGGTCGCCGAACATCCGTGCGCGGGTCGGACAGGCCAGCACGCAGGCCGGCTGGCGATCGCGTTCGTCCAGGGTTTCGTTGTAGATACGGTCCACGCACAACGTGCATTTCTGCATCGTGCCGCGCTTGCTGTCCTTGCGTGTCGCGTCTGATGTTGGTGCTTTCGGATGCGGCAGGGCGATTTCCCGCGCGCCATACGGACAGGCCCACGCGCACAGCTGGCAGCCGATGCACTTGTCCTGGTCGACCAGTACGATGCCGTCCTCGGCGCGCTTGTAACTCGCGCCGGTCGGGCACACCGTCACGCAATCCGGCGTCTCGCAGTGCAGGCACGAACGCGGGAAGTGCACCATCTGCGGGATGGGCGCGGACGATTCGGATTCGTCCAGATGCAGCACATCGATGCGTTCGCCGCTTGCGGACGGCAACACCTCGTACGTATGCACGCGGTTGAACCATACGCCGTGCGGTTCGGCACCGTAAGGATCGTCGTCCGCCAGCGGCCCGAAATCACCGCCGTCGTTCCATTCCTTGCACGCGACTGCGCAGGCGTGGCAGCCGACGCAGATGTCGAGGTCGATCACCAACCCGAGCTTTTTCTTCGCTGGCGCGGGCAGGCTGGTCACGGTGACGACCTCGCAACGTGCGCGCCGGGAACGACGTCCATGTCTTGTTCCGCCCGCCTGACTCGCCACATCCATGTGGCTCGCCCTTCGGGCCGCCTTCGGCGTTCAAATCGGCAATCCTGCCGATTTAGT
>JAFEDX010000208.1 GCA_018241365.1 Pseudomonadota bacterium
CAGCGCCGCCAGCGCCGCGGCCTGCTCGCTGAAATCCTGGCGGAAATTGGCATAACGCAGCAGCGCATCCACGGAATCGGTCTGCGACCATGCGGGGCGATCGAGCAATCCATGCGCCGCGGTGGTCTCGCCTGTCTCGAGCAGCGTGTCGATGACCTCGCACAACAGACCTGCATCTTCCGGCGCGGCATGCCCTGCATCCACTGCAGTACCGGCCGCAACCCGGACATGGTCGTCCTGCCAGGCGATCCGTGCTGACAGCAGGACGGTGCGCGCATCCTCAGGCGCCAAGGCGCGCAGCGATTCCAGCTGCGCCTTCGCCGCGGGCAACTGCCGGTCCCGCAAATAGCTGCAAGCGCGATCCCAGTGACGGCTGACTGTCCGGCTCATGCGCGCTTGCCGATCCGGCTCATATCGGCCATGCGATCGCGACGATCACGAACAAGCGTGCGCTGATGATTCCAGTCAGCAACCCGCCTGCGAAAGCGCGGTGCCATGTCGCCACGCAAAATGTTGACGCCCCACAGGCTGGCGGAAATGAATGTTTCAGTCTTGGAATGCTGCTCGAACCGCACTCTTGCCATCCTTGATCCTGCCTTGAAGTCGCCATGGAACACGTTGATCGGGGGAGTTTCGCATGCCGCGGGACATCACGCACTTGCGCCAAGCGTGAATTTGGCGTTAGTGTCAACGGTACCGTCAGGGGATGACGGGACAGGACTGTCAGCACACGCCTCAATCCACGAGTTCGGGCGAGTACACGGTTCCTGATCACGGGCACAGTGGATCGGGCATTCCTTCATCCATTCGGGGACATCCACCATGAATCGCACCTTGTTGGCAACCGCCATCTGTGCCGGCCTGTTTGCGGCCGGCAGCGCCTACGCACAAACCCCCGCGCCGCAGTCGACGCAGGACCAGACCACCACGGAACAATCCAGTTCTCCTTCCGCCAAGAAGGAAGAAAAGAAGAAGACCCTGCAGGCCATCACGGTCACGGGCTCGCTGATCCCGCAGGCGCAGATCGAGACAGCCAACCCGGTGATCACGATCACTACGAATGACATGGTCAAGAAGGGCTACACGACCATCTATGACGCGTTGCGCGCACAACCGCTGTCGACCGGCGCAGTGCAGGACAGCACTTTTTCCGCCGGCTTCACTCCCAACGCCCAGACCATAAGTCTGCTCGGCTTGTCGCCAGACTTCACCTTGTTCCTGATCGACGGCCGCCCGATGGCTGACTTCCCGTTGTTGTACAACGGTTCGGCGAATTTCACGGATCTTGCGAATATCCCGATGTCGATGGTCGACCACATCGACATCCTGCCCGGCAACCAATCCTCGATCTACGGCTCGTCGGCCATCGCCGGCGTGGTCAACATCGTGCTGAAGAAACGCATGGAAGGCTACGACCTTTCATATCGTGCCGGTGGTTACAGCCAAGGCGGGGGCCAGAACCAGCGCCTGTCGTTCTCCGGCGGTTACAACACCGACAAGTTGCATCTGATGTACGCCGTGCAGGCAGATGACCAGCACCCGATTTTCGGCTTCAACCGCGATTTGACCGCAAGCACCCAAAGTGCGCCGAATCCAACCAGTCGCAACCCCTTCACGGTCGCGGTTCACTGGCAGGCCACCTCGCACGGGAACAGCTACCAGAATCCCAACGTCGATGCCCCCGGGGTGGGTTGCTCGGCGATGTCCGGCTTGTTCAACGGCAGCACCATCTTGGCCTACCGGCCGAATCGCGGTGACGGACATTACTGCGGCAGCTACATTGCACCGGGCTACGCGACGCTGCTGAACCAGAAGCGTGATATCAACGGTTACGCGCACTTCAGCTATGACCTGAGCAACAACGCGCAACTCTACGGCCAATTCCTGTACGCCGTGCAGAAACAGCGCTTCTACGCCGGACCCAGCTACAACTGGTGGGCTCCTGATGGTGGCAACTACATCGTCAACAACAACACCGGTACGTTCGATTTTTACGAGCGCATCTTTTCACCTGAGGAGATTGGCGGCATCCTGGCCAACTCACACTACGACCTGGACACGATGTACACCGGCAACTTCGGTGTGCGTGGTAATTTCGGTGATACGGACTGGAACTACGACGCCTACATCGCGCGTTCCGACAACAAGGTCTATGACAAGTGGTTGCATCCATTGACCGACAAGGTCAACGCCTTTTTCGAGAACAAATTCCTCGGACCAGAACTCGGCACTTACTATGGCTATGGAATTTACGCGCCGAACAATGCCGCGTTTTTCCAGCCCTTCACGCCGGCCGACTACCGCGGGTTTTCGGATTTAGTGCGCTCCACGTCGCATACCTACACGCAGAACGCCAACCTGCAGATCACAAACTCGGACCTCTTCTCACTACCGGCCGGCTCGGTCGGATTCGCCGGCGTACTGCAGTATGGCGACCAATACTGGAGCAACCCGATCGATCCGCGCCTTGCGGCAGGCGACTTCTGGGGATACACCGGTACCTCCGGATTGGGCAAGCGCAACAACTATGCCGTTGCGACCGAGTTTCGGGTACCAATCTTCAAGATGTTCACTGCCGATCTGTCGGCTCGCTACGATCACTATTCGGATGACGGTGCCACGTCGAACAGCAAGCCCACCTACAAGCTCGGGCTCGAGTTCAGGCCTTTCGACACGCTGCTGCTGCGGGCGAACTACGCCACGGCATTCCGTGCACCGGACATGGCCTACGTGTTCCAGGGTCCTAGCGGCTTCTACAGTTCGGCCACCGACTACTACAAGTGCGACAAATACGAGCCCACGACCGCGTTGCCCGATTGCACTTGGTACTCGTATCAATACAAGGGTACGCAGCGTGGCAACCCCGACGTGAAACCCATCACCGCCAAGTCCTGGGGTTATGGTGTTGTGTGGTCGCCCACCAACAAGCTGACCCTGAAGGCCGACTACTACAACATCAAGATCAGCAATGAGGTGAGTCCGCTCAGTGTCAACACCCTTCTGCTCGACGAGGCACAGTGCCGCCTTGGCCAGCTCTCCCTCAGCTCGCCGACGTGCGTCGACGCACTGAACCGGGTAACGCGAACCGCGGTCAATACCAACCCGCAGTTCTCGGAAAACATCACCAACATCACGGTTGGTCCGATCAACGTTTCGAGTGAGCGCGTGGATGGCATCGTCGCCTCCGGGGATTGGACCGTCGATGCGGGCCGTTGGGGTGATTTCACGTTCAGCGCGCGCTACAACGTCACGCTCAACCACACTTATCAACAGTATCCCGGCGACCCCAACCACGACCTGTTGCACGAACCCCAGTGGTCCAGCGAATTCAAGACCGTCGCCAATGGCAGTGTGACCTGGGACATCGGCAAGTGGAGCACCACCCTGCTTGCGCAGCGTTACGGAGCAACTCCCAACTACGCCGCGCAGGTGTACGGTTGGGGTGGCGGCACCGGTGCCTACGCACACGCGGGCACGGTTCCACCTTGGATCACCTACAACGGCTCGGTGACCTACCACGTGACGCCCGACATCACCACCAAGCTGATCGTGAACAACATTACCGACAAGATGCCACCGACCGACAGGACGTGGGTCGGCTGGCCGTACTACAACCAGTTCAACTACGATCCATGGGGACGCACCATTTGGGTCGAGCTCGACCTGCATTTCGGTGCGGGCAAGGGCTGATCCCGTTTTTGCTCCAGCTGCGAATATCAGGGCCGGCGTTTGCCGGCCCTTTTTTAACGCGACCCGAGCCAATGTCAGCGTGGCTTCGCCAACTGGCTATACGTTTCGTCTCGGGTCAGAGGTCCTCCAGTTTTGCGTACAGCGGTGCGAATTGCGCCTGGTAGCGCCGCCATTCCCCCAGCGAGCGGCGGTGAATGGGTTCGCGCACCTGCGCGCTGCTGAGCGTGGATACGGGCGCCGGATTCGCCGCGATGTCGCAGCAGCCTGGTTGCCACGGCAGGCCACAGAAAGCCAGTACCTTGCGCGTGGTCCGCTCCGGATCGGCGACCAACTCGGCATAGTCAACGTCCAGCACCGCATTCGGCATAACCGCACGCCAATGCCGCACCAGTCGAGCGTAACGCCGGTAATGCGCAGCCAGCGCGTCGAGTTGGTAGCTGTATCCGTACGACTCGCCGAACAGTGCTTTCCAGTTGGAAAAACACACGTCCATCGCATCCCGGCGCATGTGCAGAATCGGCGCGCGCGGCAACGCCCGATGGATCAAGCCGGCCAGCATGAAATTCGGCGGCAGTTTGTCGATGTAGCAGGCGCTGCCATTGGCGCGCCATTGCGATTGCGCAAGATATCGACGGCCGATTTCCCGGTAGTCAAGCGCAGGCGCCCTCTCCAGCAATCGATCGTCGACAATGGCATGTCCGTGCACGTCCGCCACGAATCGCAGCTGCCGGGGGAAATCCGGCAACTCGCCGGCCGTGGCAATTTGCGCGTGGTTGCTGAGGATGCGCTCCAGCAAGGTCGTTCCGCTGCGTGGCAGCCCGATGATGAAAATCGGTTGCGGGCCGACAGCTGCCGACAGCTGACCGCCATTCACGAATTCGTGGCTGCACAGTTCCCGCAATGCATCGAAATGCCGCGCCTCTCGTTCGCCGTCATGCCCGACGCGCCCAAACATGATCGCGTTGGCGCGAACCAGCGCCGCCCAGGCTTCATCCAGACGACCGAGATCATCCAGTTCCTTGAATTGCGCGAATTCGAACCCGGCGTGATCCTCGCTGCCCGGATCGACATTCACAAGCGCCGCTCGGATGTAGTCCAGATGGTGATGTTCCGGGGTCTGTCGACGCAACCGCGCCAACGCGAGCGACGCCCTCCCGAAGGAAGGCCCCATCTTCAGGCAGCTCTCGAGCTCGCGCTCCGCTTCCATCACCCGGCCGTTGAATTGCAGTTGCAGACTGCGGAAGTAGCGGAACTCGGGGTTGTCGTGACCGAGCGCGCGGGCGCGATCCATCAGTGCCAAGGCGCGTGCGTGAGCGCCCAGCATTTGATGCGTGTGCGCCAGTTTCATCAACGTCGCACCATCCTCGCAATGTTCGATGGACGGATGTTCGAGGCAATCGCGCGCCGCCACGGTTTCTCCGAGTCGAAAGAGTGCCTGCGTGAGCTTGGCGAGCAGTCCCGGAATTTCCGGTGGCGTAGCTGCCGCGAGGAGTAGCTGCGCCACCGCCTCGCGCAGATGCTCCTGCCCCAGAAGAATACTTGCCAACAGCAGGCGCCCCTCGGTGTGGCCGGGTTCATGTTGGAGAAGCGATTCCAGTGTTGCACGCGCCGCGGCTAGATTCTCGTCTGCGACGTAATGCTCTGCACGTAGCCACTGCCGCAATAGCCTGCTCATGTCCGGGCACCCGTCATGTCGCAGGGTTTCGGCCGGTACCGTCAAGCGCGTCGCGCAAACCGGAAAGATGCTGAGCGTACGGCTTCCATGCCTCGAAGGCACGCGTGTGAATAGGTTCCCGTACCTGCGACAGGCTCAGTGTCGCTACCGGAGTCTGATTGCGGGTCAGATCGACGCACCCGGGTTCCCAATCGAGTCCGCAAAAGGCCAGCACCTTGCGGGCAGTCGCCTCCGGATCATGCACGAGCTCAGTGTAGGAAACATCCAGGATCGCGTCCGGCAGGATCGCGTGCCAATGCGCCATCAGCCTCCGGTAGTCGCGATAATGCGTCGCCAGCGTATCCAAGTCGTAACTAAAGGTGGAGTCATCCCCGAAGAATGCCCGCCAGTTGGAGAAACAGATGTCCATGGGTTCGCGAACCATGTGCAGGATGCGGGCCTCTGGCAGCGCGGCGTGGATCAAGCCTGCCAGCATCCAGTTGGGCGGCTGCTTGTCAATGTAGAACTGCTTGCCACATGCCCTCCATTGGGTCTGCACCAAATAGCGTCGTCCGACTTCTGCGTAGTCCAGTTCGGCGATGCGCTCGAGGAACCGTTGGTCCTGGGTACTGCCATGATCGGCGACCCAATGCAGCTGCCGGCTGAAATCTCCCAGCTCACCGGCCGACGCAACTTGCGAATGGTTGCCGAGGATGCGGTCGAGCACTGTGGTACCTGATCGCGTCAGCCCAAGGATAAAGATGGGCCGTGGACCTTCTTGCACGCTCCGGGCGGCACGCAATACCTCTGCCGTGCAGGTTCTGATGAAACCATCCAGATACTCGTGCTGGCGTGCGGCACCGAATCGGTCCCGCGCATGCATCAGCGCATTGCCGCGTACCAACGCTTGCCAAGCCTCATCGTAACGCTGCAGATCCTCGAACTCCTTGTAGCGCGCGAATTCCAGCGCGGCGTGCTCACGGGTTCCTGACGCAACCGTGCGCAGACCGGCCTCCAATCCGACTAGGTGATTGCGCTGTGGCGTCTGTTTGCGCAGCCTCGCCACTGCAATCGCTGCGCGCCCGTGCGCCGGTGCCATGCCCAGACAGGTCTCCAGTTCGGTCTCGGCTTTTCCCAGGAAACCATTGATGGCAAGCTGCACTCCAAGATGAAAACGGATTTCCGGACCGTCGAGCCCGGCGGTGCGGGCACGTTCAAGCAAAGCCAGTGCCTGCGCGTTCTCGTCGAGCCTTTGTCGGAAATCCGACAGCCGCGCCAGCAGTGCACCCGATTCTGTTTGCGCCAGCGGCGGTCGTGCCAGACATTCCCGCATCGCGTTGATTTCGCCGGTGTACCACAACGTCTCAGCGATATCGCACAACAACTCTGGGTCGAGCATCGCGGCGTTGGCTGCCTCCAATGCATGCCGACCGGCATCCCGCACGCGATCTTCCGCCCACGCGAGTGCCGCCAACAACAAGTGAGTACGTGCGTCCTGCGGCGTACGTGCATGCAGGGATTCCAGCACCGCCCGTGCCGGCGCAAGCTGCCCTTGCGCGAGGTAGCGCTGCGCGCGTTGCCAAAGTTTGTCGTTGGAAGAAATCGTCGTGACTCCTGATCAAGCTAAACGCGGCATTCGCCACAACGGCTTGAATCGCGACACATTCCGCTGCGATTCGTCGAATACGCGGCCATGATCCGGTTTCTGGCAATGCAGCGTTGCGCGTGAGGCCAAAGCCCTTCGACAAAAGGATCCGTCGTTATCCCCGAACCACGGCCGGAGCTTCGTGCAACACCCGTACCGCGGATACGCGTGTCGCCCAGCGCAAACGTACGCAGCGACTCCAACTGAACGCCTGTGGCAGGCAAGTTCCGCTGCTGAAGATGGACGTGGGTGTGCTCCCATCAGTGGTCGACCGATCGGTTCATCGATGCTGCTCCAACTCAGGCACGGACACACTACAGCAACGCAATTTCGGCGATCGCGTCGAAACGCGCCTTGATCCGCGCCAGCAACGCGATGCGGTTGTCGCGCAGGGCCGCGTCGTCGACCATCACCATGACGCTGTCGAAGAACGCGTCGATCGGCGCCTGCAGCTGCGCGAGCCTCGCCAGGGCCCCGGCGTAGTCGCGCGTCGCCGTGTCCCCAGTGAGGCGCGGCAGGTTGTCAGTGCGCGCTTCATCCAGCGCTTGCGCCAAGGCCTGCTCGGCGGGTTCATGCAGCAAGCCCGCGTCCAGCTCGCGCTGCGCCGCGACAAAGGGATCGATACCCTGCTTGCGCAGGATGTTGGCGACACGCTTGTTGGCGGCGGCAAGTTTCTCGGCTTCGGGTTGCTTGGCAAAGGCCGCGACCGCATGCAGGCGACGGTCGAAATCGACGAGGCTCGCAGGCTGCACCGCCGCGACCGCGTCGAATTGCTGCGACGTGAAGCCTTTCTCCGTGTAGTAGCCGCGCAAGCGCTCGAGGATGAAATCGCGCAAGGCCGCAAACACTTCACCGCCAGGCAAATCGACGTGCGTGGACTGGATTGCGGCTACCGTGATGCCCCTCGCCTCGGCCTCGGCGGCGGATGTGCTTTGACGCGTGACGGTTGTCGCGACCAGTGCGTCATCGACTTGCGACAAGGCTTCCTTCAACAACCTGTCCAGATCAAGATCGAGGCCGGCTTCGACCAGCGTCCGCGCCAGGCCCAGTGCGGTGCGGCGCAACGCGAACGGATCCTTGTTGCCGGTGGGTTTCAGCCCAACCGCGAAAATGCCCGCCAGCGTGTCCAGCTTGTCGGCCAGCGACACGCATTGCGCCAGCGCACCCGTGGCGATGCCGTCGCCGGCGTTGCGCGGGCGATAGAACTCGTCCAGCGCATTCGCGACTTCGGCAGGTTCGCCTTGTGCCGTGGCGTAATGGCGGCCCATCACGCCCTGCAGCTCGGGGAATTCACCGACCATGCGGGTCATGAGATCGCAACGCGACAAACCGGCCGCATGCGCGGCTTGCGCGGCATCGACTTCAATCCCTTGTGCAAACAGCCGCTCGGCGATCGCACTGGCCAGTTCCGCCACGCGCACGGTCTTGTCCCACAGGCTGCCCAGCGCTTTCTGGTAGGTGACATCGCGCAGCGCCTGCTGGTGCGCGGCCAGCGGCGTTTTCAGGTCTTCGTCGAAGAAGAACTTCGCATCGGCAAAACGCGGGCGGATCACGCGCTCGTAGCCGTGGCGAATCTGCGCGGGATCCTTCGAGGCGATGTTGGCGATGCCGATAAAGTGTTCGCTGAGCTTGCCCTCGGGGTCGAACACCGGCACGAACTTCTGGTTGGCGCGCATGGTGGTGGTGAGCGCTTCATGCGGCACCGCAAGGAAGGCGCGATCGAATGCGCAGGCAATCGCCACCGGCCATTCATTGAGGTTGGCGAGTTCATCCAGCAACGCATCGTCGAGTTGCGGCGTGCAGCCAACGGGCGCCGCGCGCGCGACTTCGTCGCGGATGCGCTGGCGGCGTTCGGCCGGATCAGCCAGCACCTTGGCCGCGCGGAGCGATTCGGCGTAGCTGTCGGCATCGACGAGATGCACCGGCGCGGGGTGCATGAAGCGATGTCCGCGCGATTGCCGCCCGCTTTTCAGGCCGAACAATTCGCCATCGATGACCTGGTCGCCGTGCAGCATCACCAGCCAATGCACCGGACGCACGAAAGCGAAGTCGTGGTCACCCCAGCGCATCGGCTTCGGGATCGGCAACGACGCCACGGACTCGCGCACGATTTCGGGCACGAGCTCGGCCGTGGTGCGCCCCGGCCTGACGCTGCGGTGCACGAAGCGCTCGCCCTTGGCGTCACTCGCACGCTCAAGCTGCGCCCACGCGACACCGGCTTTGGCCGCAAAACCCAGCAGGGCCTTGGTCGGTTGGCCATCCGCGTCCAGCGCGATGTTGACATACGGACCCAGCGATTCCGCGCGTTGCTCGGGTTGCGTGAAGGCCACGCCCGGCACCAGCACCGCCAGCCGGCGCGGTGATGCCAAGGTGCGCGCATGACCGACATCGGCCGCGACGCCGCGCTGCGACAAACCTTCGCACACGTCTTGCGCGAAAGCCTGCGCCAAGTCGTCAATCGCGTGGATGGGGAGTTCCTCGCAGCCAATTTCGATCAGAAGAGATCTGGCGTTGGTCACTTCGATCCCTCCCTGGAGTCGCCCTCTGTTCGGCATCCTGCCTCACCCTCACCGGTTGCGCGCGATGCCCCCGGCATCGCGCAAGCGCAGCCGCCTCGATCTTCCACGCCAATCTCGACCAGCAGCGAACGCTCAGCCATGCGCGGCCTCCGCTTGTGCGGATTCGCGCGGCGCGACCCACTCCTTCGCCACCGCATGCGCGAGCGCACGCACGCGCAGGATGTAACGCTGGCGTTCGGTCACCGAAATCGCACGGCGCGCATCGAGAAGATTGAATGCATGGCTGGCCTTCATCACCTGTTCGTAGGCGGGCAACGGAAGGTGCAGCGCGACCAGCTTGTTGGCTTCGGCTTCGCAGGCATCGAAGCGATGGAACATTTCGCGCGTGTCGGCGTGCTCGAAGTTGTAGGCGCTCTGCTCGACCTCGTTGCGATGGAATACGTCGCCATAGCGCACCACGCCGTGCGGCGCCGTCGTCCACACCAGGTCGAACACGCTGTCCACGTTCTGCAGGTACATCGCGAGGCGTTCGAGGCCGTAGGTGATTTCGGCAGTGATGGGCTTGCACTCCAATCCCCCTGCTTGCTGGAAATAGGTGAACTGGGTGACTTCCATCCCGTTCAACCACACTTCCCAACCGAGGCCCCATGCGCCGAGCGTGGGCGATTCCCAGTTGTCTTCGACCAGCCGCAGGTCGTGTACCAGCGGATCGATGCCAAGTTCGCGCAACGATCCGAAGTAGAGGTCCAGCACTTCGTCGGGATTCGGCTTCAGCACCACTTGATACTGGTAGTACTGCTGCAGGCGGTTGGGATTTTCACCGTAGCGGCCGTCGGTCGGACGCCGGCAGGGCTGCACGTAGGCTGCCGCCCACGGGTCGGGGCCGAGTGCGCGCAGGAAGGTCGCCGGATGGAACGTGCCCGCGCCGACTTCGAGATCCAGTGGCTGCAGCAGCACGCAACCTTGCGCCGCCCAGTAGCGGTTCAGGGTCTGGATGACGTCCTGGAATGTCGGTCCTGCCAACGAGGTCACCGGAGCGCGGTGCAAAGCGCGTTAGTATAGCCGCGAGGTGCGAATCTTCGACGCCGCGCCACGGCGGCATCGGCAATGTAGGAGCGACCGTGGTCGCGACACTTTGCTGCGCGCAGGTCGCCTGCACGCAGGCTCCTACGGCAACACAGCGGGGCGAAAATGGCAGCGATACCGGATTCGACGGCGGTGCTGGGCCGGCACGGGCGGCTCGAATTGGCCGAAGTACTGGCGTCGCTGATCGCCGATGGCCTGCTAGCGGCCGAAGATGCCAAGCGTATCCGCAGCGGCAGCCGCGCCGGCAAGGGCGCCGCGGAATTGCACCCACTGGTGCTGATCGCCAGCGCCAAGCCCGAGAACCGCAGCGATCCCGGAAAACCACTCACGGTGGAATCATTGACCGTATGGCTGGCGGAAAAATCCGGGCTGCCGTACCTCAAGATCGACCCGATGAAGATCGACGTGGCCGCGGTAACGCAGGCCGTCAGCCAGGCCTACGCGCAGCGCCACCGCATCCTGCCGGTCGCGGTCGCGCACGGCACGGTCACCTTTGCCAGCGCCGAACCCTTCGACACGCATTGGGCCGCCGACCTCACGCAAATGCTGCGGCGCGAAGTGAAGCGCGTCGTGGCGAACCCCCTGGACATCCATCGCTACCTGATGGAGTTCTACGGCGTGCAGCGCTCGATCGCCAAGGCGCGCGAAGCCAAGCAGGATTCGATGGACGGCTCGGCGATCCTGAACTTCGAGCAGTTGCTGGAACTCGGCAAGTCCGGCGAAATCGGTGCCGACGATCGCCACGTCGTGCACATCGTCGACTGGCTGCTGCAGTACGCGTTCGAGCAGCGCGCATCCGACATCCATCTGGAGCCACGCCGCGAAGCCGCGCAGATCCGCTTCCGCATCGATGGCGTGATGCACAAGGTATTCGAGCTGCCGCCAGCAGTCATGACCGCGGTGACCGCGCGCATCAAGATCCTCGCGCGTCTCGACGTCGCCGAAAAACGCCGCCCGCAGGACGGCCGCATCAAGACGCGTTCGGCCGGCGGACGCGAAGTGGAACTGCGCATTTCCTCGATGCCGACCGCGTTCGGCGAGAAGATCGTGATGCGCATCTTCGACCCCGACATCGTGGTGAAGGAGTTCCGCCAACTCGGGTTTTCCGACGAGGAAGAAAAGACCTGGCGCGGGATGGTCGAACGCCCGCACGGCATCGTGCTGGTGACCGGCCCGACCGGCTCCGGCAAGACCACCACGCTGTATTCCACGCTGAAGCACCTCGCACGGCCCGAACTCAACGTGTGCACCGTCGAGGATCCGATCGAAATGGTGTCGCCCGAGTTCAACCAGTCGCAGGTGCAGCCGGCGATCGATTTCGATTTCGCCGCCGGCGTGCGCACCTTGTTGAGGCAGGACCCCGACATCATCATGGTCGGCGAGATCCGCGACCTCGAAACCGCGCAGATGGCGGTGCAGGCATCCTTGACCGGGCACCTTGTTCTGTCGACGCTGCACACCAACGATGCGCCGTCCGCGATCACGCGCCTGCTCGACCTCGGCGTGCCGCACTACCTGATCCAATCGACGCTTGCGGGCGTGGTCGCGCAACGACTGGTGCGCACGCTGTGCCCGCATTGCAAGGTCAAGGCCAAACAGGATCCACACACCTGGTCGGTGCTGACACGCGGCTGGGTAATTCCCACGCCCGCTGACGTCTACGCGCCGGTCGGCTGCCTCGAATGCCGCAACACCGGATTCCTCGGCCGCACCGGCGTGTATGAAATGATGACGGTCTCGCCACGTTTGCGTGAGATGGTGTCGCCACAACTCGACCTCGCGGCCTTCACCGGTTTCGCGCTGGAAGACGGCATGCAACCCTTGCGCATCTCGGCGGCCACGCAGGTGCGGCGCGGGCTGACCACCGTCGAGGAAGTGCTGTCGGTGCTGCCGGCGGGCGAGTGAAGCAAGGCGCGGCGTGTGCGCCGTTATGCTGAGCGCAGCACAACTCCATTCCCGACACCATGCGCCCTTTGTTGCTGATCCAGACCGGCGAAGCGCCGGACCCCATCCATGCGCGTTTTGGCGGCTTCGTCGATTGGTTCCGCGCCGCGATGCGCCTTGATTCCACGCAGATGCAGGTCGCACGCGTGGACGAGGGCGCGCCGCTGCCGGCGCCAGAATCGATCGCAGGTGCAGTGATCACGGGCTCCGGCGCGATGGTGACCGATCGCGCCGACTGGAGCGAGCGCACCGCCGCGTGGATCCGCATGGCGATGGACGCAAATCTGCCGCTGTTCGGTGTGTGTTACGGCCACCAGCTGATGGCACACGCCATGGGTGGCGAGGTGGGCTGGTTGCCGGCGGGACGCGAAATCGGCACCCGGGTCATCACGCGCACGCACGCTGACACCGCTGACGGCGCTTGGCTGGACGGCCTGCCCACCGCATTCCCGGCGCACACCACGCACCGGCAATCCGTGCTGCAGCCGCCGCCGGGCGCAGCGGTGCTGGCGCGTTCCGAACTCGATCCCTACCAGCTGCTGCGTTACGCACCGAACGCGCTGTCCACGCAGTTCCATCCCGAATTCACCGCCGAGTCCATGCGCGCCTATCTCGATGCGCGCGCCGCCGCCTTGCGCGAGGAAGGTCTCGATCCCGTTGCCATAAGCGCCGACGTGCGCCCCACCGAAGCCGCACGGGCGTTATTGGAAAACTTCGCCCGCGCGGCCCTGCGACACGTCACGGGTGCTCCAGTTGCATCGACTTCGTGAAGGCCGGTCCGGGCCGCCGTTTCAGACGGCGATCGCGGATGCTCCCAATCAATACGCACGTTGCCGCAAACGCCGCTCCACCGCGCCACGCGACACCAGTGCGAACACGACGCCGAAGCCGAAGCCGGCCAGATGCGCCCACCACACCACGGTGCCGAAACCCGGTCCGGCCCAGGTGAACAACAGTTGCAGCAGCACCCACATGCCGATCAGCAGCGCCGCCGGCACGCGGATGAACTGCAGGTACAGACCCAGCGGCAGCACCAGACCCAGATGCGCACGCGGGAACAACGCGAGGTAGGCGCCCAGCGTCGCCGACACCGCGCCGCTGCACCCGATGATCGGGCGCAACTGTCCGGACAGCGTCCACGCCCCGACGAGATTGGCGAATGCACCGCCGATCAGGAACAACGCCAGGAACCGGCGTGATCCCAGCGAGCGTTCGGCCGGCAAGCCGAAGATGACGAGGAACAGCATGTTGCCGAGCAGGTGCAACCAGTCGGCGTGCATGAACAATGACGTGAACGGACGCAGCCACAACCAGCTGTGCAGGGTGTCCCAGCCGCGGAACAGGTGCGCTGGCACCGTGCCCCAGTCGCCCAGCACCGCATAGCGCATCGCCGGCGGCGACAACATCAGCCACAGGTAGCAGGCCACGCAGGTCACCACCAGCGTGGGGGTGACCCAGCGCGGGTGCGGGTGCTTGCGGCTTGGGACATCGACGAACATGGCGCATACCTTAGCGGGTTGCATGGGCAACCACGGCTGCCGCTGGGCCCTAACGAAATCACCATTACCCCATCACGACCGGGGCCGGCCGCGCGGGTATAGTGCGCCTCGCATCGACTCGCGGAGGGCGCATTTCGCGCTCCTGCCCGCGTACGGGAGCGCAGCCATGTCTGCCGGATCGAGCCGCACACGCAACCCCCTTTGGCAGGAACTTGCGGCAACACTCCGCGGCCCCTTGTTGCTGCCCGGCGATCCTGACTACGAAACGCGTCGCCACGTCTGGAACGGTGCGATCGACCGGCACCCGCTGGCCATCGCGCGATGCATCGACGCGGAAGACGTTGCTGCAGCGGTCAAGTTCGCCGCGCGCGAACACATGCCCATGACGGTGCGCGGTGGCGGCCACAATGTGGCCGGGCTGGCGGTGCGCGATGACGCACTGATGCTGGATCTCGGTGCGATGAACCGCGTGGACGTCGATGCGCGATCGCGCATCGTCCGGGTGGAAGGGGGTGCGCTGTGGCGTGACGTGGATGCCGCGACGCAACCACAGGGCCTGGCCACCACCGGCGGTTTCGTCTCGACCACCGGCGTTGGCGGCTACACGCTCGGCGGCGGGGTCGGTTGGCTGATGCGGAACGCAGGTCTGGCCATCGACAACCTGCTGGAGGCCGACATCGTGCTCGCGGACGGACGCACCGTCACGGCCAGCGACAAACAGCATGCGGACCTGTTCTGGGGTTTGCGGGGCGGAGGCGCAGGCCTGGGCGTGGTCACGCGTTTCACCTTCCGGTTGCATCCGGTCAACGAGATCCATGCCGGCGTCGTGTTCTACCCGATCAGTGCCGCACCCGCCCTGTTGCGCGCGTTTCGCGCGTTCACGCCGGACGCGGCGGATGCCCTCACCGTGATGCTGGTGTTCACCACTGCACCGCCACTGCCGTTCCTGCCCGCCGAAGCGCACGGGCACCGCGCGGTGGCACTGGCGTATTGCTGGAGCGGCGATCCGGTTCTCGGCGCTCACGCGGCGGCGCCGATCACGAAGACCGCCGAGCCACTGGGGCGTCATGAAGGCTTGATGCCTTACGCGGCGTGGCAACAGGCCTTTGATCCGGCGGCTGCACCCGGCGATCACTATTACTGGACAACCTCGCAATTCGACACGTTCGACGACGCACTGATCGATGCGCTGGTCCAGCGCGCCGCACAACCCGCCGATCCACTTTGCGAAGTGCACGTGCATCACCTCGGCGGTGCGGTTGCGCGCATCGCGCACAACGCCACGGCGTTCTCGCAGCGCGATGCGACGTTCTTCATCAACGCGATCGGACACACCGATGCCGAAGAACGCTTCGCTGCCGTCCGCGATTGGGTGCGCGGCCTGCGTGCGGCATTCGTGCCACATGCACGCGCGGGCATGCAGACGAACTTCGCGGGCGAGCCTTCCGACCTGAAATCCCGAACGCATGACCCGGATACGCGATCACGATTGTCGGCGCTGCGCGCCCGCTACGACCCGGACGGTTTGCTGGCTCCGGTGCGCTCCGGCTGATCGGCCACTTCCGCAAGGAGCGTGCGTGCTTCGGCCACCACATCCTCGAAACGCGCCGATGCGCCCGATTGCTGTATGGGTTTGAACTCCGGGCCCAGTGCATCCTGCGCCATGCGTTCGGCAATCTGTTGCGCCTGCCGCCATTGCGGCATCAGCGGTGCGCCGGTCAGCTCGCGTACGCGCGCCGCTGCGGCAAGAAAGCGTGCCGCGCGTTCGAACCTGCCGCGTTCGGCAGCAAGGTAGGCCGCACCCTCGACGCAACCCGCGGAGCCGCGCCAGTGCTGGAACCTGAAAAAGACGTCCAGGTCGGACAGCCAGTCCCGGGCCGCGCCCTGCAGGTCGCCAAGGTAGGAGCGTTGCAGCGCGCGGTTGATCAACACGTAGCCCCACTGGAAAAATTTACCATCCGCGGCCGCGCACTCCAGTGCCGCGCTCATGCTCGCTTCCGCTTCGCGGTGATGATCGTTCAAGGCCTGCGCAACACCACGGCTGAGCAGCGCCAGGGAGCGCACCCAGTCATCATTTTGGGCCTCTGCAATGGCCAGTGCCGCCTGCACGCAGGTTTCCGCACCCGGAAAATCACGGCAGGTCGCCAGCTCGAAAGCCAGGATCGCCTGGCCGGCAGCGGCCAGCCCCGCATCGCCCAGCCGGGCCGCCAAGGCAATGCCTTCGCGTATGCGCGGTACGGCACGATCGTGCGCCTGGCATTGGTGCAGCACCGTGCCGAGCGAAATCAGTGCGCGCGCCCGACCCTGTGTGGGCAGACGTCCCGCCTGCAACGCACGCTCCAGCCATTGTGCCGACTGGACATAGTCGCTGGCACCGCGAAAGTACCAGCAAAGATTGCCGACCAGCGCGAGCGCGCTGTCACCGAGTTCCGGTTGCGTCATGGCGAACTCGAACGCCGCGTGCAGGTTGGCCCACTCGCGCTTCACGCGGTCGTGCCACACATGATTGTGCTCGCCCAGGAATTCCGTGTAACAGCGTTCCGTGAATTGGACGAAGTGCGCGAGATGTGCCTTGCGCACACATGTCGCATGGTTGCCTGCCGCGAGCCGCTCCTGCGCGAACAGCCGCACGCTGTCGAGCAACCGATAACTCGGGGGGTTGGTGGCGCCATCCATGGCCAGCAGCGACTTGTCCATCAACCCGCCCAGGATATCCAGCGTTTGCGAATCGTCGAGCCCGAGCGCCGAGCCGAGCGCCGCCGCACCGCCGAACGTGCAGCCGCCGGCGAAAATGCTGATTCCGCACAGCAAGGCTTGCTCGCGCTCCGACAGCAACGCGAAGCTCCATTCGAGCAACGCCCGCAAGTTCTGGTGGTGTGCGGGGCGGTCTGGATTGACCTCCGCCAGATTGAGCAGCCGGGTATCCATCCGCGCGCGCAATTGTTGTGGGCTCAGCAACCGCAACCGCGCCGCCGCCAATTCCAGGGCAAGCGGCAGGCCGGCCAGACGACGGCAAAGTTCCGCCACGTCGCTGGCGTTGGCTTGCGTCAGCGTGAAGCCGGACGCAAAGGCGCGTGAGCGCGTCAGCAGCAACTGCACCGCGGAAACACGCGCAAGGTCGGCAACTTGTTCGTCGCTCGTCCATTCGCCCTCGGGCGGCAACTCCAGCGCGGGCAGCAGGTAGAGCGATTCGCCCGCACAGTTCAGCCGCCGCTGGCTGGTCGCCAGCGCTCGCAATGCGGGGCACGCCGCAAGCACGCTCGCCAATACGCGTCCCAGCGCATCGGCGATGCGTTCACAATTGTCGAAGACCAGCAATGCGCGGCGCGCCTGCAGCAATTCGTCCAGGCGCGTGACCAGATCTTCCATGTCGGCCGCAGTACGGATGTCGAAGGTGCTGGTCAACAGGCGCCCCAGCGCCTCGCCGTCGGCCGGCGCGGTGCAATCAAACAGCCAGACGCCATCGGGGAAGTCCGCCGTGATCTGCCGTGCGGTTTCCAGTGCAGCCTCGGTTTTGCCGAGCCCACCGGGACCGGTGATGGTGACCAGCCTGTGGTCCTGCAACATCCGCTTCAGCGCGTCGATGTCGCTTTCCCGTCCGATCAAAGGTTCGGTACGCTCCGGCAATCGCGCGCGCGCGGGTGGCGCGAAACGCAGCGCGGGAGCCGATTTCTCCGCCACCTGCTCCAGCGGTGCGATGAAGCGATAACCGAGGCCATGCACCGTCTGGATACAGCGCGGCGCTTCGCTGTCGTCATCCAACGCCTTGCGCAACTGCGCCACGATGCGGTTGAGCGTGGCCGGGGTGACGAAGCTGTGCCCCCACACCGCATCCAGCAATTGGTCGCGGCTCAGCAACTGCCCGGGATGCGCAAGAAATTCGAGCAGGACGGCGAAGGCCTTGGGTTCCAGGGCGATTTCACGGCCGTCGCGCGACAGCCGGTGCGCGCCCGCGTCAACCTCCACCCCGGCAAACGCATACGTGGCAGGAATGGCTGTTTGGACCGCATTTTCCGTGTGTTGCCCGATCCGCATGACGCTGAACGCCTGTTCGAACCGTACGCACGCAAGGGTGACTCATTTTCTCGCGATTTCCCTATCAGCCCATCATGACTTGCCACTTCGTGCAGCGCAATTTAGGCGCCGGACGGCAAGCCGCCACCCGGTCCGGAAGGTTGCAATTCCGGGAGGGACTGCCGAACGACCGGGGCATCCGCAGCAGTCCGCCGCGGAGCCCGGGAACTCATCACCACACCATGAGGAGATCGCCATGAACACCCGCTTGCAAGCATCCATCGCCATGGCCCTGATCGGCCTGTCTGCCATCGCAGTCACCCCTCGGGTCCAGGCCTGCGGATTGCCGCTGGTCCAGTCGGCCAATGGCAAGTGGATGGTCGTTGCGCCAGCCAAGGGCCTGTCGACCGCGGCAGCCAGGGCAATGATGGCGGCCGACGCACCCGCGTCGACGAAGACTTACTACAACCCCCTGCAGTTCCTCGAGCCCATTACCGGCTTGTACGAAGAAACCTTGACCTCGGAAGGCAATCCTCCCGGCTCAGCCATTCCGAATGGCGCCGTAGCGGACCATGCGTACTCCGTCTGGCACGCGGACGGCACCGAAATCATGAACTCGGGGAGACCGGCGGGTGACGGCAACTTCTGCCTGGGCACCTGGGCGCGCACCGGCAAACGCACCTATCAGCTCAACCATTTCACGCTGTCCTGGACGCAGACCGTGAGCAACACGGCCGATCCGGGAACGCCCCCGGGCCTGCCACCGCCGTTCGTCAACAACGAGTTCGTCGGACCGGGCAACATCCGCGAGACCATCACCTTGAGCCCGGACGGGAACTCCTTCACCGGCACGTTCACGATCACCCAGTACATGGGCGAAACCGGTGAGGTCGTGCCGGGCTTCCCCGTGTCCGGCGTCATCAACGGAACGCGTCTGACGATCGACTCACCGGTCAGTTACTGAACGAGACGGCGTGCGGGAACGGGCAGGGTGCGGCGCGTCAGGGCGCCGCGCCCTGTTCGTCATCCTGCGACCAGTCGTACGCGCGCGAAATTGCGCTTGCCCACCTGCAGCACGCCTTCGAAGCCGGCGACGAACACGCGTTGCGGATCGTCCACCACCGTGGCGTCGATGCGCACCGCGCGCTCCTTCAACTTTCGATTGGCTTCCGAGTTGCTGCTGGTGAGTCCCGCCGCGGTCAACAACGCTGGCATGCGCAACCCTTCAGCAGGAACTGCAATCTCGCTGAGCGGCAACGATGAAGTATCACCTTCGCCGCGCACTACCGCGTGCCAGCCGGCGATCGCCCGGTCGGCTTCGGCGGCGTTGTGGAAACGCGCTGCCAGTTCGCGCGCGAGGCGCAATTTGGCGTCGCGCGGGTTCAATGCACCGGACGCAACGTCGCGCTGCATCGTCGCCAATTCCCCAAGCGACACCTCGAAGCTCAGCAGCTCGAACCATCGCCACATCAACTCGTCGCCGATCTTCATGGTCTTGGTGACCATGTCGATCGCGGGTTCGTCGATGCCGATGTAGTTGCCGAGCGACTTCGACATCTTGTTGACGCCGTCGATGCCTTCGAGCAACGGCATCGTCAACACGATCTGCGCCGGCTGGCCGTAATGTTCCTGCAGGCCGCGTCCCATCAGCAGGTTGAAACGCTGGTCGGTGCCGCCCAGTTCAACGTCGCACTCGAGTGCGACCGAGTCATAGCCCTGCACCAGCGGATACAGGAATTCGTGGATCGCGATGGGCTGTTCCGACTTGAAGCGCTTGGCGAAATCGTCGCGCTCCAGCATGCGCGCCACGGTGTGCTGCGCGGCCAGCTTGATCATGTCGGCCGCATCCATCTTGCCGAACCACTCGGAATTGAAGCGCACCTCGGTGCGCCCGCGATCCAGCACCTTGAACACCTGGTTCGCGTAAGTCTCGGCATTTGCCAGTACCTCTTCGCGCGTCAGTGGTTTGCGGGTGACGTTCTTGCCGGTCGGGTCGCCGATCATCCCGGTGAAATCGCCGATCAGGAAAATCGCGGTGTGCCCGAGATCCTGGAACTGGCGCATCTTGTTGAGCAGCACCGTATGGCCGAGGTGCAGATCCGGCGCGGTCGGATCGAAACCGGCCTTGATGCGCAGCGGGCGGCCGAGCGCCAGCCGCGCTTCCAGTTCATCGTGCTTGATGACATCCACCGCACCACGATGGATGAGTGCAAGGGCTTCCTGGTTCGAGGACATTCTGGGTTTCCGAGGACGGCGAATCTTGCCGTGGCCTTTCAAAGAGTGGGTCCGATCATGAGATGTCGGTGATGTGGCGGTTAATTATGTGTTAACCGAGAAAATGGATGCAAATCTTTGTGAATCAAAGCATTGACGCGTGCTTTCAGGGACGGTTATGGTACCGGCCACCGCGCGTCTTCGCCTGCTTTCCGGACCCTTCGATGGAACAACCTCTCCGTCGTGCCACTTCTCATGTTGTCCGTCGCCAGGCGATTCGCCGCAAGACCCGTCAATGTCATTCCCGCTTCTACGCACGTTGCTCGCATTGGTCGTTCCATGCCGAGTCGCCGGCGAGTGCGTTCCGCTGGGCGCGTGAACGTTGGGTCCTCGGTGGCGGCGCGTGCCTGCTGATCCTGTTGACGCTGCTCGGCATTCCGACCTGGGCCAGCGTGATGCGCCACCGCGCGGCGGCACAACCGGTGACACGCGAAACCCTTGCGCTGAAGTTGCCGCCTGCTCCAAAGGAAGCCCCGCTGGCGACCGCGGGCACCTGGAAGGTCGTGGAAGTCGAACCCGGTGAAACCCTGTCCGAGATCTTCCAGGCCCAGGGCTTCACGCTCGCCGATCTTGCCAAGGTGATGGCGGCCGGCAAGGAGAGCGGCGCGTTGAAGACGCTGCATCCGGGCGACGAGGTCGCGTTTCTTGCCGACGCGCCCGGCCAGTTGCAGGGCTTCCGCTACAGCCCGGATTCCGCGACCCAGGTCACCCTGACCGCGCAAGCGGACGGCAACCTGGCGGCACAGGTGACCGCGTTGCCGGTCGAGCGCCGGATGCACTTCGCGCATGGCGTGGTGCAGGGTTCGCTGTTCGCCGCCGGCGAGAAGGCCGGCCTGTCCGAACCGATGGTCCTGAAGCTGGCCGACGTGTTCAAGTACGACATCGACTTCATCAAGGACCTGAAACAGGGCGACCGCTTCACCGTCGTGTACGACGACATCTATCGCAACGGCAAATATTCGGGCGCGGGCAACATTGTTGCCGCCGAATTCATCAACAACGGCCACCGTTACACCGCGTACCGCTTCAAGCAAGGCGACGGCGAAGTCGCGTATTACAGCGAGGACGGCCGCCCGCTGCGCAAGGGCCTGTTGCGCACGCCGGTTTCGTTCACCCGACTGTCGTCCACGTTCGGGATGCGCAAGGACCCGGTGCTGGGTTACACCCGCCTACACAAGGGCGTGGATTACGCGGCACCGATCGGCACGCCGGTGCATGCCGCCGGCGACGGCGTGATTGTCCGCCGCGGCTGGGTGCACGGCTACGGCAATTTCATCGCGATCAAGAACACGCCTGAATACACCACGGCTTATGGCCACATGTCGCGCTTCGCGTCGGGGCTGAAAGTCGGCTCGCGCGTCACCCAGGGCGAAGTGATCGGCTACGTCGGGGAAACCGGTTTCGCCACCGGCCCGCACCTGCACTACGAAGTACGTGTGGATGGCAAGCCCGAGAACCCGCTGACGGTGACGATGCCGAAGCCGCAGCCGTTGTCCGGCAAGCAGATGATCGCGTTCAAGGCGCAGACCGCGCCGATGGTCGCGCGCATCCAGATGATCGACAACGCCACCCAGCGCCTGGCGAGCGTGGATCATGGCCACGCCAGCGTGGCGCTTGCCGACTGAAACCCGTGGTGGGTGCCGCGGCACGGCTCCATCTTGGCCTGATCTCCGGCACCAGCGCGGACGGCATTGACGCGGCGCTGGTGCGCTTTGCGCCGGGGCTGGAAATCATTGCCGCGCACACGTTCGACTGGTCCGACGACCTGCGCGCGCGCATCTTTGCGCTGGCGCGCAATCAGGCCGCAATCACCCTGGACGATTACGGCAGGCTGGACACTGAAATTGGTGAGGCCTTTGCCGAAGCCGCGCTGGCACTGCTCCGCGTCGCAGGCGTCGAACCCGGCGCCGTTGCCGCGCTCGGCTCGCACGGCCAGACCGTGTGCCATCGCCCGGGCAAGCCATTCCCGTTCAGTCTGCAGATTGGTGATCCCAATGTGATCGCCGAGCGCACCGGCATTGTCACCGTCGCGGATTTCCGTCGTGCCGACGTCGCGGCAGGCGGGCAGGGCGCACCTCTGTTGCCGGCGCTGCATGCCGCCGTACTGGCGGATCCCGTGATTCCACGCGCGGTACTGAATCTGGGCGGCATCGCCAACCTCACGCTGCTGGTTCCGGGCAAGCCGGTGCTGGGCTTCGATACCGGGCCCGCGAATTGCCTGCTGGATGCCTGGTCGCAACGCGTGCACGGCACGCCGCGCGACGAAGGCGGCGTCTGGGCGCGCAGCGGTCACCTGGATACCGCGCTGCTGCATCGCCTGCTCGACGATCCCTATTTCGCGGCGCCGCCACCCAAGAGCACCGGCCGCGAAGTCTTCAACCTCGACTGGTTGGACGCGCGGCTGTTGCAAGGCCACGCGCCGCAGGACGTGCAGGCGACGCTGCTGCAATTGTCCGCACGCAGCATCGCTGATGCGCTGCACGCGCACGCACCGGAAATCCGTGAGGTTTACGCCTGTGGCGGCGGCGTGCACAACGATGTATTGATGGGCGCCCTGCGCATCGCGTTGCCGGGCGCACGCGTCGACACCACGGCCGTGCTGGGTCTCGATCCCGACTTCGTCGAAGCTGCAGGCTTTGCATGGCTGGCGCGCGCGCGGCTCGAAGGCGTGCCCGGCAACCTGCCTTCGGTCACCGGTGCGCGTGGACCACGCGTACTGGGTGCGGTGTACGCGCCATCCGGGTTGGCAGCGGGTCGCGAGCACGCCCGCCCCTAGCAAAACCCATCCGCGTGGTGCAGGAACCTGCACGCAGGCGGTCATATGCACTTAGTGCGGGCGATCATGTTCGACGCGCGCGATCGCACCGCGCAAGGCAAGCACCAGCAGCAGGCCGGGAATGGCGGACAACGCCGTGATGGCGAAGAAGTTCGACCAGCCGACCTGCGGCACCAGCCACGCCGAAATCGGCCCGAGGAACACCCGTCCGATTGCGGCGAGCGCCGAGAGCAACGCGAACTGGGTCGCGGAAAACCGCACGTTGCACAAGGCGGTCAGCAGCACCACGAACGCGGTGGTGCCGAGGCCGCTGAAAAAGTTTTCGGCGCCCACGACTACCGCGAGCACGCTTATATTCGGGCCACTGTGCACCAGCGCGATGTAGCCGAGATTGACCAGCGCCTGGCAGACGCCGAGCACCAGCAGCGCGGGAAACAGCCGGACGCGCGTCACCACCCAGCCGCCCGCCATTGCACCGGCGAGTCCGGCAAGCAATCCGAACACCTTGTTCACCGCACCGAGCTGGGTCAGCGAGAACTGCGGCACCCGCAGCAGGAACGTGGTGGACAGCGACAGCGCGAAAGCATCGCTGATCTTGTACAGCACCATCAGCGCCAGCCACGCAAGCGCGAGCCACCTGTAACGCTGGAAGAAATCCAGGAATGGTTCGACCACGGCGTCGGTGAACCGCCTGACTGGTGTTTCGTCGGGGGCGTCCGGCGACAGCACCGTCACCGCCATCATCGCCAGCATCAACACACCCATCAGGCGATAGGTCGCCGCCCAGCCAGCATGCTGCGCGAGGATCAGGGCCAATGCGCCCGATACCAGCATGCCGAGTCGATAGCCGCCTTGATTGAAGGCAATGCCCCAGCCGCGTTCCTCGGGACGCAGCAGATCGGTCCGATGCGCGTCGAAGGCGATGTCCTGGGTGGCGGAGGCGAATGCGAGCAGCACGCCAAGGAACACCAGCGTCACCGCAGCGCCTTGCGGCGTGTTGAAACTCATCGCGAACAGCGCAATGCCACACAGCGCCTGCATCAGCACGATCCAGCCACGCCGCCGCCCCAGCCACGGCAACTGGAAGCGGTCGAGCAAAGGTGCCCACAGGAACTTGAAGACATAGGCCGTTCCGGTCAGCGTGACCCAGCCAATGTCCTTGAGGCTCAGACCCGCGGTGGTGAACCACGCCTGCAAGGTCGGGTTCGAGAGCGCCAGCGGCAGGCCCGAAGAAAATCCCAGCAACCCGATGCTGAGGATGCGCCAGTTGCGCCCGCGCACCGCTTTCACCGCGCCGGC
>JAFEDX010000209.1 GCA_018241365.1 Pseudomonadota bacterium
GTCGCGGCCCACCACTTCGGCCCAGCCGTTCCAGCCTTGCGGGCGCACGCCGTCGAACAGGAAATCCAGCATGGCGGGAATGCGGCTGCGCCAGCCGAGGCGGGCGAACACGCCCACGTTGCGCCACTCGTAGGGCGTGTAGTCGGTCCAGTCCCGGCTGCCGTCGGCGCGCGCCAACGATTCCCGCCAGTACCGGTTGAAAGTGTCATGCAGGAGATGGGGCGGCAGGTCGCGCGTGAGGTTTTGCAGCTGGCCGCCGGGCTCCAGCGCGATCGTGGTCGAGGTCGGGTCGAAATCGCCGAGCTCGGCGCTGCCGGGGACGAAGTCGATGTGGTGCGCGGCGACGCTGGCGCGGATGGATGCATACAGGTCGTAACGGAACCGGTCGCGCTGCTGTGTCCACCCGGCGGCTTCCGCGTCCTTGCCCAACGCGTGCGCCACGTCGATGGCGTCGTCGTAGCCGGTCAGCATCCAGAAGTCGTCCCAGTACGAATGCTCGGGATGCGCGGAATAGCCCTCGTGGCTGATCGACGCCGGCATCAGGCCGCAGAACATTTTCGTCGCGGGCGACTCGCAACGCACGCCGCTCTGGGTTTCGATCAGGCCGTGCGCGTAGGCGACCGTCGCGGTGACGTGTGGCCACAGTGCCTGCAGGAAAGCCTTGTCGCCGGTGTAGCGCCAGGTCTGCGCGATCAGGTGCAGCAGTTCGCCGGGGCTGTCGTTTTCCGGCGTGGGATCGGCGCCGCGCGCATCCACGCAGCATGGCACCTTGCCGGTGCGGAACTGATACGGCGCGTACCACTCGGCGTAGGCGCGCACGTCGTCGGTGTCGCCAAGGCGCAGCAGGGCGTCGGACATCATCGCGCCATCGCGGATCCACGAGCGCGCGTACGAGCGCGTGCCCGGCCGCAACTCGGGACCGTGGCGTGAAATCAGCATCCACGCCAGCGAACTGCGCAAGGTGTCGGCGATGCGCCGCGCCGCAGGCGGCAGGCGCAACGTGACCCGGTCGAGCTTGACGCGCCAGCCCGCCGCGACCGCGTCCTCCTGTTGCTGGAGCCACGCCGCAGTATTCGGCGCAGCGGACGCGAAGGGCTTGTGGTCGGCCGCCAACGGCGCCACCAGGCCCAGCACGACGTGGGCGTGTGGCGCCAGGTGCAGGCGATACAGCGCGGCGCCGGAGGCGTAACCCTGCGGGTCCGCGACCGTTTGCCGCGCAGGCACGCGGCCGTCGGCGAGGTCGCGTGTGATCGGGCCGCCGGCCGCAGCCGTCACGCCCTGCGCGTCGGGCACGGTCAGCAGTTCGACGCGTGGCGTACCGTCCACCGTAAGCGTGCGGCCCTGCCACGCGAGCTTGCGGATCGGGCTGACGCCGCCGGCGGCGTTCAGGAATTGCGTCGGCGGGTCTACCTGGAATGGCCGCGCGGCCAGTGCGAGGGTGACGTCGCGTGCGCGGTCGCCATGGTTGCCGACCGTGTAACGCGCGATCAGGCGTGCGTCGTCACGGCCACCCCCGCCGAATGCGGTGACGTGCAACGAAAGGTCGTCGTATTTCCACGTCGCGCTCGGGATCGGCAGGTAGCCATCACGCAGGCTGTGCGCCGTCGTGACATCGGCCCACGTCACCAACTTGCCGTCCTCGATCAGGAACGGCTCGATGCTGAAACCACCCTTGCCGATTTCCAGCGCGCCGTCTTCGGACAGCAGGCCGCTGTTGGCGCCGCCGTCGACGCCAACCAGCGTCCAGTACACCTGTTGGCCGGAAAAGCCGCGCGGATAGAACCCACGCGGCGCGCCCTTCGCGAGGGACTCGAACCACGCATTCGGGTTGCCGGCCAGCGTGAACGGAGCCGGCGCTTCCGCCGCAGCCGGCGGCAAGGTCGCAAGCGTCAACGCATCGAAGCACACGCTGCCTTTGCCGCCACCGGCGCCCGCCGCAACGGTAAGCTCCAGTTGCGCGCTGTGCGTCAGCGCGTGGTCCTTGCGCGGGCCCCACGCGAAACTGACGTCACGTTTGTCGAATGACAGGTTCGTCCAGCCGTGCGGCACCACGAAGTTGGGCCAGGTGTGCCACCACACATTGTCGCCGCTGGCGTCCAGCAGCTTGAACTGCAGGGTGTTGGCGGCACCCGTGCCGCGCACGCGCAGCGTGAATGAATAGTTGGCCGGGAACGTGATGGGCAACGTACGCCGCAAGGACGTGTAACCAGCGGTGCCATCGAGGTTGTAGTCGAGGCACAACGCCTTGCCGTGTTCGCCATCGATGCTGCGGAGGCTTGCTGTCACATCGTCGGACGCGGCAACGTGCCACGCGGAGGCGTCGCTGAAATCGACCAGCGCGCTTGGCGCAGCCGACGCGTGGGCCACACCCGCCAGCACGAACGCGAGCATTGATGTGGTCAGCGCGTAGATGCCTCGCATCGCGATTACCCCTTGACGCTTCCGAGCAACAGGCCGCGCAGGTAATACCGCTGCAGGGCCAGGAACAGCACCAGCACCGGAATCACGGTCACAACCGCGCCGGCCATCATCAGGCCCGAGTCCTGCACGTGCTCGCGCGACAGCGAGGCAAGGCCGACCGGCAGCGTGTAGTGGTCCTGTCCGGTCAACGCGATCAGGGGCCACATGAAGTCGTTCCACGCGGTGAGGAAGGTGAACACCGCCAGGGTCACGAGGATCGGCTTCAGCAGCGGCAGCACCACCTGCAGGAAGATGCGCCATTCGCCGGCGCCATCCACGCGCGCGGCTTCCAGCAGTTCGCCCGGCAGGCTGCGCGCGTACTGGCGCACCAGGAAGATGCCGAACACGCTGGCCATCGCGGGCAGGATCACCGCGGCGAAACTGTTGACCAGGCCGACGTACTTCAGCAGCAGGAACAGCGGCAGCATCGCGACCTGCGCCGGGATCACCAGCGCGCCGATCAAGGTGCCGAACAGTTTTTCGCGCCCGGCGAAGTGGAGCTTGGCGAACGCATAGCCGGCCAGCGTGTTGCAGGCCAGCGACAGCAGGGTGATCGCGCTCGAGACGATGAGGCTGTTGGCGAAATAGCGGCCCATGCCGGCGTGGGCGAACAGCTCACGGTAGTTGTGCAAGGTCGGATGCAGCGGCAGCATCGGCGGCGGCAGATTGTTGGCTTCGCCGGGCTGCATGAACGACACCGACAGCATCCAGAACAGCGGAAACAGCACCAGCGCCGCGCACAGCGCCAACGCGATGTTCACCAGCCACACATTGCGGCGCGGGTTCATGCGGGTTCCTCGCGTCCGCCGCCGAAGCGCCACATCAACGCGGTCGCGGCGAACATGATCACGAACAGCAGGAACGCCACCGCCGAGGCGGTGCCCATGTTCCACCACTTGAAGCCTTCGTTGTACATCAGGTACAGCACGCTGACCGTGCTTTGCAGCGGGCCGCCCTCGGTGATCACGTAGGGCTCGGCAAACAACTGGAAGTAGCCCGACACCGTGAGGATGCCGACCATCAGCAGGATCGGCCCCAGCGCTGGCAGGGTGATGTGGCGGAACTGGCGCCACGGCGATGCGCCATCGATGCGCGCAGCTTCATAAAGGTCGGCCGGGATCGCCTGCAGCCCAGCCAGCAGGATGATCATGTTGTAGCCGAAGTTCTTCCACACCGCGAACAGGATGATCATCGGCATCGCCCAGTGCGGGTCGCCCAGCCAGTCGATCGGGCCGATGCCGAGGTGCGCCAGCACGAAGTTCACCACGCCGAACTGGGTGTTGAAGAGATAGCGCCAGATCACCGCCACCGCGACCACGGTGGTGACCACCGGCGCGAACAGCGCGGTGCGGAACAGCGGTTTCAGTTTCGCCGCCTGCGAGTTCAGCAGCAGCGCCGTGCCCAGTGAGGCCGCCATCGACAGCGGCACGCCGACCAGCACGAAGTACAGCGTGTGGCCCAGCGCGGCCCAGAACAGCGGGCGGTGCAGCAGCTCCCAGTAATTGGCGAGGCCGACGAAGCGCAGGTTGTGCAGGTTGGCCAGCGCGTAAATGTCGTAGTCGGTCAGGCTGAGGCCCAGCCCCGCCAGCACCGGCAGCAAAAAGAACACGCCCAACACCAGCAATGCAGGCGTGAGGAATAGCCAGGCGACGGCGGCGCGGTTCATGGCCTCGCCTCGCGCTCGCGATCCAGCACCCAGCGCCGTTTGGCGAGGATCGCGTCGGCCTCGGTATCCATCTGTGCGGTGGCCTGGTCGATCGTCTGTTGTCCGGCGATGGCGCGGGCGGCGACGTTCTGCATCATGTTGACGATCTGTTCCCACTCCGGCACCTGCGGGGCTGGGCGCATGTGTTCAAGCTGGGCGCGGAAGGCGCGCAATTTGGGATCATTCTTCAGCACCGGGCTGTCCCACGCGGAGCGGCGCGCCGGCAGGTCGCCGAGCAGCCGGTAGAAGCGTACCTGCACGTCGGGCCGCGACAGGTATTCGATCAGCTTCCACGCCGCGGCCTTGTGCTGCGAATGCTGCAGGATCACGAGGCTGGAGCCGTAAGACACGGAATCGCCGGGACCGTCGGGGCCCGGCAGTTGCGCGGTGGACCATTCGGATTGTTGCGCCGCCGGGATGCGCTTGCGGAACTCCCCGATGTTCCACGGGCCGGACAGGTAGAACACGAAGTCGCCGCGCGCGAACGCCTGCCACGGATTGCTCACCTGCACGTTGGTGTACGGCGGCACGTCGCCACGCTTGAACAGGCCGACGTAGAACGCCAGCGTGCGCTTGAAGCCGGCGCTCTGGAAGTTGCCGTAACGACCGCCGTCGCGCAGCAGCGGCGTGTCCTGCTGCAACGCCAGCGCCAGCAACTGGTCGTACTCGTTGGTCGGCAGCAGCGCGCCCCAGCGAGTGTCGTGACTGGTGGCGCGGATCGCGTCCATCTGCGCCTGCCACGCAGCCAAGTCGCGTGGCGGCGCGTCGAAACCGGCCTCGCGCAAAAGATCAACGCGGTAAAACAGCAGTCGCGTATCGACGTACCACGGAATGCCGTACAGGGTGCCGTCGATCACGTTGGGCGCCCAGGCGTTCTCGAAATAATCGTCCTGCCGGATGACCTGCGAGGCCGCAACGCGCGATTGTAATGGTTCCAGCGCGTGCAGCTCGGCAAACTCCGCAATCCAGGTGTTGCCGATCTGCGTGACATCGGGCAGGGTGCCACCGGCGTAGGCGGTCAACAGCTTCTCGTGCGCCGCGGTCAACGGGATCTGTTGCACGCGCACATGGATGCCCGGGTTGGCGGCTTCGAACGCGGGCAGCAGGTGCATCACCGCTTCGCCCTCACGGCCGATGGTCCAGAATTCGAGTGTGGTGCCGGTTTGTGCGGGCGCGCTGCAGGCCGCCGGCAGCATGGCGAGCAGCGCCAGCGCCAGCACCCTGATGGCCCGCGCGATGGTCACGGCACGGTCGCGGCTTGCGTGGCGTGTTGCGACGGCGCCGGTGTGGGGGCGGATTTGGCATCCAGCCAGCCGCCCGTGAAGCCCGCGCGTTCCAAGCCACGGCGGATGTACGGATTCCTGCGCATCACCTTCCACACGAAGCCCGTGCGGTAATTCTCGATCATCAGCAGGATAGGTCCCTGGTCGATACCGAGGTATTCATTGTCGAACCAGCCCTCGTTCGGCACCACATGCCCGCTGCGCAGTTTGGTGTCGAGCCGGAAGGTCGGATTGAACGCGTCGACGAAGCCGTATTCCGAATACAGCCACTTGCCGTAGCGCTGGTACATCGCATTGATCGCGGGCAGGACCAGGTTGGGCGCGAAGGCGATGGAGCCGATCGCGGCGGTCGGCGCGATGGTGCCGTCGTCGAGGGTCTGGCCGACGTCGGCACCGCGTGCAAGGTAGCCGAAGAACTCCTGCTTCTTGCCGTCGGCGCGCTCCCAGATCGTGTCGCCCGGTCCATTGCATGCGGTCAATCCCCACACGTCCGCGCCGTAACCGGTGAAGTGCCCGGGATTGGCGATAGCGTAGTTGCGCTGGCCGACCACCGCGCGGCGGCTGTTTTCGAAATAATCCATGTCGTGGGCGCGCATGAAGGCGTCGCGGATGCCCCGGAAGTCCACCCAAGCCTGGCTGTACTGGTGGCCGAACAGGGGCGCGAAGCCGATGTGAGGCAGGCTGTCGTAAAAGCTGCCCCAGGTCTTGTCGTAGGTGGATGTCCACGCCGGCCAAGCGTCGGGCTGCACTGCATGCGTGGGCGAGCCCAGCGCGAGGATGTACAGCAGCATGGCTTCGTCGTAGCCCCGCCAGTCGTATGCGATGAAACCGCCGCCCGGCGTCCAGCCCATGCTGACCAGTGGCGGGCGCACCTGCAGCCATCTCCAGTCCACGTCGCCGTACAGCTTGTCGGCCAGTGTGCGGATCTCGTGTTCTTCGGGATCGTCCTGGTCGAAATACGTGGCGTCGAACAACACGCCGGCCATCAGCAAGGTGGTATCTATGCTGGACACTTCCACCCCGCGGCTGTAACGATGGCCCTTCTGCATGTCGAGAAAATGATAGAAAAATCCGTGGTAGCCGGAATCGTCGTCTTCGCTCGCACCCTGCGGTGCATGGGCAAAGAACCGCAGCGTGGTCAACACGCGCTGGCGCGCCTGTGCGCGAGTGATCCAGCCGCGTTCCACGCCGATCGGATACGCCGTCAGTGCAAAACCCACCGCGGCGATACTGGAAAACGGCTCACGACCCATGGGCCAGTGGTCCGGCACCAGGCCATTTCCCGGATTGGTGGTTTGCCAGAAAAACTCGAAGGTGCGGTGCTCGATATCGTCGAGTGACGGCGTCGCGTTGGCGACCGACGGCGTTGATGGCGAGATGCGTTGCGCCAGCGCGGGCGGTGCCGCCAGCAGCACCAGCAAGCCGAACAAGGCACCGAAGCCGGCCTTGCGCACGGCAGCGAGTACGCTGCGCGCCCTCATGGCAGCCGCCCCGCGCGTGGGCGCTTGCCGGAATCGACCCAGTCGGTGAGTTCGCGGAATGCCGTGCCGATCTGCCGGGGCGTGAACACGCAATGGCCCTCGCGGTTGACGTATTGCTGCACGAAATTGCCGGCATGCCCGGCGCGTCGCACGATCAGGGCGTACTCGAACACGCCGGATGCAGGCACCAGCGGGTCGCGGGTATCGTGCAGCTCCAGCAACGGATGCAGCAGCTTGCCGTCCGGCGTGTACCAGCGGGACAACCACGCCGCCGCGTGCGGGTCGGCGCGGTAACGGTGCACGCCATCATTCAGCGCGTCGTCGTCGCCTGATCCGACGTAGATCAGATCGGCATTGCCAAGCGGGTTGGCGTGCAGGAGGTGCTGCAATCCCCGTGCGTCACTGGTGACGTCGGCGATGATCGCGGCGAGGTTTTTTGCGTCCGCGGCGCCATACCAGCGCAACAATGACCGCATCGCCCGCGTGTTGGAATCAAGTGCCGCCTGGATCTTCGCGGTCGTTCGGTCGTCAGGACGGAAGCCATCGGGTACCGGCACCAGTGGACCCAGTACACCCGGAAAGTAGTAATCAAAAGCCGCGCGCAGGGCGAAGCCCTGGTTCAGCAGTGCATCGGAGGGCTGCAGCGCGCCGCACAGCGACAGTGCGCCGGCGTACACGTCCGGTTGCGTTTCCAGCGCGTGCGCGATCAGCGCGCCGCCCATCGACATGCCCATCAGCAAGGTCTGCACAGGCGTGCCGTGTCGCGAGACGAACAAGCGGCGCAGACGCTCGGTGTCACGGGCGCCGCTCTCGATCGCCCAGCCACCCTCCGAATAGCCCGACTGGATCACCGCATAACCGCGTGCCAGCACCGGGTCGAACATCGGCGACAGCTTTTCTTTCGGCGAGAACACCACGGGGCCATCCGCGGTGCCGTGATAGAAAACCACCAGTTTGTGATTCCAGTGCGCGGGAATGTCGATGCGGAATGCCGCACCCTGCAGGGTGCCTGTCTGGTGTGTGGAGGCGGGTGCATTCGCCGTTACCGCCCAGCCCCCGCCCGCCATGAGCAGCATCAACAGGGTTGCGGTCAGGCCGGCAAGGCGTCGTATTCGCGCGCGCATGGCTTTCTGGTGGTGATGCATGCGGTGATGATTCACGCCGCCACGCCGCTGCGGGCGAGGAACTGCTGGTGGCTCGGCATCGCCTCCACGCAGGCTGCGATCACGTGTTGCACGCCGTCCATCAACTGCTTCAGCTCGGCATCGGACAGCTGGTCGACGGCCGGGTGGTACGTGCGCGGCAGGATGCGCTGGCCGACCAGCACCTCCACCCAACTGGTCAGCGCGAACATCTCCTCGGCATTGCGGAAGAAGCGCCCACTGTCACGGAACAGCCGGATGGTCTCCGCCAGCGGCGGCGGGATGTCCATCGTGCGGCAGTAGTTCCAGAACGGCGTGTCGTCGCGTTCGGTCGCGCAGAAATGCAGGATGATGAAATCGCGGATGCGTTCGATCTCGAACGCGGTCTGCGCGTTGTATCGGTCGATCACCGCCGGGCTGAAACTTGAATCCGGGAACAGGTTGACCAGCCGCGCGATGCCGGACTGGATCAGGTAGATCGCGGTCGATTCCAGCGGTTCAAGGAAACCGGAAGCGAGGCCAAGCGCGACCACGTTCTTGTTCCAGGCTTTCCTGCGCTGGCCCGCGGTGAAACGCAGCACGCGCGGATCGCCGAGCGCCGGCGCGTCGAGGTGTTTCAGCAGGGCCGCCGCGGCTTCGTCATCGGAAATGTACCCGTTCGAATACACGTAGCCGTTGCCGACCCGGTGTTGCAACGGGATGCGCCAGGTCCAGCCGGCTTCGCGTCCGGTGCAGCGCACGAAGGGTGTGGGTGGACCGGTGACCTCACAGGCGATCGCGACCGCGCGGTTGCATGGCAGCCACTGCGACCAGTCCTCGTAGCCCGCGTGCAGGGTCTGCTCGATCAGCAGTCCGCGGAAACCGGAGCAGTCGAGGAACAATTCGCCCGTGATGCGTTCACCGCTTTCCAGCACCACGGCCTCGATGAAGCCGTCCTCCCCGCGCTGCTCGACCCGCACCACCTTGCCTTCGGTGCGGCGCACGCCGCGCTGTTCGGCGTAGCGGCGCAGGTATTGTGCGTACAGCCCGGCATCGAAGTGGTAGGCGTAGGCGATGTCGGCCAGCGGCGAACTGACCGGCACGTCGGTCGCGGACACCATGAACTTGCCGGAAGGACCGGCCTTGGTATGCAGCGAGTATTCGCCGAGGTCCGTCGCGATGCCTTGCTGGTGCGCCTTGATCCAGTACTGGTGGAACGGCAGCAGGCCAATGTCGTGGCCAATGGTGCCGAATCCATGGAAGTAGCGGTCACCCAGGCGCGCCCAATCGACGAACTCGATGCCGAGCTTGAAGGTGCCCTTGACCGTGCGGACGAACTCCGCTTCGTCGATCTCCAGCAACTGGTTGAAGCGCTTCAGGTGCGGCACGGTGGCTTCGCCGACGCCCACCGTGCCGATCTGTTCGGACTCGATCAGGCGGATGTCGAGCTTGCCCGGGAACACCTTTGCCAGCGCTGCAGCGGCCATCCACCCGGCGGTGCCGCCGCCGACGATCACGATGTTGCGAACTGGAGAAACGTTCATGTCGCGCATGGACAACGTGCTTCCTGAAAAAAGAGGCGGGCCCGTGGAGAGTAGCGGGCCCGCCGTTCCACACCTGCGGTTTGCGCGACGCGGAGGCGCGCGGTTACCACGTCACCTGCATCGAAAACTTGAAGGTGCGCGGGTAGCCGGAAATGTTGCCGGTGGTGACGTATGAGAGCGGATAGAAGGTCGGGTAAGGGCTGTTGACGTCGATGAGGTTTTTGTAGTTGAACGCGTTGATGACGTCCAGGCGCAGTTGCCACACCACGTTGTTGACGATCTTGATGTTCTTCATCACGGCGAAGTCGATGTCGCGGTAACCGAAGATCGGTCCCCCGAACAGGAAGTGCTTGCCGCCACTCGGAACGCCCCCCACCGGCAGGTTGTTCGCGCCGTTCGGGGCCGTGGCCGGGTAGTTGTAGAAGATGAAACCGTCGTAGGGCGTCGGCGTCGCCAGCGTCAGCTTGCCCGAGAAGACGAGGCCCCACGGACCATCGGCCACCGCGGTCGCAACCAGCCGGTGCTTGGGCGCGGCGTTGGAAAGGATGAACGGATAGTTCTGGATGGTCGCCTGGTCGAACGAGTAGTGCTCGTTGATGTCGCGGTTCTGGCTGGCGTTGGTGTAGGTATAGGCGATCGTGGCGCCCCAGCCGGATTCCCTGGTGTAAGGCTTCTCCAGTGACAGCAGGAACTGGGTGCTGCGGGTTTCGATGCCGTTGTTCCACAGGATCAGCGAGCCATAGCCTGGCACGCCGTTGCCCCAAGGCTGGCCGCCGTTCATCCAGAACGCACCATTGGGATAACGGTTGCCGAGCGTGGCGGCAAGACCGTCGTAGCTGAGATTGCGCACGATGGTGGCGCTGGTGTTCCAGTCACCCAGCTTGTTGCGCATGCCGAGGCTGAACTGGTCCGAGTACGGCACCTTCAGCTTGTTGGTGAACATGTCCACTTCGAAGCCCGCAGTGCTGCCGGCGGTCAGGCCTTGCAACGCGGCAACGCTGTTCGCGTAGGACGGGTTCCATGGGAAGCAGGGAGCTCCCCTGCACGCGTTCGTGGCGCTGCTGAAGTAGATGGTCGGTTCCGACAACGCGAACTTGGTCTGTTCGAGTTGCAGGTAGTTGTAGAGGTCGCGGTCGTAAGCACGGCCGGCGCCGCCGAAGATCACGTGTTTCTGGTCGGCGTTGAGGTCATACGAGAATCCGAGGCGTGGCTGCCACTCGCCCTTGTAGGCGCTGCGGTTGTGGCCGTTCGAAATGTAGTCGTTGATGTTGATGCCGCCGTTGGCCAGCGATTGTGCGTAGGTCTGGCCGGCCGGGGCGCCCGAATGTGGATCCGGGCCGTTCAAGGCCGCAACCACGCTCGCCGGCGTCACCCAGTCGAGATACGACGGATTGCGCTCCATGTCCCAGCGTACGCCGAGGTTCAGGGTCAGGTGGTCGTTGACCGCCCAGTCATCCTGGATGTAGGTGCCGAACTGCTTGTCCTTGGACTTCACCAGTGCATTGAAGCCCGGATTGTTCAGGGGCAGCACCGCCTGGTAGGGATTCGGATCAGTGCCGAGCACCGGCTCGACGTCGTAGAACAGCTTCGCCGTGTCGGTGCTGGCATCCGCCGCCACCAACTGGACGTCCTTGTACTTCACGCCCATTTTCACCGTGTGGTCGCCCAGCCAGTGCAGGTCGGTGAAAGTCAGGTCGTCCTTGAAGCCCGGGCCCTTCTGGCCCTTGTTCTGCTGGGCGCGTGGGTCGGCCGCGCCAGTCTGCAGGATCGTCGCATTGTTGGCGGGACCGAACGTATAGACCTGGCCCACACCGCTGATGCGTTGCTGCGGCACGTAAAACGCGTTTTCGTAGGTGAGCAGCGCTTCGTTGTACCAGTTGTCGGCGCTGTGTTCCCAGTACAACTCGTAACGCTTGTCGGTGTTCTTGACGTTGATGCCGGCAGAGGCGGCGGTGGTGCCGCCAACATTGCCGATCTGGGTTTCCCTGCGGACCTGCGCGCGCAGTTCCAGCCGGTCGCTGTCGGTGACTTCCCAATCGAGCTTGCCGAAGAACAGGTTCTCGAAGAACGGCATGTTGGCAGGACCGAGTTGCGCCTGGGCGTCGGAAGGCAGCAGATTGGTGACGCCGCTGACGCCCGGCACCACCGCAATCGGCGTATCGAAGCGCTTCACCGAGTCGGTGACGAAGAAGTGCATCTTGTCCTGGATGATCGGACCGCCGAGCGAAAAACCGTATTCCTTGCTCACGGAGGGCGTCTTGGTGCCGGACGCCTTCTCGCTGGGCGTCATGTCACGGTAACTGTCGTTGGTGTAGTTGTCGTACACCTCGCCGTGGAACTGGTTGGTGCCGGACTTGGTGACCGCGGTGACTGCTGCGCTGGAAAGCTGGTCGTATTCGGCCTTGTAGTTGGACGTGATCACGCGGTACTGGCCGATCGCGAGTTCCGGGAACGGATTGCCCTGCGTCGCGAACTGGCCGCTGATGCCGCCCAACACGTAGCTCTTCTGGCCGACGCCGTCGATGTACACGTTGACGGCACTGGTGCTCTGCGCACCGCCTTGCAGGGACGTGTTCCCGGAAGGGGAAACCGAAAAGATCATGCCCGGCACGATGTCGGCGAACTCGAGGAAGTTGCGCGTGGTCTGGGGCAGCGTCTGGATCTGGTGCTGTGACACGGTTCCGCCGACCTGCGAGGTCTTGACGTCCAGCAGCGGCGTGCCGATCACGTTGACGGCGGCGAGGGTTTGTGACGGTGCCGCAGCGGGTGCCGCGGCCGTGAGGTTCAGGGTGGAGCTCGAAGCCACCGACAAGGTCACCGTCTGCCCGGTGCCGGCGCCGGCATCGACGTGCCAGGTGCCGGGCGGCAGGCCCACCAGCACGTAGCGCCCCTGGGCGTTGGCCTTGGTCACGCGGACCATGCCGGTGGCGACGTTGCGCGCTGTGATTTGCGCGTTCGGCGCGGCCTGGCCCTGCAGGGTCGCGTTGGCGGTCTGTGCCAGCGAGACCGTCGGCAATGCAAGCGTCGCGCCGACCGTGCCCGTGATCAGCGCGGCCAGCAGTTTCTTCTGCAACTTCTTCTGGTTCTTCATATCCCCTCCAGCGCACTTGGGGTTGGCGAGTTGTGTGGATGGAACCCTGTCGTTGCTACCGCCCGGCCGTGTCCGTCCGCGCTCCGCACGAGGCGCGCACCACCACCTCGCAGGGAACCGTGGTCAGGTCCGCGGCCGTTGTTTCGGGTGTTGCGATTTGCCCGACCAACCGCTCCAGCGCGGCGTGCCCGAGTTCGGCGATCCGCACCCGCACGGTGGTCAGCGGCGGGTGCATGTAGCGCGCCATCGGGATGTCGTCGAAGCCGGCCAGCGCGATTTCACCGGGCACGTTCACGCCCGCTTCGTTGAAGGCCGACAGGCAGCCGATCGCCATCATGTCGTTGGCCGCGAACACGGCGTCCGGGCGCTTGCGCGCCGCCAGCAGCGCGCGTCCCGCGCGGAAGCCCGATTCCTCGCTGTAGTCGCCCTGCAGGTAGCTGGCGGTCACGCCGCGCCGCCCGGCCACGGTTTCGGCAAAGCCGCGGCGGCGTTCGCGTGCATCAAAGTTGGCGGCCGGCCCTTCGATGAAGGCCAGTGCGCGATGACCCTTCGCGAGCAGGTGCCCGGTCATCGCGCATGCGCCGCCGTAATCGTCGGTGTTGATGCGCGGGCAACGGCGTTCGCGCGAGGCGCTGCCCACCAGTACCGCTGGCAGGGAATCGGAAAGATGCTTGCGCAGGAAGCCCGGCTCCACGTGCGGCGACATGATCAGCAGGCCGTCCACGCGGCCCTGCATTGCCCGCAACGCGGCGGCGGTTTCGCCGGCGTCGCCGTGCGAACTGGAAACCAGCAGGTGCAAGCCATGCGCGCGCGCGGCGAGGTCGATGCCGCGGATCAGTTCGGAAAAGAACTCGCCGAACAGGTCGGGCAGCAATGCGCCGATGGCCTGGGTGCGGCGCGTGACGAGGCTGCGTGCCGCGCCCAGCGGCACGTAGCGCAGGCGCGCCGCGGCACGCTCGATGCGCGTGCGCGTCTCCGGAGTGACCCGGGCGCCACCATTCAATGCGCGTGACACGGTAGCCACGGAAACCCTTGCCTCCCTGGCGACGTCTTTGATCGTCACCACCACACGGCTCCCTTCCGTTCACCCCACGGGAGCGCACCTCGCGGTGCGCCGGTCGGGGGCCAATGTAAACGTTTTCATGGCGGAATGCAAAACCCGCCTTGTTCATGCTTGTGCAAGCGGAACTGGCTGCCTTGGGCCTGCGTCAGGCGCGGAAGCGGGACTCCAGCATCGCCACCGCCGGCAGCGTCTTGCCTTCCAGGAATTCCAGAAAGGCGCCGCCGCCGGTCGAGATGTAGGAAACCCTGTCGGCGATGCCGTACTTGTCGACCGCGGCAAGGGTGTCGCCGCCGCCCGCGATCGAGAACGCGCTGGAATCGGCGATTGCGTGCGCCAGGGTTTCGGTGCCGTGGCCGAACGCGTCGAACTCGAACACGCCGACCGGGCCGTTCCACACCACGGTGCCGGCCTTGGCGATCAAGGCCGCGTAGCGCTTGGCCGTGTCGGGCCCGATGTCGAGGATCATCTCGTCATCGCCGACCTGGTCCACCGGTTTGATGGTGGCAGGCGCGTCGGCGGCGAAGGTCGGCGCCACCACCACGTCGCTCGGGATCGGCACGTCGGCGCCGCGCGCGTGCGCGGCTTCGATCACCTTGCGCGCGGCGTCCAGCAGATCGGCTTCATACAGGGACTTCCCGACTCTGTGGCCGACCGCGGCGATGAAGGTGTTGGCGATGCCGCCGCCCACGATCAACTGGTCGACCTTCTGCACGAGGTTCTGCAGCAGGTCGAGCTTGGTCGAAACCTTGGAGCCCGCCACGATCGCCAGCAGCGGGTGTGCGGGGTGTTGCAGCGCCTTGCCCAGCGCATCGAGTTCGGCGGCGAGCAGCGGGCCCGCGCAGGCAGTCTGCGCGAACTTCGCGACCCCGTGGGTGGAAGCCTGCGCGCGGTGCGCCGTGCCGAACGCGTCCATCACGAACACGTCGCACAGCGCGGCATATTTTTTTGCCAGTGCTTCGTCGTCGGACTTCTCGCCGACATTCATGCGGCAGTTTTCCAGCAGTACGACGTGGCCGGTCCCGACGGTGACGCCGCCCAGGTAATCGCGTTCAAGACGCACGTTCGTGCCGAGCTTTTCCGTAAGCCACGCCGCGACCGGCTTGAGCGACAGCGCCTCGTCGAACACGCCTTCCTTCGGCCGGCCGAGGTGCGACATCACCAGCACGGCGGCGCCGGCGTCGCGCGCGGCGCGGATCGTCGGCAGTGCCGCGTCCAGCCGCTGCGTCGAAGTGATCGCGCCGTCCTGGATCGGCACGTTGAGGTCTTCGCGGATCAACACGCGCCTGCCGGAAAGGTCGAGATCGGTCATGCGGAGATAAGCCATGGTGCAGGTTCCGGCGCGGTCGGTGGATCAAGCATTGTCGATGGCGCGACTCGTGCATGCAATTGCGTTACGCTGGAAGTTTGCAGAATGCAGGAGACCGCGATGCCGCCGTTGAGAACCCTTTACAGCTACTGGCGATCCAGCGCCGCCTATCGCGTGCGCATCGCCCTGAACCTCAAAGGCATCGACTACGTGATTGCGCCGGTGCACTTGGTGCGCCACGGCGGCGAGCAGCGTCAGGACGACTACCGCAAGTTGAATCCGCAGCAACTGGTGCCGGTGCTGGTGGATGGCGGCAACGTGATCCGCGAATCGCTCGCGATCATCGAATACCTCGAGGAAGCGTACCCGGACACCCCGCGCGTGTTGCCGAGCGGCGCGCTGGCCTGCGCACGCGTGCGCGCGCTGGCGCAGATGATCGCCTGCGACATCCATCCGATCGGCAACCTGCGCGTGCTGCAATACCTCGCGCGCGAGCTGAACGCCAGCGACGAGCAGAAGCTCGCGTGGTCGCAGCACTGGATCAGGCTCGGCTTCGATGCGATCGAGAAACTGCTGGCCGAGCGCGAGCGTCCCGGCGTGTTCTGCGAAGGCAACGAGCCGACCATGGCCGACTGCTGCCTGATCCCGCAGGTCTACAACGCGCGACGTTTCGGCGTGTCGCTGGACCGCTACCCGACCATTGCGCGGATCGATGCGATGTGTGCCGGCATGGACATGTTCGCGCGCGCTGCGCCGGAAGCGCAGGCCGACGCGCCGGCGAGCTGACGAATCTGCGTTCTGCTCTTCGCTTCGAGCAAGCTTGCGTGGCAGGCGCGATCCGGAGTCCAGCCTTTGGTTATTTGTTCGACATCCCTGTCTTTTTCCGCCCGCCAGACTCGCCACATCCATGTGGCTCGCCCTTCGGGCCGCCTTCGGCGTTCAAATCGGCAATCCTGCCGATTTAGTCCGGGCGGGCGTGTGACTTTCTTTTGCGTGGCCAAGAGAAAGTCACCACTCGCGCGTAGGGAACGCGCGAGAACGCCGAAGGCGGCCCGAAGGGCGGAGGGCAGGATGCCCGGAGTAAAGAGAAGGCCACCCCGGTGCTGCGTCTTTCGTCCATCCGTGGACGAAAGATGCGTTCGGTCCGGCCGGGCTTGCCGACGCGCCATCCCTGGCGCGGCGGCAAGTGGGCGCAATCCATTGCGCCCACGCTGCGGGCCTGATCGTCCGGACTTCACCGCAGCACAGGGGGCAATGACGCGCGCTTCCTGCGCGCCGTGACCGTGAGCCACATCGTTTGCGCTCGCTCCGAACCAGGCCATGGATGGCCGTCATAA
>JAFEDX010000020.1 GCA_018241365.1 Pseudomonadota bacterium
TTGGCCACCTCCGCGCCATTTTGCGCCACCGCCCGCAGCGGTCCGGAGCTGGCGACGCAACACGTCACCGCCTTGGCCGCACTCGGACGCGCGGACGAAGCCGTCGCTTTCTATCGCCGCCGGGTGCAAGCCTCACTTGATGACCTGGCCGCGGCCCATGCGCTTGCCATCGCCTTGCATGCCGCGAACGCCCACGAGGAAGCCGAGCACACCGCGAGCCAGGCCCTCGCGCATGGCTACCGGAATGCTTCACTCAGTTTCACCCATGCCCGCAGTCTGGTCGCACTCGGCGCGTACGAGCGCGCAGAGGCGGCGCTGCACGACTGCCTGGCCTTGCAACCCCAGCACGCCGACGCCCACGGCGACCTTGCGCGGCTGGTCTGGATCCGTACCGGCGACGGCAAGCAGGCAACCGCGACGCTCGACCAGACCTTGCAGAAGTTCCCGGGCAATGACGCGCTGTGGGCGGTCAAGGCCGCCGTCATGCAGGGCGCTGGTGATCCGCGTGCGGCGTACGCCTGCCTCGCCGCGCGCATCGACAACCCGCATGCGCCACCGGCACTGCTGCTGCGGGCGGGCCTGGCGGCGCTGGAATTCGACCCCCATACCGCACTCGAGTTGGCCCGGCGCGTACAGCGCAAGATGCCCGATGACATGGCGTCGATGAAGCTGACGGCGGCGGCGTGCCTTGGCGTGGGCGATGCGGACGAGGCCTTGACCCTGTGCGATACGCTGCGCAAGCGGAGTCCCGACGACCAATACCTGATCGCATTGCAGACCACGGCGTGGCGGCTGCTGGGCGACGCGCGCTACAGGGAACTCTGCGATTACGAGTCGCTGGTGGTCCCGTACCGCCTCGATGCTCCAGCGCCCTGGCGCAGCCTCGATGCGTTTTTCGCCGATCTGAAGCGCAACCTGGGCAAGCTGCACGATGCATTCCGCTACCGGCTCCTGTTCCAGTCCCTGCGCCACGGTACGGAAACCATGGGTGACCTGTCGCAAAGCACGGATCCCGTGGTGCAAGCCTTGTTCAAAAGTTTCGATGCGCCGATACGAGACTATCTTGGCCGTATCGGCGCTGGAGCCGACCTACTGCGACGCCGCAACTCCGGCAGCTATCGATTCAGCGGCGGCTGGTCGGTGCAGTTGCACGCACCCGGTTTCCACCAGAACCACGTGCACCCCAACGGCTGGATTTCATCAGCCTGCTACATCGACTTGCCCGACGTCATGGGCGACGCGCAGAACCGGGAAGGCACGCTCACATTCGCAGAGCCCGGCATCCTGACGACACCGCACTTGCCGCCGGAATACGAAGTTCATCCCGCGGCCGGCACGCTCGTGCTGTTCCCGTCGTACTTCTGGCACGGCACGGTGCCGTTCTCGGGCAAACAGTCACGCCTCACGGTTGCGTTTGACGTGGTACCCGACTTGCGTCGAGCAGGATGATGTGAATGCAGCGAGCCAGGATGCACTCCGGGCAACTGCTTGGCTGATGCCCCGGACCTCCAAACCAGTCAAGACGCATGCCGACGTCATCCGCGTTGCATGAATCACGGCGGCTCCGTTCGCCAGCCATGGCCCGATTCCGGCCGATCGGCGACAATGAAGCGATCCGTACGCTGGCCCCGCAGACCGTGCCGTTCACAGCCCAGCTTGAGCCCGACGCATTGATCGACGCGTTCCTCGCGGAACCGCCGAGCGGCTTTGTCGCCGAGCGCAGTTGCGGCGGGATGCCGACATTCCTCGCGCCGTTCGACCTCTTGACCACCGCCGACGACGGCCTGCGCCAGCGCGTGGCCACATTGCCGCTGTACCGGTACTGGCGGCGCCTGCTCACCTGGCACACGCGTTTTGTCGGCACCACCGTGACCGAATACGCACCCCTGCCGGGAGACGTGGCCCCGGCGGAACTCGCCAGCGACCTGAAACGTCGCCACGGGCGCGAATGCCGCCTGCTGATCGTCAAGGACATCGCGCAGGATTCGCCGCTGCTGGACGCGGCGTCGAATGCGTATGCGCGTACTTTCGCTGAAGCCTGCCGCAACGAAGGCTTCGTGCTGCTCGAAGGCCAGGCGCTGGCCTGGGTGCCGATCGACTTCGCTTCCGAAGACGAATACCTCGCCCGGCAGTCCTACACCCGGCGCAAGAACATCCGTCGCAAGCTGCGTGCACGCGCCGGCCTCGAGATCGAGTGCGTGCCGACCGGCGACGCGCGCTTCGACGATGCGGCCGTGCTGGCCAATTTCCATGCATTGTTCGACAACGTGTACCGGCAAAGCGAGATCCATTTCGACCGCCTGACGCCGGATTTCTTCCGCGTCATCCTGCGCGATGCATCCAGCCGGGGCGTGGTGTTCGTGTACCGCCACAATGGGCGGATGGTCGGCTGGAACCTTTGCTACGTGCACGACGGCAAGCTCATCGACAAGTACGTCGGATTTGTCTACCCCGAGGCGCGCGAACACAACCTGTACTTCGTGAGCTGGATGCACAACCTTGCATACGCGCGCGAACACGGTCTGACCCACTACGTGGCCGGCTGGACCGATCCCGAGATCAAGGCATTCCTTGGTGCGCAATTGACGCTGACGCGGCACGCAGTGTACGCGCGCAACCCGATCCTGCGCGCGGCGCTGCGACGCCTGGGCGGCCATTTCGAAAGCGACAGCCATCTGCAGGCCGGGACGCACGAGCATGCGTGAACCCGCACGCAACCCGGTGGTCATCGACCTCGACGGTTCGGTCGGGCCGCTGCCGGGCGCCACGATACTCGCGATGCAGGACTGGCAGGAGGCCATCCGCTTCGGCTGTTCGTTGGCCACGCTGCGGCGCTTCGGGACTGCACTCGAACGCGCGCTGCCACGCATCCCGGGCACCGTGTTCATGGGATCCGGCGATTTCCACCACCTGAGCTGGCCGCTGATCGCGCGGCTCGATCCCGCGCGCCCAATCCAGGTAATCGTGTTCGACAACCATCCCGACAACATGCGCTTTCCGTTCGGCGTGCATTGCGGCTCGTGGGTGCGGCGCGTGGCCGCGCTCCCGCACGTGGACCGCGTCCACGTCATCGGCATCACTTCGCGCGACATCGGCGCCGGCCACGCGTGGGAGAATTACCTGACGCCGCTCCTTCAGCGCAAGCTCGATTACTGGAGCATCGGCGTCGATACCGGCTGGGCGCACTGGCTGGGGATCGCGGACCGGTTCCACGACTTCGCCGGCCCCGATGAACTGGTCGCGGCGTTCACGACGTACCAGCGCGAGCACCCGCAGGCGTGTTACCTGTCGATCGACAAGGACGTGTTTGATCCCGACACCGCGCGCACCAACTGGGACCAGGGCCGGTTCCGGCTGGAACACGCGCTGGCGGTGATCGATGCGCTGGCCGCGCCGCTGGTGGGCAGCGATGTCAATGGCGAAATCTCGCGCTACGAGTACCGCGCTTGGTGGAAGCGGCGGCTGTCGGCGCTCGACGACCAGCCCGTGATCGACCCTGCGCAACTGGCCGCGTGGCAGGCGCAGCAGCACGCCGTGAACCTGCGCCTTCTGGAGGCGATTGCCGCGAAGTCGTGAGCGCGGCGTCGCCTCAGGGTCACGCCCGCGTTTCTTCCAGCACCTTGCAGATGGCGTCCATGTCGGCGTCGGTGAGCCACGGGCTGTTGCCGATGGTGAGGCTGCACGCGGCGATGTTGCGCGCGTTGGGCACATCGGCCGCCGGCACGATGCCTTGCAGGTAGTCGTAATCTGGCAGCGCATGGATGAACAGGCGGCTGACGCCCAACCCCGAACGCCAAAGGCGATCCAGCACCGCGTCGCGCCTGCGCTGGCTGTCCAGCACCAGCAGGAAAAACGGCCAGGTGCCGATCGTCCCGGGCGGGTCTTCGAGTACCCGCACGCCGGGAATCGCCTTGAGCCGCGGCAGGTAATGCTGCGCACGCTTGAGGCACGCGCGCAGGAAGTCGGGCAGCCGTACCGCCGCGTGCGCACCGACTGCCTGGCGCCAGCGCCCGACCGCGTGCAATGGCAACGGCAGCGAAAAATCATCGCCCACCGCGGCCACCGGATCCCCGCGGCGCAGCGCGCGCCGCAGCGGATTCCCGTACGCCAAACGCAAACCTGATGGCCGGTACAACGCGAAGTAGCCCAGCAGTTCCAGCCGCCGCCGCCATTCCCAGTAACGATCCGGCTGCGCCAGCTCGCGGGCCGTGCGCGCGAGCTGGCTGCGCAATTGCGGATCGCGCGCGAGCAGCAAACCGCCCTCGTAGATCGACAAACCCTTGCCGGCCGCGAGGCTGAAGAAACCGATGTCACCAGTCATCCCGACGCTGGCATGGTGGTAGCGTGCACTGAGCGCCTGCGCCGCGTCTTCGATCACCGCGACGCCCACCGCATGTGCAGCTGCGACGGCATCGTCCACATCCGCGATGCGGCCACCCAGGTGTGTCGGGACGACCGCCAGGGTGCGCTCGTCGCACACTCTTCTGAGTGCGCCGGGATCAAGGTCGAAATGCGCAGGCCTGACATCGCACGGCACCACGTCGAGACCAACCTGGTGGATCGCCAGCGCCACCAGCGGACACGTCCAGGCCGGCACCACCACGCGCCGGCGCTGCGGATTGCGTGCAGCCAGCGTCGCCAGCGCAATCATCAGCGCCGCGCTGCCCGAGCAGGTGGGTATCAGCGGCGGCGTCTCGATCTGGGTCGCGATGATGGTCGCCAGCGCCGCGGGGCCGGGGCGCAGGTCGGACAGCCGCAGCGGCAATCCCGCGGTCGGCGGCAGTTCATGGCGGCGGCGTGTGATCACGTCCGCGCTCACGGCGCCGGTCCGGAATCCGGATGACCGGACGCGGCCTCCTCGCGGCCCTCGGCGAGTCCGAGGCAGACGATGCCGGCGACGATCAACACCGCGCCGATGATGCGCGACGGAGTCAGCGCATCGCCGAACAGCCACGCGGACAGCAGCAGCACGGACACCACTTCGAGATGCGAGGCCGCGAACGCGGGGCCGATCGGCGCGTGCTTCAGCAGCGACATCCAGGTGAAGAAGGCGCCGACGTAGCCGACGATCGCGCCGTAGATCCACGGCGCGCCGAATACCCGCAGCAGCCAGTCGAGGCTGGCCGCGACCGGCAGCGCGTGGTTGCCCGCGTACTTGAAGCTGATCTGCGCGAGCGTGTCGAAGCTCATCAGCAGCAGGAAGCCGACCAGGTAGAAGCGCTTCATGCGCCCGCTCCCACCACCGCGACGCCCACGGCGACCAGGAACATGCCGATAAGCCGCAGGCGTGTCAGTCGTTCGCCGAACAGCCAGCGCCCGGCCAGCATGATGACGACAATGTTGATGGAGCCCAGCAGCACGCCTTCGGACAGCGGCAGCAGCGAGAGGAACGCGACCCAGACCAGGAATTCCAGCACGTAACACGCGATGCCAAGCCACAGCCAGGGATGGCTCGCCATGTATTTCCAGCGCGCCAGCCCGTCACCCGCGTGCCGGTCGCCCGCTGCCGCCTTGAACGCAAGCTGGCCCACCGTGTCGAGCACGATGTTGGCCAGCCACAATGCAACAACCAGCGGCGACATGGTGACTCCTCGATGCACTCGGGTGCCCTGCACGCCTGATCGTGCCAGACAGGCGCTTCGGCGCGCCGTGCCAAGTCCGGGCACCGTGCACGCCAAGCCGCAACGCACGCGACCACGCACCAGCAGCCGTGCGTGCCGGATGCCCGCTACGACAAAGGCCGCAAGTTTAGCGCGGGCGTGCCGGCGGGCGTTCGCTCCGCCGACACGAATTCCAGGCCCGCAAGGTTTGCTCAGACGGCGCCGCGCCGGAACTGGGCCTGTTCGGTGGAACCTTCCAGTGCCGAGAGCGAGGACAAGCCACCCGCGATGGCCTGGTTGACAGCGTCGAAATAGCCGGTACCGACTTCGCGCTGGTGGCGGGCCGCGGTGTAACCCTCGGCCTCGGCCGCGAATTCGGCTTCCTGCAATTCGACGTAGGCCGCCATCTGCCTGTCCCTGTACCCGCGCGCCAGCCGGAACATCGAGTAATTGAGCGCGTGGAAACCGGCGAGGGTGATGAACTGGAACTTGTAACCCATCGCCGCGAGCTCGACCTGGAATTGTGCGATGGTCGCGGCGTCGAGGTTCTTCTTCCAGTTGAAGCTGGGCGAACAGTTGTAGGCCAGCAGCTTGTCCGGATACGCGCCGCGCACCGCTTCGGCAAAGCGCCTGGCGTGTTGCAGGTCGGGCGTCGATGTTTCGCACCACACGAGGTCCGCATACGGCGCATAGGCCACGCCGCGCGCGATCGCCTGCTCGATACCGGGCCGGGTCGCATGGAACCCTTCGACCGTGCGCTCGCCGGTGCAGAACGTGCGGTCACCCTCGTCGATGTCGGAGGTCAGCAGCCCCGCGCCCATCGCGTCGGTGCGCGCGACGATCAGGGTCGACACGCCGGCAACGTCCGCGGCCAACCGCGCGGCGACCAGTTTCTGCACGGCTTCCTGGGTCGGCACCAGCACCTTGCCGCCCATGTGGCCGCATTTCTTCGCCGACGACAATTGGTCCTCGAAATGCACGCCGGCCGCGCCCGCCTCGATCATGTGCTGCATCAGTTCGTAGGCGTTGAGCACGCCGCCGAAGCCCGCCTCGGCGTCGGCCACGATCGGCACCAGCCAATCGACGTGGTCGTTGCCTTCGGCGTGGTGGATCTGGTCGGCACGGCGCAGGGTGTTGTTGATCCGGCGCACCACCTCGGGTACCGAATCGACCGGATACAGCGACTGGTCCGGATACATCGCGCCGGCGCTGTTGGCATCGGCGGCGACTTGCCAGCCGGACAGATAGATCGCCTGCAGGCCGGCCTTGACCTGCTGCATGGCCTGGTTGCCGGTCAACGCGCCCAGCGCATTGACAAAGGGTTCCGCGTGCAGCGATCGCCACAAGCGGTCGGCGCCGTGCCGGGCCAGTGAATGCTCCACGTGCACGGTGCCGCGCAGGCGCACCACGTCAGCGGCGGCGTACGGGCGCACGACGTCCTTCCAGCGGAGATTGTTCTGCCAGTCGAGCTGCAGTTGTTCGGCGGTGGGAAGCGCACTCTTCATGATCGTTTCCTTGATGGGGATCGGCAGGGATGGCGGTCAGGCCAGGGAGTCGTAGGCGGCCAGGGTCAGGAACTCGGCCAGCCGCGGTGCATGCGTCAGTGCGGACAGGATGTGTGCTGCGGTCTGCGCGCGCATCGCGCCGGGCAGGTCGCTGGCACCGAGCGCATGCACGTGCGCGCCGAGCAGCTGGTCGAACAGCGCCATGCCGAGCGGCGTGCCGTCGTCGAAGCGCAACCCGCCATGTTCGGGATCGCGATGGTGCAGCCATTGCCATAGCTGCGTGCGCGCGATTTCCGCGGTCGCCGCGTCTTCCATCAGGTGATGGATCGGCACGCAACCGGCGCCATCCAGCCACGCGGCGAGATAGCGCAGCGCAACTTCGATGTTGTTGTCGAAACCGGCACGCGTGATGGTGCCTCCACACGGCGCCAGCAACTCGTCGCGGGTGACGCGCACGTCATCGCGATCCACGTGCAACTGGTTGGGCGTCGGCATGTACGCGTCGAATACTTCGCGCGCGACCGCCACCAGCGCCGGGTGCGCGATCCAGGTGCCATCGTGGCCGTTGCGCACCTCGCGCAGCTTGTCGGCGCGCACCTTCGCCAGCGCGGCCTCGTTCGCGGCGGCGTCGCCCCTGATCGGCACCTGCGCGGCCATGCCGCCCATCGCGAATGCGCCGCGCCGGTGGCAAATGCGGATCAGCCGCTGCGAATAATTGCCGAGGAACGGCACTGTCATCTGCACCTGGCCGCGTTCCGGCAGCACGAAATCCGGATGCGCGCGCAGCGTTTTCAGGTAGGAAAAGATGTAGTCCCAGCGCCCACAATTGAGTCCGACGATGCGCCGCCGCAGCGCGTACAGGATTTCGTCCATCTGGAACGCGGCGGGCAGTGTCTCGATCAGCACCGTCACCTTGAAGCTGCCGACCGGCAGCTCGAGGGCGCGTTCGACGTGCTCCATCACGTCGTCCCACAGCGCAGCTTCTTCCATCGACTGCAGCTTGGGCAGGTAGAAATACGGGCCGCGATCGCGTGCCGCCAGCGCCCGCGCGTTGTGGAAAGTGAACAGGGCGAAGTCGAACAGCGCGCCCGACACTTCCTCGCCATCGACCAACACGTGCCGCTCCGGCAGGTGCCAGCCGCGCGGTCGCACCATCAACACGGCCGGGTTGGCTTGCAACCGGTAGGCGCGGCCATCCGGCGCCGTGTATTCGATCGTGCCCGCCACCGCATCGCGCAGGTTGGCCTGGCCCTGGACGAGGTTGTCGAAGGTCGGCGCGGTCGAGTCCTCGAAGTCGGCCATGAACACGTTGGCGCCCGAGTTCAGCGCATTGATCACCATCTTGCGATCGACCGGACCGGTGATCTCTACGCGGCGGTCTTGCAGCGCGGCTGGAATCGGCGCGACCTTCCAGTCGGTGGCGCGGATATCACAGGTGTCCTCGCGAAAACCGGGCAACGCACCCGCGTCCACGCGCGCCTGCTTTTCGGCCCGGACTTCCAGCAGGGCGAGTCGCCGGCCGTCAAAACGCCGGTGCAGATCGGCCAGCAGGGCCAAGGCCTGGGGTGTCAGGATCGGCTGATACCCGGGTTGCAAGGGTGTCCGGACTTCAATCGCCAGGGTGTCGCGGATGGCTTCCAACGGCATGGCCATGATCGGTCTCTCGCTCGGGAATGGCTTCCGAGGCTAAGCGACAGCCATCGAGTTTGACAAAACAGAAGATTCAACCAATAGCATTGACAATCTCAATGCTGATGGCAAATACTTGAGCCGCATGGATTTGATGGGGTGGCGATATGGCCAGCAAGGGTGCGATGAAGCGCAAGCCAGCCAAGCGCCGTACGCGACCGGGTTCCGAACCGACTGCCCGCTTCTATTACAAGGGCAGCCGTTACAAACAGCTGCGGGCCTTCGTCGCGACCGCGCGGCTCGGCACGCTGGCGCGCGCGGCAGAGTCGCTGTTCCTGTCGGCGCCCTCGATCAGCCTGCAGTTGCAGGCGCTGGAGCGGGAGCTTGGCACGCAGCTCTTCCAGCGCGGACGCCGACGCATCACCCTGACACGCGCTGGCGATGCGCTGTTCGAGCAGGCACGGCCCCTGGTCGAGGGACTGGATGCGCTGGATGCGAAATTCCACGCCACGCTCTCCGGTTTCGCGGAAGGCGAACTCGGCATCGCCGCAGGCACTTCCACCATCCAGTACCTGTTGCCGCCGCTGGTCGCGGCCTACCGGGAGCGCCACCCGTCGGTGCGCCTGCATCTCGCCAATGTCACCGGCAAGGATGGATTGGGGCTGCTGCGTTCCGACAAGGTCGATTTTGCCGTCGGCTCCATGCTGGACGTGCCCTACGACCTGAGCTACCAGCCGTTCCAGCGTTACGACCCCATGCTGATCCTGCCGCGCGGCCATCCTCTCGCCGACAAGCCCGACATCCGCCTGCAGGACCTGTCGCCCTACGGCCTGATCCTGCCGCCGCAACGGCTCACGACCTACCGGCTGGTGGACATGGTGTTCCACCAGCACAAGGTGCCGTACACGGTCGCCATCGAAGTCGGCGGTTGGGAAGTCATCAAGCAGTACGTGGCGATGGGACTCGGCATCTCGATCGTCACCAGCATCTGCCTGACCGACGCCGATGCCGGCCGGCTGGTGACACGCAACATGCGCGCGTGGTTCCCGCAGCGCAGCTACGGCATCGTCATGCGCAAGGGCAAGTTCCTGTCATCCGAGGCGCGCGATTTCATCAACCAGATCCGGCCGGGCCTGTTGGCGCACCGTGAGCACGACGAGGGCGGTCACTCCGAGCGGTGAAGCCGCCCGGGCACCTGCCCGCGAACCAAGCCGGATAGCGTGTTGCCTATCTTCGAAAAGGAACGCGGCCGTGCGCCGGCCGCCGCACGCTATGCACGCATGCCGACGTCGATCGCCTCTCGCGGAAACGCCGTGACCGCGTGGCTGCGCGACGCAAGATGCAGCACCGTCCCCGACCCGGCGGTGCCCGCGTCACGCTGTGGTGCCTCGTGAAATCCGCCGGAAGGTTCGCGATCCGTGAGGCTCTTCAGCGAGTCCGAATACCGCTGCATGAGTTCACCCAGCTCTTCCATCGCCGCCACGAGCTCCTCGCGCACCGCGGGATCCATGTCGTCCGGCGGCAGCGCGTGGTGCTCATCGACGTAGGCATTGGCACGCTTGGCCCATTGCAGCAGGGGCGCAACGTGCTGCAGCACCGTGGCCAACCTGGCGGGCCGTGCTTCGGGTTTGGTGTTCATGCAACGCCTCCGGATGGCCGCCCGGGGCGCAAACTGCGGGCGGTACCAGAAGCCAAGCAACACTCGTGCCAGACAGCCCTGCCACAGGCCGTGCGGTGATCTCCGCTTGCGGGAATTGTGGCCCACAGCACAGACGCACCCCGGGGCAACGCAACAGGTGGGCACGGCGCACCCGGCGACGCAGCCCTGACCGGTTTCGATTCAGGCTCCGAAGGCGGCCTGGCACCACGCGAACAACGGACCGGAGAAGAAGATCATCGCGACCAGGCCGAGTGCATTGATTGACAGCACCCCGCGCAACGCGAGGTCAGGCTTGGCCTCGAGCGCCCCGGCGCCCTCCACGGGCTGTTCGAAGTACATCACCCAGATCACGCGCAGGTAGTAGAACAACCCGATGATCGAGCAGATGATCGCGACGATCGCCAGCCACAGCATGCCGCCGTCGATCGCGGCCTTCAGCACCAGCACCTTGGCCATGAAACCCCACAGCGGCGGGATGCCGGCCAGCGAGAACATCGCGATCGCCATCATGCCGGCGAACCATGGCGAGCGGCGGTTGAGGCCCTTCAAATCATCGATCATCTCGCACTCGAAACCCTTGCGGGCGAGTGCCAGGATCACGCCGAAGGCCACGGTTTCCATCAGCGCGAAGCACACCGCGTAGAACAGTGCGGAGGCGTAGCCCTCCGGCGTCGGGTTGGACAGCCCGAGGAACACGAAACCCATGTGCGAGATCGTGGAATACGCCAGCATGCGCTTGAAGTTTTTCTGCGCGATCGCGACCACGTTGCCGACGACGAGCGACAGCGCCGCCATGATCGCCAGCATCATCCGCCAATCGCCGGCCAGCGGACCCAGGCCCACCTCCAGCAGGCGGTAGGCCAGCCCGATCGCGGCGAGTTTGGGTACCGCGCTGATGTACATCGCGATCGGCGTGGGCGCGCCTTCGTAGACGTCAGGCAGCCACATGTGGAATGGCACCGCGCCGAATTCGAAGCCGATGCCGACCACCAGGAACACCAGGCCGAACTGCAGCAGGTGCAGGTGCGTGGTGGTGCCGACGGCAGCGAAGATGCCATGCAAGTCGAGCGTGCCGGTGGCGCCGTAGATCAGCGACATGCCGAACAGCATCAGGCCGGACGCGAGCGAACCCAGCACGAAGAACTTGATCGCGGCTTCGAACGACAGCTTCGACTCGCGGTTCAGCGCCACCAGCGCGTAGGCCGGCAGCGCGAACAGCTCGAGTCCCAGGTACACGGTGATCAGGTTGCCGGCGGATACCAGCAGCATCACGCCCAGCACCGAGAACATCGACAGCGAATAGAACTCGCCGATGAACAGCTTGCGGTCGCGCAGCCAGGGACGCGCGATCACGAACATCAGGATGGTGGCGATCAGCACCGTGACCTTCAGGATCTCGGCCATGTGGTCGCGCACGAACATGCCGCCGAACGCGGTGACCGTCATGTCCGGCTGGCCGTGGATCACCAGGAAGATGCCGACCAGCATCACGATGATCGCGACCCAGTGGGTGGCATCGCGCTGCTCGTCCCGGATGAACACGTCGAACAGCAGCACCAGGCACGCCGCCGCGGTCAGGTACAGCTCGGGCAGCATCACCAGCAGGTCGTTGATGGTAATCATCGATCAATCCTCATCCGAGCTTGCTGGTCAACAAATGGGTCACGAGCTGCGACACCGAGGAATCCATCAGGTGCATCAGCGGCCACGGATACACGCCCATGGCCAGCACCGCGACCGCGAACGCGCCGAGCACCAGGCCCTCGCGGGTATTGATTTCCGGCATCGCCGCGGCTTCTTTCGTCGGTGTGGTACCCCACACGATGCGCTTGATCAGGTACAGCGTGTAGCCGGCGCCGATGATCAGCGAATAAGCCGCGAACAATGCAATCCATGGATTGGCGGTGAAGCTGGACAGGATCACCATGAATTCGCCGACGAAGCCCGAGGTGAACGGCAGGCCGCAGTTGGCCATCGCGAACAGCACCCAGAACGCGGCGAACCACGGCATCACCTTGGCGAGTCCACCGTAGGCCGCGATTTCCCGGGTGTGCAGGCGGTCGTACATCACGCCGATGCAGGTGAACAGCGCGCCCGACACGAAACCGTGCGAAATCATCTGCACCACCGCGCCCTGCACGCCCAGCTCGGCCATCTGCACGTCATGCTGCTGGCGTGCCAGCATGTACACGATGAACAGGCCCAGCGTGACGAAGCCCATGTGCGCGATCGACGAATACGCGACCAGTTTCTTCATGTCCGGCTGTACCAGCGCCACATAGCCGATGTAGATGATCGCGATCAGGCTCAGCACGATCACCAGCCACGCGAAGTATTCCGAGGCATCCGGCAAGATCGGCAGCGAGAAGCGGATGAAGCCGTAGGTGCCGACCTTCAGCATGATCGCGGCCAGGATCACCGAGCCACCGGTCGGCGCCTCGACGTGCGCGTCCGGCAACCAGGTGTGCACCGGCACCATCGGGGTCTTGATCGCGAACGCGATCAGGAACGAGAAGAACAGCCACGCCTGTTCCTTGAACGTCAGCGGCAAGGCCCACAGCGTCGGCAGGTCGAAGGTGCCGGCCTTGTGATAGAGGTACAGCAAACCGATCAGGAAGAAGATCGAGCCGAAGAACGTGTAGATGAAGAACTTCAGCGTCGCATACACGCGCCGTGGACCGCCCCAGACGCCGATCAGGAAGAACATCGGGATCAGGATGGCCTCGAAGAAGAGATAAAACAGCAGCGCGTCCATCACCGCGAACACGCCGATCAGCAGGCCTTCCAGCACCAGCATCGCCGCCATGTACTGGTGCACCTTGTCCTTGATCACCTGCCACGCGCCGCCGATCACCAGGATCGAGGTAAACGTGGTCAGCACGATCAGCGCGACGGCGATGCCGTCCACTCCCAGGTGATAGCTGGAATTGATGCCCGGGATCCAGCGCGCCATTTCCTGCAACTGGAAGCCGCCGGGACCTGCCTGGTATTCCGACAGCATCACCAGGCTGAGCGCGAAGGTGATGACGGTGAACGCCATGGTCAGCCAACGGGCCAGCCGCGGACGCGCGTTGCCGGCCAGCAGCACGAGTATGGCGCCGGCGCACGGCAGCCAGATCAGGACGCTGAGGATGGGCCAGTTGCTCATGCAGAATCCTTCGATCGTTGCGTGCCGGTCATCAGCGCAATCCCCAGTACCACAGCCCGCCCAGCAGCAGGACCAGGCCCACGATCATCACGAACGCGTAGTGGTAGAGGAAACCCGTTTGCAGGCGGCGGAGCACCCGCGAACTGCGCTCGGTGACGAACGCCGCGCCATTCACCGCGCCATCGAACACGCCCACGTCGGTGCCTTTCCAGAACAAACGGCCCAGCTTGATGCCGCCGCGCGCGAACAGGTTGTAGTAAACCTCGTCCACCCAGTACTTGCGGGTGAGCATCTTGAAGACCGGCAGGAACATCCGCGCTGCGCGGTCGGCCAGCGCCGGGTTGAACAGATACACGTAGGTCGCCACAGCAAAACCGGCTACCGCAATCCAGAACGGTGCGCTGATGAAGCTGTGCAGGAACATCGCCCACGGGCCGTGGAATTCGTGTGCCATGGCGGCCAGCACGTCATGCGCCGGCAACACCTTGATTGAATCGCCAAACCAGCCGCCGTACAGCAGCGGTTTGATGGTGAACCAGCCGATCACCACCGACGGGATCGCCAGCAGCACCAGCGGCACCGTGATCACCCACGGCGACTCCTTGGGCGCATGCGCCAGCATGCCCTGGTGGTGATCGTGCGAATCGTGCGCGCCGTGCACGACCTTGAAGCGCTCCTTGCCGTGGAAGGTCATGTACAACAGCCGGAAGCTGTACAGCGAGGTCACGAACACGCCCAGCAGCACGCACCAGTACGCATAGGTGGCGCCGAAGATGTGCGACTCGCCGACCGCCTCGATGATCTGGTCCTTCGAGTAGAAGCCCGAGAAACCCGGCGTCGCCACCAGCGCCAGCGAACCGATCCACATCGTGATCCAGGTGATCGGCATGCGTTTGCGCAGGCCGCCCATGTAGCGCATGTCCTGCTCGTGGTGCATCGCCACGATCACCGAGCCCGCGCCGAGGAACAACAGCGCCTTGAAGAACGCGTGGGTCATCAGGTGGAAGATGCCGGCGGCATAGGCCGACACGCCCAGCGCCACCACCATGTAGCCGAGCTGCGAGAGCGTCGAATAGGCGATCACCCGCTTGATGTCGTTCTGCACGATGCCGACCAGGCCCATGAAGAACGCGGTGGTCGCGCCAACGATCAAGACCACCGACAATGCGGTCGTGGACATTTCATACAGCGGCGACATCCGCGCCACCATGAAGATGCCGGCGGTCACCATGGTTGCGGCATGGATCAGCGCCGAGATCGGGGTCGGGCCTTCCATCGAATCCGGCAGCCACACGTGCAACGGCACCTGCGCCGACTTGCCGCAGGCGCCCACGAACAGCAGCAGGCAGATCAGGGTGGCCAGCGACCACGGATGCCCGCCGACCACCTCGATGGTGCGGCCGGAGAGCGAATCCGCATTCGCGAACACCGTGGAGTAATCCAGCGTGTGGAACGCGTACAGCACCGCGGCGATGCCGAGGATGAAGCCGAAGTCGCCGACGCGGTTGACGATGAATGCCTTGAGCGCGGCCGCGCTCGCGGTCGGGCGTTCGAACCAGAAACCGATCAGGAGGTACGACACCAGCCCCACCAGCTCCCAGCCCACGAACAGCTGCAGGAAGTTGTTGGCCAGCACCAGCATCAGCATCGAGAAGGTGAACAGCGCGATGTAGGCGAAGAAACGCTGGAAGCCGGGGTCGTCGCGCATGTAGCCGATGGTGTAGATGTGCACCATCAACGACACGAAGGTCACCGTCACCAGCATGATCGCGGTGAGCCGGTCGACCAGGAAGCCGATGCCTATGGTGAGTTTGCCGACTTCGAGCCAGGTGTAGACGTTGCCGTCGAACACCGGCGCCCCGCCCCACACCAGTTGATAGAACACCACGCAGGACAGCGCGAACGACAGCGCCACCGAAATGATCGCGATCGCGGCGGCACCCGCGCGCCCGACCTGCTTGCGGCCAAGGCCCGCGATCAGCGCGCCGACCAGCGGCGCCGCCGCCAGCACGACCAGGAGGGTCTGGCTGATCACGGCTGCACCTCACGAACTCGAGTAACGTTTTCCTGCCTGGCCGCACCGATCAGGGGGCGGCATCGCTTGCAACGATGTGACATGCGTCGGCCCCTCTAGTAACGCAGCGTATCGATTTCGTCGACGTTGATCGTGCGACGGTTGCGGAACATCAGCACGACGATGGCCAGCCCGATGGCTGATTCGGCCGCCGCCACCGTCAGGATGAAGAACACGAACACCTGGCCCGCGGGATCGTGCAGGTAACGCGAGAACGCGACGAAGTTGGTGTTGACCGCGAGCAGCATCAGCTCGATGCACATCAACAGCACGATCACGTTCTTGCGGTTGATGAAGATGCCCGCGATGGCGATGCAGAACAGCACCGTCGCGAACACGATGTACCAGGACAGCGGGATGGCGATCATGCCTGCGACTCCTGCTTGGAAGACGCGGCGGGCGGCGTCGCGGCCATCTTCACCATCCGCACGCGGCCCGCGGCCCGCACCGCGGATTGCGCGGCGGGATTCTGGTGCTTGGAGAACGTGCGCACGCGCAGCGCCAGCACCACCGCCGCGACCAGGCCGACCGTCAGGATCAGCGCCGCGATCTCGAACGGCAGCAGGAAACGCGTGAACAGGGCCATGCCCAGCCATTCGATGTTGGACGCACCCGCGGGATTCGCGCCGGCCGGAATCTGCAGCGTCTTCACGCCGACGATCCCGAGCATCTCGACCAGCATGATCACGGCGGCGCCGATGCCGATCGGCAGGTACTTGATGAAGCCTTCGCGCATCGGTTCGAGGTCGATGTCCAGCATCATCACCACGAACAGGAACAGCACCATCACTGCGCCGACGTACACCACCACCAGCGCCAACGCGAGGAATTCCGCTTCGGCCAGCATCCACAGGCAGGCCGCTGAAAAGAACGTCAGCACCAGCGCCAGCACCGCGTGCACGGTGTTCTTCACCGACACCACCGCCAGCGCGGCACCCACCGCGACCACGGCGAAGACCACGAAGCAGACCATCTGGAATATTGAGTGGTTCATGGGCACTTGTCTGGCGTTCGCTAGCGGTAGGCCGCATCCTGCGCGCGGTTGGCCGCGATGGACTTCTCGAAACGGTCGCCCATCGCCAGCAATTGCGGTTTGGTGATGATGTTCTCGCCGCGGCGTTCCATGTGGTATTCGAGGACATCGGTCAGCACGATGGAATCCACCGGACAGCTTTCCTCGCAGAATCCGCAGTAGATGCACTTGAACAGGTCGATGTCGTAGCGCGTGGTGCGGCGCTGGCCGTCCGACGCACGCGGCGCGGAGTCGATGGTGATGGCCAGCGCGGGGCACACCGCCTCGCACAATTTGCACGCGATGCAGCGTTCCTCGCCGTTCGGATAGCGGCGCAACGCGTGCAGGCCGCGGAAGCGCACCGAGCGCGGGATGGTTTCCATCGGGAACCGCATCGTGTACTTCGGCTTGAACAGGTACTTCAAGGTCAGCCACAGGCCGGCCGCGAGTTCCAGCAGCAACAGGCTCTTCAGATAGGCAATGATCTTCTTCATCTCGTCAGTGCCCTGGCGTCACCACGTTGAAGTACCGGAAGATGCCGGCCACGAAGATCCACACGATCGAGATCGGGATGAACACCTTCCAGCCGAGGCGCATGATCTGGTCGTAGCGGTAGCGCGGAAAGGTCGCGCGCAGCCAGATCAATGAAGTCGCGAAGATGAAGAACTTCAGGAACAGCCAGATCCAGCTGGGCTCCGAGAGGAAGCCGAGGTGCCAGCCCTGGAACGGGCTGAGCCAGCCGCCCAGGAACAGGATCGGCGCCAGGAACGACAGCAGGATCATGTTGGCGTATTCGGCGAGGAAGAACAGAGCGAACGCCGAGCCCGAATACTCCACGTGGAACCCCGCCACGATTTCCGACTCGCCCTCGGCCACGTCGAACGGCAGGCGGTTGGTCTCCGCGACGCCCGAGATGTAGTACACGAAGAACATCGGCAGCAGCGGCAGCCAGAACCAGTCGAACAGACCCTTGCTGCCCGCCTGTGCCTCGACGATGGCCGTGAAATTGAGGCTGCCGGCCAGCACCAGCACGCACACCAGCGCCATGCCCATGCAGATTTCGTAGGAAATCATCTGCGCGGCCGAACGCATCGAACCCAGCAGCGCGTAACGCGAATTCGACGCCCAGCCGGCGAGGATGATGCCGTACACGCCGAGCGAGGTCATCGCCAGCAGGTACAGCACGCCGGCGTTGACGTCCGCGATCACGAGGCCGCCGCCGTTGAACGGCACCACCGCCCACACCGCCAGCGCGGGGATCACCGCCAGCAGCGGCGCGGTGAAATACAGCAAGCGGTTGGCGTTGGTCGGGATGATGATCTCCTTGATCAGGAGCTTGGTCACGTCCGCGAACGCCTGCAGCAGGCCGAACGGACCGATCTTGTTCGGTCCCATGCGCACGTGCATCCAGCCGATCACCTTGCGTTCCCACCACACATACATCGCCACCGCGATGATCAGCGGCACGGCAACGATAAGGATCTTGCCCAGCGTCCACAGGAAGATCATCGGGTCGGAGGACAAATTCATGCGGTCACCGCCTTGATGGTGAGGGCCGCGCCATGCGGCGGCAGCGCGGCGGTCGCGGCAAAGCCGGCCTCGATCCACGCGCAGCCTTGCGGTACCGCGGCATCGACCACGACCGGCAGCATGGCACCATTGACGTCGGCCTCGGCGCAATCCTGCAGGCCCAGCGTACGCGCGTCATCCGCTGCGATGCGCAACGCGGGCGCACGATTCAACGGATGTTTCTGCAGGGCCTTGGCACGACGCACCACCGCGTCGGTGCGGTAGATGCCGACCGTGGCGAGGCGTACCAGCTTGCCTTCCGCCACAGGCGTACGCGGGCCCGGCGCGCCGCCCGCGGATGCAACCGGATTTCCAACCTGCCCGGAAATGCGCGCGTGCACGTCAGCCAGCCCGACGAAATCGAAACCCGCAATGCCGAGTTTCGCGCCCAGCGCGCGCAGCACCTTCCAGCCGGCCCGTGCCTCGCCCGGCAGCTGCGATCCCGCGGCGACCGCCTGCACGAAGCCGTCGGCATTGACCCAGGTACCGTCGGTCTCGGGTGGGAGTCCCAGCGGCAGCACCGCATCCGCGGTGCGGCGCACGCCTTCGCAGGCATAGGAACCCGCGTAGACGTAGAACCCGGCATCCGAGCGCGCCTTGTCGTAGGCCGACGGCGCGAAAGTATCCTGCGAACCCGTTTGCCAGGTCACCAGCGCCTTCGGCACCTGCTCCAGCAGCGCCTTCGCGCCGCCGGCCGATTGCGCGCCCACGCGCGCCAGGCCAACCGCATTCGCGCCCGCCGGCAATTCGTTGAACGCGCTGCCGGTGGCCTTGGCGACCGCGCGTGCCAGCACGCGCAACCACGCCGCATCGGGGTGCTGCACGGCGATGTCGCCCAGGATCACCACGGAGCGCGGGGCATCGCGCAGGGATTTCACCACCGCACGTGCGGTATCGTCGGGTTGCATGGATGCCACCAGGTCGGCGAGCGGCCTGGGCAATGCATCACCGGCGACGCCCGCCGCGTTCGCGACTCGCGCCAACGCTTCCACCAACTGCTGCGGCGGCACCACGGTTTCGCTGGCGAGGTCGTAATTCCACTCGAAGTGCGCCGGATTCAACGCGTGGATGGCCGCGCCGTGCACCGTCGAGATGTCGTAGTTGGCCATGTTGACCACGTGCGGCTTGCTTGAATCATGCCGCGTCGCTCGACGCACGCGCTGGTTCAGCAGCGGCATCTCGTGGCGCAGGTTGCTGCCGACCAGCAGCCCGGCGCGGATCTCGGCGACTTCCTCCACCGGCATTTCGAACGTGGTGCCAGCCGGGCCGCCATCCGAGAAATCCTGCACGCGCAGGCGATGGTCGATGCGTTCGCTGCCAAGGCCGCGCAGCAACTGCGCCAGCAGCCAGCCTTCCTCGCACGACGCCATCGGTGCAACCAGCGCGCCCAGGTCGCCGCCGGCCTGCTTCAGGCCATCGGCAACGAAGGCAATCGCCTCGTCCCATTCGACTTCGACCAGCTCGCCGTTCCTGCGGACCATGGGTTTCAACGCGCGGTCGTCCGCGTACAGGCCTTCGTGGCTGTAGCGGTCACGGTCGGCCAGCCAGCATTCGTTGACGGCTTCGTTGTCGCGCGGCACCGCGCGCAGCACCTGGCCGCGCTTGGTGTGCAGCCACAGGTTGGAACCCAGCGCGTCGTGGTAACCGATCGACGGTTTGGCGATCAGTTCCCAGGCGCGCGCCTTGAACTGGAACACCTTGTCGGTGAGCGCACCGACCGGGCACACGTCGATCACGTTGCCGGACAGTTCCGAACCAATGCCGCGCCCGATCCAGGTGCCGATCACATGGCGGTCGCCGCGGTCGAAATCGCCGAACTCGTAGCTGCCCGCGACTTCGCCGAGGAAGCGCACGCAACGCGTGCAATGGATGCAACGGGTCATTTCGGTGGCGACCAGCGGCCCGACGTTCTCGTCGGTGATGGTGCGCTTGCGTTCGGTGAAGCGTGAAATGCCGCGGCCGTAGCCCATGGCCAGGTCCTGCAGCTCGCACTCGCCGCCCTGGTCGCAGATCGGGCAATCCAGCGGATGGTTGATCAGCACGAATTCCAGCGCGTTCTGCTGCGCATGGATGGCGAGGTCGGTCTTGGTGAACACCTTCATGCCGGCCGCAACCGGCGTGGCACAGGCCACCTGCGGCTTGGGCATGCGCTTGCCGCCCATCTCGACTTCCACCATGCACTGGCGACAGACCGCCGCGATCGGCAGCTTGTCGTGGTAGCAGAAACGCGGCACCGGGATGTTGGCCGCATCCGCGGCCTGGATGATCATCGAGCCCTTGGGCGCGCTGACCGGATGGCCGTCGATCTCGAATTCCACCATTTCGACCGGCGGCGCGGTGTCTTTGGGTAATGCGCTCATTGAATTTCGCCCGAAGCTGTGACGCTTGGCCCCCTTGAGTCAAGGGGGCGACGCGCATTGCGGATACCGCGATGCGCGTGGGGGTTGTGGAGGTGTGGCGCCCCGCGCCACGCGTCTTTTTGCGTGGCGCTCATGCGGCCACCTTCATCTGGTCATCCACCATGGAACGTCCGTTCTCGCAGTAATACTCGAACTCGTCCCAGAAATTCGCGAGGAACGCCTGCACCGGCCACGCGGCGGCTTCGCCGAACGCGCAGATGGTGTGGCCTTCGATCTGGCCGGCGACGGCCTTGAGGCGGTGCAGATCCTCGGAAGTGCCGCGGCCATCGACGATGCGCGACAACACCCGGTGCATCCAGCCGGTGCCTTCGCGGCACGGCGTGCATTGGCCGCACGATTCCATGTGGTAGAAGCGCGAGATGCGCTCGCAGGCGCGCACCATGCACGTGGTTTCATCCATCACGATCACCGCGCCCGAACCCAAACCCGAACCCGCGTCGCGGATCGAGTCGTAGTCCATGGTGCATGCCATCATCTTGTCGGCCTTCAACACCTTCATCGAAGAGCCGCCCGGAATCACCGCCTTCAATTTGTGGCCGTTGCGTACGCCGCCGGCCATCGCCAGCAGATCCGCGAACGGCGTGCCGAGCGGAATTTCGTAGTTGCCGGGCTGGTTGACATGCCCCGACACCGAAAAGATCTTCGGACCGCCGTTGTTGGGCTTGCCGATGTTGAGGAACCAGTCGGCGCCCCTGCGCAGCACCGCCGGCACCGAAGCGTAGGTCTCGGTGTTGTTGATGGTGCTGGGCCGTCCGTACAGGCCGAAGCCTGCCGGGAACGGCGGCTTGAAGCGCGGCCAACCCTTCTTGCCTTCCAGCGACTCCATCAGCGCGGTTTCCTCGCCGCAGATGTAGGCGCCGGCGCCCAATGCGTTGTGGATGGTGACGTCGATGCCGGTACCGCGGATATTGGTGCCAAGCAATCCGGCGGCCTCGGCCTCGTGCAGAGCCTGCTCCATGTGCTCGAACGGCTCGTGGTGGAACTCACCGCGCAGGTAGTTGTAGGCGACGGTCGAACCCGTCGCGTAGCAGGCGATCGCCATGCCTTCCAGCACCGCGTGCGGGTTGTAGCGCAGGATGTCGCGGTCCTTGCAGGTGCCGGGTTCGGACTCGTCCGAGTTGCACAGGATGTATTTCTGGCCCGGCGCCTTGCGCGGCATGAACGACCACTTCATGCCGGTCGGGAAGCCGGCGCCACCACGCCCGCGCAGCGAACTCTTTTTCAGTTCGTCGATGATCGCCGCCGGGTCGGTCTTCTCGGCGAGGATCTTTTCCCACGCCTGCCAGCCGCCGGTCTGGCGGTAACTGTCGATCGACCACGGCGTATCGAAATGCAGCGTGGTGTAGACGACCTGGTGGGGTTTGGGTTCGGGTCCGTATGCCATGTTTTGAGCTTCCGGTAGGAGCGAGCGCGCTCGCGACTGATTTTCCAGATCGCCTGCACGCAGGCTCCTACATGGTTATTTCAATGCATCCAGAATTTCATCGACCTTTTCCGGCGTCAGGTGCTCGTGGTAATTCCCGTCCACCTGCATGATCGGCGCACCACAACATGCGGCAAGGCATTCTTCTTCCTGCTTCAAGAACACGCGGCCGTCCGGCGTGCTCTCGCCCAGCTTCACGCCGAGTTTCTTTTCGCAGTGCCGGACGATGCCGTCGGCGCCGTTCAACCAGCAGGAAATGTTGGTGCACACCGACACTTCGTGCCGTCCCACCGGTTGCGTATTCATCATCGAATAGAACGACGCAACTTCATACGCCTGCACCGGCGGGATGCCGAGGTACTTCGCCACCGCGGTCGTCAATTCGTCGGTGAGCCAGCCGCCGTTCTGTTCCTGCGCCGCCATCAGGCCCTGGATCACCGCCGAGCGCTTGCGGTCGGGCGGGAATTTGGCGGCCCAATGGTCGATGTGCGCGCGTGTCGTGTCGGTCAACGCGATCATCGGATCGACGTCCTTGACCTTCTCGAAATTGTTGGTGGCCTTCACCGGTCCACCTCCCCGAAAACCAGATCGTAGGTGCCGATCATCGCCACCACGTCCGGCAGCATGTGGCCGCGGGTGATTTCGTTGATCGACGACAGGTGCGCGAAACCGGGCGCGCGCAGGTGCACCCGAAACGGCTTGTTGGCGCCGTCCGAAACGAGGTAGCAGCCGAACTCGCCCTTGGGCGCTTCGACCGCGGCGTAGGTTTCGCCGGCCGGCACGCTGAAACCTTCCGTGAACAGCTTGAACCAATGGATCAGCGCTTCCATCGATTCCTTCATGTCCTCGCGCTTGGGCGGCGCCACCTTGTAGTTGTCGGTGATCACCGGGCCGGGGTTGGCGCGCAGCCACTTGACGCACTGGCGGATGATCAGCGCCGACTGGCGCATTTCGTTCACGCGCACCAGGTAACGGTCGTAGCAGTCGCCATGGGTACCCACCGGGATGTCGAAATCGACCTCGGCGTATTTCGCGTAAGGCTGCTTCTTGCGCAGATCCCACTCGATACCCG
>JAFEDX010000210.1 GCA_018241365.1 Pseudomonadota bacterium
ATCACACTTCCTGTCTGCCCCGTTGGCCGCTTGGGTATCCCTCCGGAAATCTTGGTTTGCTGAAACGGATTGAACAAACCCGGCGGTCAAACGAAGGCACAAGCCAGCAGATCACACTTCCTGTCTGCCCCGTTGGCCGCTTGGGTATCCCTCCGGGATGGCGTGGTGGCTGCGACGAACGCCTATCGATGCCAACAGAAAGGCGCCGACACAAACAGCCCGGAATGCTCGAAGACACCCGGGTTTCAAGGGTTTGCATCACAAAGACTGCGTATTGTCACGGCATACGCAACGCAAGTCAACCGCGGTTGAACCTCGCCACGCCGATCCCATCCGCGGCCCTGCTGCTGGCGGACACAAGCGCGTACAGGCCGATGCCGCAACGACATCCATGCACCGGTACCGGCAAACGCCAATTGTAACGCCGCGCGAAATACTCCAAAACAACCGTGACTTTTGTGACGAGTGGCACGGATCTTGTGACAGGTGGCACGAGTCCTGCTAGAAAGCGCCCGTGACGCGGGCATCACGCAACTGCGCAATCCGGCGCCACGTCGTTCATCCATGCAGCATGACGTTCCACCCATCAACCGGAGAAATCCAGACATGAACTTGAAGCACACGCTCCTGGCCCTTGGCCTCGCCACCGCCTGCGGCGGTTTGGCCGTCGCGCCGGCAACCCTGGCTGCCGTTCCCGACGGCACCATCACTTTCACTGGCAGCGTGACCGCCGCCACCTGCACCATCAAAGGCCCCACCTCCACCGGCAGCAACAACTTCACGGTTGCGCTGCCGACCGTCTCGGCCAACTCGTTGACGGCCAATGGCACCGGCGCCTACACGCCCAGCGCAACCGCCTTCACCATGACCCTGTCGGGTTGTCCGGCCGGGGCGAGGGTCGGCGCCCAGTTCTACAGCGCCGCCAACGCCGACACCACCACGGGCAATGGCACCTTGATGAACACCGGCGTCGCTGGCGTGGACGTGCAACTGCTGAATTCGGGAGGTACCGCGGTCACCATCGGTACGGCCGCCCCGGTCGGCAACGCCAACGTCACCGATCAGACAACCGTGGCATCCGGTGGCGCGACGCTGGCTTATTCAGCCCAGTACTACGCAACCAGCGCCTATGCAGGGGCCGGGGGCGCCGTTTCGACAACGGTGAATTACGTCATCAACTACCAGTAAGCCAGCCGGCAACCAGCAACCCGCTGTGCATGCCGCAATTCGGCACAGCGGGTTGGGGGCTCGGCCCCACCAGAGATAACCCATGAACATCCTGACCCGCGTATTGGCCGCGGCAGCGGCCATGTTGTGCGTGGCCGCGCCTGCCGCCGCCAGCATTGTCATCACCGGCACACGCGTGATCTTCAACGCCGCCCAAGGCGAGGCGACGGTGCGCCTGACCAACGAAAACGACCGGCCGGCGCTGGTCGAAGCCTGGATCGATGACGGCAACATCGGTTCGACGCCGGATACCGTCCACACGCCGTTCCTGATCACGCCACCGCTGTTCCGGATGGATGCGCACAAGGACCAGAGCCTGCGCATCCTGTACGTCCAGGGCGCCAAGCCCTTGCCGACCGACCGCGAATCGGTGTTCTGGCTGAACGTGCTGGAAATCCCGCCGAAGCCGACCGGCCCCGAATATGCCGGCAAGAATTACCTGCAATTCGCGATCCGATCGCGGATCAAGCTTTTCTACCGCCCGGCCAAACTGCCGGGGAACGCGCTGAAAGCCCCCGACCAGCTCAGCTTCAAGGCTGCCGCCGGGCCCGGGGCGGCGCTGGAAGTCCACAACCCGACGCCGTACTACATCACGATTGTCGGCGTGGCAGTAGGCGCCGATGGCAAGACGGACGGCAGCGCCGACGGCATGGTGGCGCCCTTCGATGACCTGAAGCTTCCACTCAAAAGCCTCGCGCACGCGCCCGCGGTCGGCACGCCCATCATCTTCACGACCCTCAACGATTTCGGCGCGACCGACAGCCACAAGGGCGTGATCGCGCAATGAGGCTCCGGCGCGCCGCCACCCATGCCATTCGGGCGCCGAAATGCTCGCTGCTGGCGTTGGCCTGCGCAGCAGGACTGGCCTCGCTGGGCTGGGCGACGCCGGGCCACGCGGCCGCGGCGGCAGGACCTGCCGCGGCCAGCGCAGATTACGTCGAGTTTGACCGTGGCATGCTGGCGGGCGGCGGCAGCAACGCGGCCGACCTCGCGCGATTCGAACAAGGCGACACGGTACTGCCGGGCATCTACAGCCTCGATGTCTATTCAAACCAAAACTGGATCGGACGCATGGACGTGCGCTTCGCCGCGCCGGCGCCCAGCGCCAACGCGGTGCCGTGCGTCACCCCGGAACTGCTCGACCGTATTGGCGTGGCTCCCGCCGATCCCGGGTCCACGGCCGTTGCGCAACTGAAATCGCCCGATGCCTGCGTGCAGCTGTCCAGTCTGATTCCCGACGCGAAATTGTCGCTGGACATGGCCGACCTGCGCCTCGACGCCAGCATCCCGCAAGCCTATACGGGGCGGCTGCCACGCGGCTACGTCAACCCCGCGTCCTGGGACCAGGGCGTGCCGGCGTTCCTGCTGAACTACAACTTCAACAGTTTCCACACCAGCAACAAAGGACTGAGCCAGACCAGCACCTATCTCGGACTCAACGCCGGACTCAATCTCGGCCCGTGGCACTTCCGCCAGGATTCAACCGTCACCTGGCAATCCGGCACCGCTGGATCGCCGGGCCAGCGCCACTGGCAGAACATCAACGCCTATGTACGCCGCGACCTGCCCAAACTGCAATCCACCCTGACGATCGGCGACAGCTACACCGACGGCGCGGTCTTTGACAGCATGAGCCTGCGCGGCGTGCAGCTCGGCACCGACGACAACATGTTGCCGCAGTCGCTGCGGGGATATGCGCCCATCATCCGCGGCGTCGCCGACAGCAACGCCAAGGTCACGGTCAGCCAGAACGGCGTGCAGATCTACCAGACCACGGTCGCACCCGGTCCGTTCGTGATCAACGACCTGTATCCGGGCGGCTACGGCGGCAACCTGGTCGTCACCGTGACCGAAGCCGACGGCCGCACGCAAATCTTCACCGTGCCGTACGCCTCGGTCGCGCAGTTGTTGCGGCCGGGCATCACCCGCTTCGACCTCGCGGCCGGCCAGGTGCGCAACACCTTTGGCCTTGGCAACAAACCGGGCATCATCCAGGGCACGATCCAGCACGGCTTCAACAACCTGCTGACCGGCTACGCGGGCTTCCAGGGTTCGGAAGGCTACGGCGCGGTACTGGCCGGCGCCGCCTTCAACACGCGTTTCGGCGCGCTGGCCATGGACATGACCCAGGCCCACGCCAGCATTCCGGGTTACGGCACACACAACGGCCAAAGTTTCCGGATCAGCTACAGCAAGCTGATCCCGGAAACCAGGACCTCGATCGCGGTCGCGGCTTACCGCTATTCGACCGGCGGATTCCTGAGCCTGCAGAACGCGGAATACGCGCGTGATTACGCACGCCGCGGTCTCGACATCCTGCAGTACCAGCTGACGAATATCCCCATGATCGACGGCGTGCCGATCCCGGGCCTGCTGACGCCTGCGCAACGCGCGGCCTTGTCCGGGACGACCTTCAATCCGGACAACCTGTTGACGCCCACGGGACTGCTGCAGGAACGCGATCGCTTTACCCTGACCACGAACCAGCAGTTGGGCGAACGGTATGGATCGCTGTACGCGAACGTCTCCATCAGCGATTACTGGAATCAGCGCGGCCGCGACACGCAATTCCAGTTTGGCTACAGCAACCATTTCAAGCGGCTCACCTACAGCGTCTCGCTGTCGCGTGGCCGCACCGGCCTCGGCGGCTATGACAACCAGGCGTTCATCAATGCCACCCTTCCACTGGGCAGCGGCGTCCACGCGCCGAACCTGTCAGTCAATCTCAACCACAGCGACGCAACGGGTTCCCGGGAGCAGGCCACGCTGAGCGGCACGGCCGGTGAATGGAACCAGTTCACCTATGGCGCCACGGCTTCGCGCGGCACCGGCACCAGTGGCGGCGGCAACACCTTCAGCGTGAACGCCGGCTACAACAGCCCGTATGCGGTGTTGAACGCCAGCGCCGGCAAGGGCAACGGCTTTTCGCAGGAATCCGTCGGCGCCAGCGGCTCGCTGGTGGCGCACCAGGGCGGCATCACCTTTGGCCAGCCGCTGGGCGAAACCGCCGCCATCGTGCACGTCCCGGGTGCGGCCGGCGCGCACATCCTCAATACACCGGGCGTGCGCGTGGATCGCTTCGGCTACGCCCTGGTGCCTTACCTCGCACCGTACCAGCTCGATACCATCCAGATCGATCCGCAGGGCCTGCCGCTGGGGGTAGAGTTGGACGCGACCAGCGCCAACGTCGCGCCGTACGCAGGCGCCATCGTCATGGTCGACTTCAAGAGCCATTACGGACAGGCGCTGATTGCCCACATCCAGGCTGCCGATGGCAAACCCTTGCCGTTCGGCACCGAGGTGGTCGACGCGAAAGGCCAGACGGTCGGCACTGTGGGACAGGCGGGGCTAGTCCTGCTGCGCGTATCCAGCAAGTCGGGACGCCTCACCGCCCGCTGGCAAGCGGCGCAGGAAACCATGCAGACGTGCTCATTCGACTACACCGCGCCCGCCAGCGATCGCCAGTCACCGCTGGAGGTAACCTGTCCGGCAGGTGACGCAAATACCCCTACCCGCAACGGTGCCGGATCATGACAACGACCTGCGGCAACCCGCCCCGACACGCCCCCGCGCTCCCGATGCGCATGTTGGGCATGCTGTCCGGATGCCTGATGCTGCTGGGGCTGGCCAGCGTGCCGCGCGTGGCCGCGGCCACCTGCTGGTATACCAACGGCTCGGCCACGACCGTCACCTTCAACGCCGGCACGATCACGCTGACGCCCGGCACGACGATCGGCCAGGTGTTGTGGACTTCGAGCACCGGGACCCCCGCCAACCCGCCCACGATGCAGTGTGACGGCAACACCGCCAGCGGCATCCAGAACACCATCGCCGGTCCGCCGACGGGCAGCGACAACACGTTGTTCCCCACCGGCATCCCGGGGATTTCGTACCGCCTGCTGCATCCCGACACCAGCACGCTGCTGTCCGTCTATCCGAACTACACCATCAACAGCGGTATCTTCAGCGTCACGACCAACCTGCAGCTGATCTACACGGGGCCATACCTGCCACCCAACAACAGCACCCTTACGGGCCCGCTGGCGCAGTGGAACGTGCTTACGTGCACGCCCAACTTCTTCGGCAACCAATGCGCCGCCAACAGCACGCCCACGCCGCAACCGGTGGAATATTTCAACATCAACGCCACGATCCTGATCCAGGTGCCGACGTGCACCCTCGCCGGACCGGCGAATTTCACGGTCACCTTGCCCAACGCGACCCTTCCCCAGTTCACCGGAGTGGGCTCGACCGCCAACAAGGTGCCGTTCAACGTGCAACTGACCAGCTGCCCCACCGGGCAGAAGGTATTCGTCACCCTCGCCACCCCCAACCCGCAACCCGCTGCCACCGGCGTGATCGCACCTTCGGGTGCAGGCTATGCCGCCGGTGTCGGCGTGCAGATCCTGCAGGCCAACGGCGCCACGCCGGTCACGTTTGGCACGGCCATCAACACCGGCACTGCGGCGGGCAGCAGTTACACCATCAACCTTTTTGCGCAGTACTACCAGACGGCTGCCAGCGTGACCGCAGGGCCGGTGCAGGGCATCGCGACCTACACGCTCAACTATCAGTGAGCTGCGTGGCTCCGTGCGGGCAAGCCTCGGCACTCACTCGCTCAAGGCATCGGGAACGTGTCCCTGCAATGATTGCTCGACGGGCTTGCCGTCATGCACGTCGATGCGAACGCGGAACGACGGATCGGCAACCTCGTAGGTCGGCAATGTCAAATGGCTGGCGGTGCTGATGCCGGTGACGATGAAGCCCGGAACATCAAGCGGTTTACCGTTCACCACGCGATCCTTGAGGTAGGCATCCAGCGCCGCGCGACCGCCCGTGCGCTCCACTTCGCGCAATTTTTCCGGCACCACGATCCACGCATGGCCATCGGGATGCCAACTCACGAATCGTGCGTTGCCATTCGCCTCGACCAGCAGTGCGCTGTCCTGATCGACGCCAAGCCCGGTGACTGCGGCGGTGTGTTGGTCCTTAGCCGTCCGCGCGACGAACACCAGCAGCCGCCCCAGCCGCTTGCGCTGCACGAAATGCGTGTCGGTGAGGGTGCCTTGCAGCAACGGTGCGTCGATGAAATGATCGACCAGCGTCACCGCCGGCCCGTCCGGATCGCGCAGCGCCTCCTGCGACGTGATGCTGCCACCATCCAACGCGCCGTAACCCCATTGCCCGAGGACCGCGAGCCCCGCGCTGGTGCCGCCGATCGGTTTGCCCGCGCGAATGTGCGCGTTCAACAGATCGTTGAGCGGCGTGCCTTTCCAGAAGCGCACGTAGTTGGCCTGGTCGCCGCCCGCGATGAAGATGCCGTCGGCGCGCTTCACGATCGCCAGCACGCGTGGATCGCTGGCCGGTTGGCGCGCGTGGAAGATCAATGTCTGCACCGACGCGACGCCGCCGACATCACGGTAAATCCAGTTCTGCAATTCGTCATCGCCGGAAGCGCGCAGGATCACAATGTGTCCGTGCCCGGCCTGCGCAACAAACCACTGGAACGCCGCCTCGATGTTGCGGCCGCCGCCCATCAGCAACAGGCCGGGCGAAGTCTTGCCCGGCGTCTTCGCTGCGACGTCACCGGCGACGAAATACTCGTAACCAGCCTTGGCGTAACCGGCATGCAGCGGGGCTTGTGCCCATCCGCTCGCGCAAACCAGCAACGCCAGCGCGCCGGCCAGCCAGCGCCACGTCAACGGCACCCGATTCCGCCTTGATTCGAACATCCCGCCCTCCCGATGGATACGCACGCCGCGCGGTTCCGCGCCAGGCTCCACATCGGGACGAAACCGATCGCTGATTCCCTACTTTTTGCCGGACACTCGACAACCCGTCTGCCGTCCCGCAAGATCGCCCGATGGGAGAATCGGTGGATGCATGGTTCGTGCGCGAAGTGTTGGCGCACGAACCAGCCTTGATGCGTTTCCTGCACCGCAACTGGCGCGACCATGACGAGGTCAGCGACCTGCGGCAGGAGATCTATGTGCGCGTGTACGAAGCGGCGGCGCGCCAATTGCCGGACTCGCCCAAATCCTTCCTGTTCGCGACCGCACGGAACCTTTTGGCCGACCGGGTACGCCGGCAGCGCATCGTTTCGATCACGGCAGTGGGTGATCTGGAGCAGTTGAACGTCTTGGAAGATGAACTGGACCCCGATCGCTGGTTCAGCGGCCGCGAGGCACTCGCGCGACTGGCCCGCGCGCTGGATCGCCTGCCGGACCGTTGTCGCGAGGTGGTCTGGCTGCGTCGGGTCGAGGACCTGCCGCAGAAGGAAATCGCGCGGCGGCTGGGCATCAGCGAGAAGACGGTGGAAAAACACATTGCGAAGGGATCGCGACTGATGGCGGATCATTTCCATGGAGGAACCGGCACCGGCACGCCGCGCAACGATCGGCAAGGCTTGCGTGCACGGATTCGCAAACCGACATGACGTACGATCATCGACAAATCGAACGCGATGCGGCGCAGTGGCTGGCACGCCGCGACGCTGGCGGCTGGGGCGACCGGCAGCGGGCCGCGCTGGCGTCGTGGCTGGACGAATCCACCGCGCACCGCGTGTCATTCCTGCGTCTCGAAGCGACCTGGAACGAAACCGCGCGCCTGCAGACCCTGGCCACGGGCGCATTGCAGCCGCAGCCCCCCGCTCGCGGTAGCTGGCAGGATTCTCCGTATTTCGCAGGGCTGGCTGGAGACGCGCCTGCCATCGCTCCGACAACCGTCCGGCGCAACAAGGCTGGACGATCGCACCGCACGCGCCGCTGGCCACTGCTGGCGGCCGTGGCGGCCAGTCTGCTGGCGATTGCGGTCATCATGGGCGGCCTTGCGTGGCAAGACGCCACCCACGTCGATCGCGGCGAATGGCAGACCACGCTCGGTGCGCAGCGCATCGTGCAACTCGCCGATGGGTCCACCGCCACGCTGGGCAGCAACAGCCAGCTGCGCGCGGCACTGTCACGCCGGGAGCGCGACCTGTACTTGCCGCGCGGCGAGGCGTTCTTCGACGTCGCGCATGACGCCGCGCGTCCCTTCATCGTGCACGCGGACGCTTTCCGCGTGATCGCGGTGGGCACGCGGTTCGACGTGCGCCATGAGGAGGGCGGCCTGCGCGTGGTGGTCACGCACGGTCTCGTGCGGCTGCAATCGGCACAGGATCCGCACCTCGCCGCGACCGAACTGCCCGCCGGCAGCGTGGCGCTGGTAAGGGATGGCACCGTCTCGGTGCGGCAGGTGCCACTGGACGAAGCGCGCGAATTCCTGACCTGGCGCGACGGCTACGTGGCGTTCCACGGCACCCCGCTGGCCGAAGCGGTGGCGGAATTCAACCGCTACAACCCGCACCAGATCGTGATCGCCGACCCTTCCCTGGACGCATTGAGGGTGGGCGGCAACTTCCGGCTCGACAACAGCGCCGGGTTCGTGCGCCTGATGCAGCAGATCTTCCCGGTTCGCGCCGAGTCGCGCAACGGCAACATCGTGCTGTCGCGGCGCAGCGGACGACACCGCGACCACTGATGCACGTTGGGATGGGGGAATCCCGTGCGTCCATTCGTCTTGTTCCACAACACGCCAAGCCTGTACCGCCCGGGAGGGGACATGTCCAAGCTGTTCACGCGTCGTTC
>JAFEDX010000211.1 GCA_018241365.1 Pseudomonadota bacterium
CCGTGAAACCTTCCTGGCCGCTGGGCAGCACGACGGTTTTCCAGGTCGTGCACGAGCCCATCGACAAACCGCCCAGGGCGACCATCAAGCAGAACAGGATGCGTGCGACAGTGTTCACTGCATGCCTCGAAACAAACCGCGCCCAGCTGACGATGCGAGCGCCGTGCGGCGGCGGGCGCGTCGGTGCAGGCAGCGCGATTCTGGGTCACGTGGATGTGGCGCGCTCGGCGGGATTCGAACCCACGACCCCTGCCTTCGGAGGGCAGTACTCTATCCAGCTGAGCTACGAGCGCGTGTTGAGCTTTTCGGTCAACCATCCCTGGTGCGATCGTCCGGTCGGCTTCCCTGCCGCTCCGGTTTTGCTCGCGCAGCTGTCCATTGGACAGTTGCAAACGCTCGCAAAACCACCAGCCGAGCTACGAGCGCAGAGCGCGAATTGTCGCATGAAACCTGCACTCGTTCTTGCGATCGGCTGCTGTACGGCTTGGCGTGAAGCTTACCTGACGACCGCACGCTCGCGCGCATGGGCATCCCACTCGGGCGTGTTGCGGATGGCCGGCAGCACGTCTTCCGGCTCGGCCGCCAGCGACCACATCGCCGCGTGTTCCGGATTCATGAAGCGCTGCTCGATGGTCTTGTGCAGGAACGCATCCAGCGGCTGCCAGTAGCCCAGCGTGTCGAGCAGGATGATCGGTTTGAAGTAGAGACCCAGCCGCTTCAGCGTGATCGCCTCGAACAGTTCTTCCAGCGTGCCGCAGCCGCCGGGCAGGGCGACCACCGCATCGGAGCCGGTGAGCAGGCGGCGCTTGCGTTCGCGCATGTCTTCGACGACCTGCATGTCGCCGATGCCGGGATGTTGCCATTCCAGGTCGGCCATGAAGCGCGGGATCACGCCGACGACTTCTCCGCCTTTGGACAGCGCGCCATCGGCCAATGCGCCCATCGAACCGGCGAGGCCGCCGCCGTACACGATCGTGTGGCCTCCGTCGGCCAGCAGTTCGCCCAGCCGGAACGCGGCCGCCCGGTAATGCGAATCGGCTTGGTTGCTGGAAGCGCAATAAACGCAGATGCGCATGTCACCGCTTCATCGCATTGAAGAACTCGTCGTTGGTCTTGGTGTTCTTCATCTTGTCGAGCATGAATTCCATCGCGGCCAGCTCGTCCATCGGATGCAGGAGTTTGCGCAGGATCCAGATCTTCTGCAGCATGTCCGGCGGGATCAGCAATTCCTCGCGGCGGGTGCCCGAGCGGTTGATGTTGATCGATGGATACACGCGCTTCTCGGAAATGCGGCGGTCGAGGTGCACTTCCATGTTGCCGGTGCCCTTGAACTCCTCGTAGATCACTTCGTCCATCTTGGAGCCGGTGTCGATCAGCGCGGTCGCGAGGATCGTGAGCGAGCCGCCTTCCTCGACGTTGCGCGCGGCGCCGAAGAAGCGCTTCGGACGCTGCAGGGCGTTGGCGTCGACGCCGCCCGTGAGCACCTTGCCGGATGACGGCACCACGGTGTTGTAGGCGCGCGCAAGGCGGGTGATGGAATCCAGCAGGATCACCACATCGCGCTTGTGCTCGACCAGGCGCTTGGCCCGCTCGATCACCATCTCGGCCACCTGGACGTGGCGTACCGCGGGTTCGTCGAAGGTGGACGACACCACCTCGGCGCGCACGCTGCGCTGCATTTCGGTGACTTCTTCCGGGCGCTCGTCGATCAGGAGGATGATCAGGTGCACGTCGGGATGGTTGTGCACCAGCGCCTGCGCGATGTTCTGCAGCATCATGGTCTTGCCGGCTTTCGGCTGGCTGACGATCATGCCGCGCTGTCCCTTGCCGACCGGCGCGATCAGATCGAGGATGCGGCCGGTGATGTCTTCCGACGAACCGTTGCCGCGTTCCAGATGGAACGCCTTGCGCGGGAACAGCGGCGTGAGGTTTTCGAACAGCAGCTTGTTCTTGGACGCTTCCGGCGGATCGCCGTTGATGTCGTCGACCTTCAGCAGCGCGAAATAGCGTTCGCCTTCCTTCGGGTGCCGCACGCGGCCGGTGATGTAGTCGCCGGTACGCAGGTTGAAGCGGCGGATCTGCGAGGGCGACACGTAGATGTCGTCGGGGCCGGCGAGGTAGGACTCGTCGTGCGAGCGCAGGAAGCCGAAGCCGTCCTGCAGGATTTCCAGCACGCCCTCGGCCCAGATGCTGCCGCCGGATTTGGCGTGGGCGCGCAGGATGTTGAAGATCACGTCCTGCTTGCGGGCGCGCGCCACGCCTTCTTGGATGCCGAGCTCTTCGGCCATTTCCAGCAGCTTGACCGAGTTCTTGCGCTTGAGCTCGGTGAGGTTGATCAGGCGGTTGGGATCGCCGGCATCGCCTTCGTCGCCGGAGACGTCGGCAGGCAGGCCGTTGGGATTGCTGCCGCCATTGCCGTTGCTGCCGCGCGAGTGGCGGCCACGCCGGCGGCGGCCGCGATCGGGCCGGTTGCCGCGTTGGGCTTGGCCTTCGCCGCCTTCATTGCCGGCGGGGGCGTTGGATTCGGAAGCAGGGGCGGACGCGCGGGCGTCTTCGCCCTGTACGGAGTTTTCGGTATCGGACACGGGACAGGCCTCATCGGCGCTCGAAGCGCGGGAGGTGGGGGAAGGAAGAGGACCGGGCAAAAGCACCACCGGTCGGAGCTCAATCTAGCAGCGCGCGATGCCCGCAAGCAAGCGGGTCGCTCGCATGCTGTTCAGCGTGGTGCGCCAAGGGCGCAAAAGAGCATCACGAAAAGTGGGGGTGTTGAACCCTTGAATGGCCGTCGCGAGCGAAGGCATGCCGTCCATGGCCATGAGCTCCATGGTCGCCGGAGCGCAGCAAGCGGAGCGTACACGCCAGTACGTGAGCATGACTCGCCGCGTCCGCGGCTCGCCCTCCGAGCCATTCGCTGCGCGAATGTTCGCTCCGGCATCCTGCCTTTGCAGTGTGAGCACCGCCGGCACGCAAGTTGCCGAGCGCAGCAGGCCAGTCGAGGGTTCTAGATCGCCTTGTCGATCATGCTGGTAAGTTGCCCCTTGCCGACGGCGCCGATCTGGGTGGCCTCGACCTTGCCGCCCTTGAACACCATCAGCGTCGGGATGCCGCGGATGCCATAGGTCATCGGCGTCTTCTGGTTCTCGTCGATGTTGACCTTGGCCACCTTGAGGCGTCCGGCGTATTCCTTGGCGATGTCATCGACCATCGGCGCGATCGACTTGCACGGGCCGCACCATTCCGCCCAGAAATCCACCAGCACGGGGGTTTCGGATTGCAGCACCAGGGTTTCGAAATCGGCGTCTTTGACGTGGGTGATGTTTTCGCTCATGGCAGTTCGGCAACAGGATCGGAGACGACAAGATGGGGGAACAGGGCGGGTATTGCAAGCGCGGAGACGCCGGGCGTCCTGCTACAATGGGAACAATCACTTGTACACGCCGCGTGGTTGCATGCCACGCGTGTCGTGCCTGCCACGCGCGAGCGCGGGGCATTCCATCCATTGCAGTCCTGAACGCGATCGGGCGCCGAACGTAACCGGTGCAACGTCGCCGTCGGGGCCCGCAAATCCATTCCGGCGAAAACCCTGTGGCCGACCAAGTCCTCACCGATACCTTCTTCGAACAATTCGACCTGCACCCGCACCTTGCCGCCGGCCTTGCCGATTGCGGTTTCACGCGCTGCACGCCGATCCAGGCGCTGACCTTGCCGGTGGCGCTTGCCGGGCGCGACGTTGCCGGCCAGGCGCAGACCGGCACCGGCAAGACCTGTGCCTTCCTGGTCGCGGTGATGAACCGCCTGCTGACGAAGCCAGCGATTCCCGATCGCAGCGGCGCCGATCCGCGCGCGGTGATCCTGGCGCCGACGCGCGAGCTCGCGATCCAGATCGACAAGGATGCGCAGGCGATCGGCCGCCACACCGGCTTGCGCTTCGCATTGATCTACGGCGGCGTCGATTACGACAAGCAGCGCCAGCAGTTGCGCGATGGCAGTGACGTGATCATTGCCACGCCGGGTCGCCTGATCGACTACTTCAAGCAGCACGTGTTCAGCTTCCGCGCGGTCGAGGCGACCGTGATCGACGAAGCCGACCGGATGTTCGACCTCGGTTTCATCAAGGACGTGCGTTACCTGTTGCGCAAGATGCCGCCGCGCGAGGAGCGCCAGGGCATGCTGTTCTCGGCGACGCTCAGCTACCGCGTGCTGGAACTGGCCTACGAGCACATGAACCAGCCCGAGAAACTGAGCGTCGAGACCGAGCACGTCACCGCCGACCGCGTGCGCCAACAGGTGTTTTTCCCGGCCAAGGAAGAAAAGATCCCGCTGCTGCTGAACCTGCTGGAACACTGCAAGCCGCAGCGCAGCATCGTGTTCGTCAACACCCGCGCCGCCGCCGAGCGCGTCACCGAGCGCCTGAAACGCCACGGCTTCAAGGTCGGCGCGCTCTCGGGCGACGTGCCGCAGGCCAAGCGCCAGAAATTGCTCGAACGCTTCAAGAAGGGCGAGGTGGATATCCTGGTCGCGACCGACGTGGCCGCGCGCGGCTTGCACATTCCCGACGTCACCCACGTGTTCAACTACGACCTGCCGCAGGACGGCGAGGATTACGTGCACCGCATCGGCCGTACCGCGCGCCTCGGCGCCGAGGGCGACGCGATCAGCTTCGCGTGTGATCTCTACGCGATGAACCTGCCGGACATCGAGCGCTACATCGGCATGAAGATCCCGGTGCAGGCGATCGAGCCCGCGTGGTTGCACTCGCCGCCGGCGCGTGCGGTCGCCCATGCCGTTCACCCCGTCGACACCGACGATTCCGACACGGCGATGCAGCCGGTGTCCGCGGCGCACGCAGGTGCAGGCAAGCCCGCCGCGGCCAAGCGCCGCCGGCGTCGTCGCAGGCCCGGAAGCCACGCGTCGTCACCTACCGCCAACGCGTGATGACGCAAAACCTGGTGCGGCATCTGGTGCTGTTCGTATCGGAAGCGCACAAAGCCTTTATGCTTTGGCCGGTCCTCGTATCCAGATCCTGGCCGTGATCCGCTTCGACGCCGTCAGCAAACGCTATCCGGAAGGCCGCGAGGCGCTGATCGACGTTTCCTTCGCGGTCGCGGCGGGTGAAATGCTGTACGTCACCGGCCATTCGGGTGCGGGCAAGACCACCCTGCTGAAGCTGATCGCGCGGATCGAGCGCCCCAGCCAGGGTGCGCTCGAAGTGCATGGCCGCAATCTCGTGCGCATGAAGCGTCGCGAGATCCCGCGCCTGCGCCGCGACCTCGGCATGGTGTTCCAGGACCATCGCCTGCTGATGGATCGCAGCGTCGCCGACAACATCGCGTTGCCGTTGGTGATCGCGGGCGTCCCGCACGACGAGCGCGGCCAGCGGGTGCGCGGCGCGCTGGAAAAGGTCGGGCTGGCCGGGCGCGGCAAGACTGCGCCCGCAGCGTTGTCCACCGGCGAGCAGCAACGCGTCGGCATCGCCCGCGCGATCGTCGCGCAGCCGGCGTTGATCATCGCCGATGAACCGACCGGCAACCTCGATCCGCAACTGTCAGAGGAAATCATGCAGTTGTTCGTTAATCTGCGCGCGACGGGCTGCACCATCCTCATTGCCAGTCACGACCTGCCGCTGCTGAAACGCATGAAGCAGCGCGTGCTGGTGCTGGACCACGGGCACCTGATCGACGACGTGCCCGCGAGCCAGGTCGCATGAACGCGTCCTCGCAGGCAAAACCAGTGCGGCATTCGCGCATGGCGATGTGGCGGCGCCAGCACGCCTGGTGCCTGCGCGACAGCCTGCGCCAGCTGGTGCGGCGGCCGATCGGCACCGCCCTGACGATCACGGTGATGGGCCTGGCGCTGGCGCTGCCGCTTGCGTTCTACCTGCTGCTGGCGAACGTGCAGCGCCTGGCGGCGGCCGTGGGGGATTCGCAGGCTGTCAGCGTGTTCCTCAAGACGGATGTCGCGGCCGGCGCGGCGAACCAGCTTGCGGCAAACCTGCGTTCGCGCACCGACATCGGCGCGGTGACGGTGCGCACGCCGCGACAAGGCCTTGCCGAATTGGCGGCCATGCAGGGTTTCGGTGATGCGATCCACGCGCTGCCGGACAACCCGTTGCCATTCGTGCTGCTGGTCGAGCCGCATGCAGGTGCCGAACGCGCGCAGGTCCAGACGCTGGTGCAGGCGCTGCGCGCGCTGCCGCAAGTCGATCTGGTACAGGACAACGGGCAGTGGCGGGCGCGTCTCGATGCGCTGGTTGCGCTGGGCCGGCGCGTGACCCTGCTGCTCGCGGCCCTGCTGGGTGCGGCGGCGGTGCTGGTGATCGGCAATACCGTGCGGCTCGACATCCGCAGCCGTGCCGAGGAAATTGCGGTGCAGAAGTTGATCGGCGCCAGCGCGTCGTTCGTGCGCCGGCCGTATTTGTACGAAGGCGCATGGTACGGCCTGGCCGCGGGTATCGTCGCGGTGCTGCTGGTGCTGGTACTGGAAGCTGTGCTGGCGGAGCCGGTGCGTGATCTGGTCGCCAGTTACGCGGGCCGGTTGCACCTGGGCGGCGTGGCATGGGATACCCTCGCGGTGACGCTGGCCATCGCGGTCGCGTTGGGTTGGCTGGGGGCATGGATGGCAAGCAGCCAGCATCTCGCGCGCCTGGGAAACTCGGAATAACCTGCTGCGCCCGGCCGCTGCGGCTCTTCGAAAATCCCAGGCACCCTGACAATTCGCCCAGAGCCATGAACGACGTCCTCCGCCACATCGCCAGCGACAACCCGCGCGTGATGGTGGTGGACGGCTCGAAGGTCGCGCGCACCCTGATCACGCGCGTGTTGGAAAAGAACCTGCCGTCTGCGACGATAATCGCCTGCGCCAGCGGTGCCGAAGCGCAGCAGGCGCTGCACGATGGCGTGGTCGATCTGGTGACGACCGCCCTGCGCTTGCCCGACATGGATGGCGCGGCGCTGGCGGCGTATGTGCGCGAGCATGCGCCACAAGCCTACATTCCCATCGTCGCGGTATCCGGTGACGTGCAGGAACGCCTGCAGAACCGTGCGCTCGGCGACGCCATCACCGACTACTTCGACAAGGCTGCGGGTTATGCGGCGCTCGCGGATTTCATCCGCGGCTATGTCGCGCCGGTCGACCGCGCCGAAGGCACGGTGCTGTATGTCGAGGACAGCCGCGTGGTCGCGCTCGCGACCAGCCGCATGCTGGAAAATTACGGGCTCACGGTGCACCTGGTCGGCAGCGCCGAGGAAGCCGTCGAGTTCCTGGGCAGCGCGCAGGATCGCGGCGGGATCGGCGCCGACGTGGTGCTGACCGACGTCAGCCTGAAGGGCGAAATGTCGGGCGGTGACCTGCTGGAATGGATCCGTTTCGACCTGCAACTCGGCAAGGGCCGGCTGCCGGTACTGGTGATGACCGGCGACGAGAATCCGGCCAACCAGGCGGCGTTGTTGAAGGCAGGCGCGAATGATCTGGTCGAAAAGCCCGTCGCAGAACGCCTGTTGATAACGAAGTTGATGTTCCAGTTGCGCGTGTCGAAGCGGCGCCGCGCCCAGGCCGCATAATGGCGCAATGTCCGACCCGCGATTGAAACTCGAAGCATCCTGGAAGGCTCGCGTCGGCGATCATTTCGATCGCCCCGAGATGCACGCCTTGAGCGAATTCCTGCGCGCCGAAAAACACGCCGGCAAACGCATTTTCCCGCCGGGTCCCGAAATCTTCGCAGCGCTGGATGCGACGCCGTTCGACGCCGTGAAAGTCGTGATCCTGGGCCAGGATCCCTACCACGGTCCGGGCCAGGCCCACGGCCTGTGTTTTTCGGTGCGCCCCGGCGTGCCGGTGCCGCCCTCGCTGTTGAACATCTTTGCCGAGATCGAAAGTGACCTCGGCATCCCGCGTCCCGATCATGGTTGCCTGACTCCGTGGGCGCGGCGCGGCGTGCTGTTGTTGAACTCGGTGCTGACGGTGCAGGCGGGTCTGGCCGGCTCGCACCAGGGCAAGGGTTGGGAAGGCTTCACTGACCGGGTGGTCGATGAACTGAACCGAGGCCGCGACGGACTGGTGTTCCTGTTGTGGGGCAGTCAGGCTCAGGCCAAGGGCAAGCTCATCGACACCCGCCGCCATTGTGTTCTCAAGGCTCCGCACCCATCTCCCCTGTCGGCCCATCGGGGATTTCTGGGGTGTCGGCATTTTTCCAAGGCCAATCAGTACCTTGAAACCAATGGCGGGACGCCGATCGACTGGAGCTTGCCCCCGCGAGCCGCTCTGGACCCATGACTTCCGGCGCCTTGCAATTCGTGTACTGATGAGTATAATTAAGCCCATCACCCTCATGATGAAGCCGGTTCCGGGTCCGGAACCGCACTGGAACCTTCACGGGGGCTTGGCACTCGAATGGTTAGAGTGCCAATACAGACGAATGGGGTACACCCAATGAGTGAAGCCTTGGTCGCCAGCAACCTGCCCATCCCCAGCGTGGTCGGCAGCCTCGATGCCTACATCGGTGCAGTGCACCGGATTCCGGTGCTGGAAGCCGGCGAGGAACAGGAACTCGCGCATCGTTTCCGCGATGACGAAGACTTGGACGCCGCCCGCAAGCTGGTGATGTCGCACCTGCGTTTCGTGGTGCACGTCGCGCGTGGCTATTCCGGCTACGGCCTGCAGATGGCCGACCTGATCCAGGAAGGCAACATCGGCCTGATGAAGGCGGTGAAGCGTTTCGATCCCGACCACGGTGTGCGTCTGGTCAGCTTTGCCGTGCACTGGATCCGCGCCGAGATGCACGAGTTCATCCTGCGCAACTGGCGCATCGTGAAAGTCGCCACCACCAAGGCGCAGCGCAAGCTGTTCTTCAACCTGCGCAAGTCGAAGAAGCGCCTCGGCTGGATGAACATGGCCGAAGTGCGTGCGGTCGCCAAGGATTTGGGCGTGCCCGAAGCCACCGTGCTGGAAATGGAATCGCGCTTGTCCGGCCGCGACATCGGTTTCGATGCGCCCACCGACGACAACGACGATGCACCACCCGCGCCGGTCGCGTACCTGGAAGACCAGGGCGCCGATCCGTATCTGCAACTGGCCGAGTCCGACCAGGAAGAACACCAGCTCGACACCTTGCAGCACGCGTTGTCGAAACTGGACGCGCGCACCCGCGACATCATCCGTCGCCGCTGGCTGGCCGAGGACAAGGCCACCTTGCAGGATCTCGCCGACGAATACGGCGTGTCGGCCGAGCGCATCCGCCAGCTTGAAGCCAACGCGATGAAGAAGATGCGCGGCGCGTTTGCGGCGTAACGGGTTCCAAGGTAGTGAATGTACGGCCCCGCGATGCGGGGCCGTTGCGTTTCTGTCAGTGGTGGACGGTATTGTTCGCCGCCCGCCCACCTGTGCCGCTCGCACGTTCGGCTAGACTGCGCGCGACTGGAAGCCGGCCTGTCGCCGGCAGGAGTTGGAGTCACCCAGTGGCTGACAGTGCCGCAGCGACGGGCAAGCGCGGTTTCTTCGAGGAACTGAAGCGCCGCAACGTGCTGCGCGCAGCGGTGCTGTACGCAGGCGCGGTGTGGGCCTTCGGGCAAGGCCTCTCGCAGTTCAGCCCTGCGCTGGGTCTGCCGGATTACGCCACCCGCTGGTTCCTGATCGCGGCGGTGATCGGTTTTCCGCTGTGGATCGCGTTTGCGTGGTTCTACGAATTCACCCCGCAGGGGATCAAGCGCGAATCCGAGGTCGCGCCCAGCGAATCCGTCACCCATTCGACCGCGCGCAAGCTGGATTTCGCGATCATCGGGGTGATGGCGGTTGCGATCGTGTTGCTGGCCTCGGGTTACTTCGTGCACCGCAGCGCGCCGGCCGTCGCGTCAAACGCCGAGACGGCAGCGAAGCCCTTCGCCCCGCCCGCCGACACACTGGTCGTGCTGCCGTTCGCCAACGAAAGCGGCGATCCGAAGCAGCAATACTTCAGCGACGGCATCACCGAAGAACTCACCAACGCGCTCGGCCAGAACGCCGCGCTCACGGTGATCGCGTGGGATACGGCTTCGCACTACCGCAACAGCAGCGAAGGCCCGCAAGCGATCGGCCAGGCGCTGAACGTCGCCAACCTCCTGCACGGCAGCATCCAGCGCGAGGGCGATCAGGTGCGAGTGGTGGTGGAACTGGTGAATACGCGTACCGGCGCGCAAATCTGGTCGAATCACTACGACGACACGCTGGCCAACGTGTTCCAGGTGCAGGACAGGATTTCCGCGTCCATCGCCGCTGCGTTGCAGGTGAAGTTTGCGGCCGCGCGCTCCGCGCAAACGGTGAACCCACAGGCGCACGATCTGGTGCTGCGCGCGCGCGCGTTGACAGACAAGTCCCGGACCGCAGCTCCCATCGAGCAGGCCCGCAAACTGTACGAACAGGCCACCGCGCTCGCTCCCGGCTACGCCGACGCGCATTCCGGGTTGGCGCGTACGTGGTACCTGCTGACAGAATTTTCCACGCTGCCGCTGAAGGACGCTCTGCCCAAGGTGCGCGAAGAAGCAAACAAGGCGCTGGCGCTGGACCCGCGCAACGTGGAGGCGCTGTTGCAACTCGCCAACGCCGATGACAACGAAGGCAGGCACGCCGAAGCCAGGGCCGGCTACGAGCGGGCGCTGGCCATCGATCCCAGCAATTCCGGGGCGCACGTGAATTACGGCAACGTGCTGCCGCTGCAACCGGGGCTGGCGCAGTATCTGGAAGCCGTGCAGCTCGATCCCGACAACGCCACCGCGCAGAACAACCTTGTCGTCGCCGAACTGGACCTCGGCGAGTACGCGCAGGCGCTGGCGCCTGTGCAGGCGATGATGCGGCTCGATCCGGCAAGCCCCGACAACGCCCTCGGCCTGGCGCTGGTTTATTCGCTGCTGCACCGCGACGCGGATGCGGTGAAAGCCTTCGACCTTGCGCGGCCCGATACGGAACTCGCCAAGGCGCTCATCGCCGCCGGCCGGCTGACCTATCAATCCCTGCTCGACCCCAAGCTGCGCGCGCAAGCGCTCGCGGCGGTGGATACACTCCGCCAGCGTGCCGATCTCGATCCCACTTCCATTGCCGATGTGATTCAGCTCGAACTGGCGCTGGGTCAGCACTCCACCGCGCTGGAACAGTTGCCGAAATACTGCGCAGGGGAACCGGTCGGCTGCAACGACCTCGGCCTCAACCCGGTGTACCTGCCGTTGCGCGGCGACCCACGCTTCCAGGCGCTGGTGAAGCAGTACGACACCGTCTCCAAACCCGCGCCCACTGCCACTGTCGCGCCCGCCTCCGCCGCGCCGGCCTCATCGCCTCTGTAGGAGCGGCGGAAGCCGCGACTCATTCCCGCGCACATCCATCGGGCCTCCCGGCCCTCCTACAACAGCATCTGCAGGAGCGGCGGTAGCCGCGACAGTGCTACGCGACGTTGCAGTCGCAGCGAAAGCAGCCGTCAATACAAATCCACCGGATCGACGTCGATTGACCAGCGCAGGCCGCGTGGTTGCGGCAGCGCGTGCAGTGCAGGCAACCAATCGGTCAGCGCCTTGCGCAGCAGGCTGCGTTGCGGGGATTCCAGCAGCAGTTGCGCGCGATGGCGGCCAGCCCGCAGCGGCATCGGTGCGGCGATGGGGCCGTTGACGGAGATGTGTGCATCGCGGGGTCCGTCGCGATCGAGAGGTTCCAGTGCGTCGCGCGCCGCGGCCATGAAGCCTTCCAGGGCTTCGCGCTGCCGGCATTCCGCGCGCAGCAATGCCAGATGTGCAAACGGCGGCAATCCCGACGCCAGCCTTTCGCCTGTCAACAGCGCCGCCGCGGCGTCGTAGCCGCCGCGCAACAAGGTCGCCAGCAGCGGATGCTCGGGTTCGTGGGTCTGCAGCCACACCGCGCCCGGCTTGTCGGCGCGTCCCGCGCGCCCGGCAACCTGCACGATGAGTTGCGCGAGCCGTTCGCCGGCGTGGAAATCGACGCTGTGCAGGCCTTCGTCCACGCCCACGATCGCGACGGTGGTGAGGCCGGGCAGGTCGTGGCCCTTGGCCAGCATCTGCGTGCCGACCAGGATCGCGGGCTGGCCGTCCGCCAGTTTATCGAGCAGGGTGTCGAAAGCGCCGCGACGGCGCGTGCTGTCGCGATCGACGCGCAACACCGGAATGTCCGGGTAGCGTGCGCCCAGCGCTTCTTCCAGCCGTTCGGTGCCCTGGCCTTGCGGCACCAGCGCGACCGTTCCGCAATTCGGGCAGGCGCCCGGCGCACGCTGGCTGTGTCCGCAGTGGTGGCACAGCAGTTGTCGGCGTCCACGATACAGGGTCAGCGGTTTCTCGCAATGCGGACAGCTCGCGTGCCAGCCGCAGGCGTGGCATAGCAAGGTCGGTGCGTAGCCGCGGCGGTTCTTGAATACCAGCGCCTGTTCGCCGCGCGCGATGCAGGCGTCCAGGGCTTCCAGCAGCGCCGGCGACAGGCCGTGTTCCAGCTTGAGGCCGCGCAGGTCCAGCACGTGCACCGGCGAAGGCGGCCGCGCGTGCACGCGCCGGTGCAGGCGCAGCCGGGTGTAGCGGCCGGCCTCGACGTTGGCCATGGTTTCCAGCGAAGGCGTGGCGCTGCCGAGCACGATCGGCACGCCGAGCGACTGCGCGCGCAGCAGCGCGAAATCGCGGGCGTGGTAGCGGAAACCTTCCTGCTGCTTGTACGAGGCGTCGTGTTCCTCGTCCACCACGATCAGGCCGGGATGCGGCAGCGGCGTGAACACCGCCGAGCGCGTGCCCAGCACGATCGCGGCGTCGCCGGCGCGCGCATCCAGCCACGCACGGGCGCGATCGCCTTCGGCAAGGTTGGAGTGCAACACCGCGATGCGGGCGTCGAAGCGTGCGCGCAGGCGGCGCAGCGCCTGCGGGATCAGGCCGATCTCGGGCACCAGCCACAGCGCCTGCCTGCCTTGCTGCAACGCGCGCTCGGTGAGGCGCAGGTAGATCTCGGTCTTGCCGCTGCCGGTGACGCCTTGCAGCAGGTATGCGCGGAAACCGTCGCCGGCCGCGAGGATCGTGGCCAGCGCATCGGCTTGTTCGTCGGTGAGGATCGGCGTCGCGCCGTCGCGCAGGCGCGCTGGATCGCGACTGGATGCCGTGCGTTCGATCAGGCCTGCCGTCGCCAACCGGCGCGCAGCCGCGCGCCAGCCCGGCAGCAGGCTGTCGAGTTCATTCGCCGACAACGTGGAGTCGCCGAGTATTTCCAGCAGCGCGGCAGAACCGCCGCGACGCGTGTGCGCATCACGCGAAGATGTGCCCGCGATGGTCGCGCGCCAGCATTCCTCGGCGAAATCGGTAACCGCGCGTCCCTCGCGCAGCGCCAGCGGCAGCGCGCCGAACACCACATCGCCGATCGCGCCGCACCAGTAATCGGCGGCGCGGCACAAATTGGCGAGCAGTTCGGCGTCGAGCAACGGCGTGTCATCCAGCACGGCCTCGATCGGCTTCAGGTGTTCCGCGGCCAGCGTCGTGGGCGGGTCCGCGGCGATCACCACCCCGACGCGGTGCGTGCGCCCGAACGGAACCCGCACGCGTGAACCCGGGCGCACGACTCCTGTGTCGGCGAGGTAATCGAAGGCCTGTGGCAGCGGCAGGGGCAGCGCAACCCGCACGCTGCCTGAAGCGGAGTCCGACCGGCGCGCGGGATTCACCACTTGCAGAGACTTGCTGTCATGTCGCGCAAAAATATGCGGTAAGCCAATGACCGTTTGATGGTTTTTCTTTTATCCACAATCGCTGTGGATAACGTTGTGGAGGAACGGCGGGCAAGCTTCGCGCGGGCTCGTCGAATCGGCCTGCAGCTCGACTTGGTGAAATTTTCGACAACTGGATTTTATTCAGTGGATTCATGCACATGCAGAAAATGTCCCGGCTGCAAAGCGGGTGGATCGTGCAACCATGACCACGTGGGCACAGGACGTGCGGCTGTGCACAACGCCGACGTTCCGACACCGTCACAAGGTCTCCAGTACGCGGCGCGAGGCCTGTACCTGCGGGCCGAAACGGGCCAGTCCCGCCGCACGCATGCGGGGAGCGTGTGCGGCGAGATAGGTCTTCCAGCTGGCGCGGTCGCGCAGGCGATAGTGCACTGCAACAATCCAGCGGCCGGGAGGTGCAGGCGGATCCTGCCGCTCCAGGATTTCGGCCCCTTCGAACCCCGGCAGCGCCAGCATTTCCACTACGTGACTGCGCAACCACGCGAGGTACTCGCCACGGAGCGCTGCACCCATTTCCAGTTCGACCATGTAGATGATCATGCGCCGGTCAGGCTCAGCAGCACCACGAACACCCAGCCGAAGCTGACGAGGATGGTGTACAAGAAACCGAGGCAGCAGTACTTCAGCGTGGTCATGAACCAACCTTGCCGGTACACCCGCTTCTGCATCAGCCACAGGTACATGAACATCCATATCCACGCGGCAGTTTCGAGCAGCCTGAAGGGAATCGCGAGCCAGGCCGCGTGCGGCGTGATCCACGCGCGCAGCAAGCCCAGCACCAGCAACACCAGCATCGAGAGCATGAGGAAGGCGTGGCTGTGCATCGCCACGATCAGGTGCTCCATGTACAGCCGGCGCTTGAAGATGTAGAAAATCTTCAGCAGCAGCGCGAACACCGGCAGCAACACGAACAGCACGGTAGGCGCAGCCGAGAACATGCCCAGCGTGAATTTGCGGCGGGCCACTTCCTGGTCCGTCCACGAGCCGTTGTTCATCGCGTGCAGCTGTTGCTGTGCGTTGGCGACCAGGTCATCGTTGACCCAGTCCATGACTGCCGCGGGCAGCCAGCCGACCTTGATCGGCTTGGTGTCGCGGTTCCACCACACGTGGCCGTTGAAGCGGATATTGCCGTTCGCGAACGCGCCGTCATCGGACGAGATGGGGGCCGGTGCCTGCTTCGGCATGGCGATCACCGATACCGTCGGTTTCCCCGAGCCTTCCGAGATGGAAACCGCCTTCGTCGGCAGTTGGCCAAACCCGGCACGCACCGTCAGTTGTACCGCGAAAAACGCCACGATCGCGAGGAAGAACACCAGCCGGAACGGCGTGACATAGCGTGCGCGCTTGCCGGCGAAATAATCGAGCGTGAGCTTGCCCGGGCACAGGTACAATGGCACGAGCGTCTTGAACACGCGTTCGTCGATGTTGAACACGCTGTCGACGACATCGCTCATCACGCTGCCGAAATGCCGCACCAGTCCGTGGGTGGGCTGTCCGCAGGCGTAGCAGAACTTCCCGTACAGCGGCGCGCCGCAGTTCTCGCACGCGGGTGGCGGAGCAACGGGTTCCGCGGGGGGCGTGGTGGTTGCTGGTTGCATGGGATCGTTCCGGGATGTCCTCGATTTTAACCTTGGATCGCGCGCGTTTCGCGCACGAGATGCGCGCGACGGTGAAGCTGGCGCTGCCCCTGATCGCCGGCCAGTTGTCGGCGGTCGGCATGGGCGCGGTGGACGTGGCGCTGGCCGGACACTACAACGCGCACACGCTGGCCGCGGTCGCGGTCGGTGCCAACGTGTGGACGCTGGGGCTGGTGAGCGCGATCGGGGTGATGATGGCGCTGTCGCCGTCGGTGGCGCAGCTGGATGGCGCCCGGCGGCATGGCGAAATCGGGCCGCTGTTCCGGCAGGCGCTGTGGCTGGCGGCCGCATTGTCGGTGCTGTTGTGGTTCGGCGCGCGCCACTCGTTGCCGCTGCTGCGTTTGCTGGGCGTCGATCCAGCCTTGCTGGTCGACGCGGAAGCCTTCCTGCACGCACTCAGTTGGGGTGCGCCGGGTCTGTGCGGTTACTTCACCTTGCGCGGACTTTGCGAAGGATCGAGCTGGACGCGCCCGACCATGCTGTTCGGGATGTTCGGCCTGGTGGTGCTGGTGCCGCTGGACTGGATCCTAATCTACGGCAAGTTCGGCCTGCCCGCGCTGGGCGCCGAGGGCGCCGGCATCGCCAACGCGCTGGCGTTGTGGCTGCAGCTGCTGGCGTTTGCGGCGTACCTGAAGTTCGGCCGGCGGTTCCGCCATCTGGGTTTGTTTGCGCGGATGGAGCGGCCCGACTGGCACGCGCTGCGGCATCTGTTGTGGATCGGCGTGCCGATGGCGGTGACGCTGCTGATGGAAGCCGGATTGTTCGTGATCTCGGCGCTGCTGATCAGCCGCTTCGGCACCGTCGCGATCGACGGCCACCAGATCGCGATCAACGTGGCCTCGGTGACCTTCATGTTGCCCCTGGGCCTCGCATTGGCGGTGACGGTACGGGTCGGCAACGCCGCCGGTCGCGGCAATGCCAGCGCAGTGCGCTGGGCGGGCAACGTCGGGGTGGCGTTGACGCTGGCCACGCAGGCGGTGTCGGCATCCCTGATGCTGGCGATCCCGCACGCGATCGCGCATGTCTATTCGAATGATCCGCGGGTGATTGCACTGGCCGCGCAACTGCTGATCCTGGCCGGCGTCTTCCAGTTCTCGGACGGCATCCAGGTGGTCTCGAACGGCGCGCTGCGCGGCTTGAAGGACACCCGCATGCCGATGCTGATCACCGCATTTGCCTACTGGGCCGTGGGCATGCCGATCGGTGCCTGGCTGGCGTTTGGCGCGGGCTGGGGCGTGCACGGCATGTGGGTGGGCATGATCGCGGGGCTGACGGCGGCAGCGGTGCTGTTGTTCGCGCGCTGGCTGCGGCAGACACGCGGCGACGGCTGGCGGCGGCTGGCGTTGGCGCCTTTCGTGGAGTCACCGCCCGCGTGACGCGCGTCCCGCGTGCGGGTACGCTTGCCGGGATCAGGGTGTGGAGGTGAGTGTCATGGCGGACAATTCGTCGGGTCGCGGGTTTGCGGGATGGCTGCGGGCGTTCGGCCACGGCGCCAACATCGCGCGGCTGGTCATCATCAACGTGCTGTTCTTCGGCGCCCTGTTCCTGATCCTCATCCTGGCGATGCGCGGCGCCCCCAAGGTCGAGGCCAACAGCGTGTTGCTGCTGAAGCCGACCGGCATGCTGGTCGAACAGTTCAGCATCGACCCCACGCAGCGCGCGCTGGCACGCGCCGCGGGCGCGCCGGTGGGACAGGTGCAGGTGCGTGATCTCGTCGCCGCGATCGACCACGCCGCGCATGATCCGCGCATCACGAAGATCCTGCTCGATCCGTCGGACATGCAGTTCGGCGGGATGGGCGCACTGGAGGAAGTGGGCGCGGCGCTGGATCGTTTCCGCGCGGCCGGCAAGCCGGTGGTCGCGTGGGGCACCAACCTCGGCCAGATGCAGTACCTGCTGGCGGTGCACGCCAACGAGGTGCTGCTCGATCCGGCCGGGTCCATTTCGATCACCGGCCTGTCCGATTATCGCAGTTACTACAAGACCCTGCTGGACAAGCTGGGCGTCAGCGCGCACCTGTTCCGGGTCGGCACGTTCAAGTCTGCAGCCGAGCCCTACATCCTCGATGCGCCATCGGCGGCGTCGCTCGAAGCCGACAAGTACTGGATGGGCGGTTTGTGGAATACCTGGCTCGCCGAGGTCGGCAAGCTGCGCCACATCGACCCGGCAACGCTGGGCCAGCAGATCGACAACCTGCCCACGGAAATTCCGGCGGCGCAGGGCGATGTCGCGCAACTTGCGCTGAAACTGCACTGGATCGACGGCCTTGCCACCCGCGAGGACGTCGTGAAGATGATGCAGAAGCAGGGTGTCGCGACCGACAACGGTACCGGGTTCCGTGCGGTCAGCCTGGCGCAGTACCTGCCGCAGACCGTCGATCTCGGCCTCGGCAAGCCGCAGGTGGCGGTGATCGTGGCCGAAGGCGACATCGTGGCCGGCAAGCAACCCGCGGGCAAGATCGGCGGCGAATCCACCGCGGCACTGATTCGCGCCGCGCGTGCCGACCGCAATGTGCGCGCCATCGTGTTGCGCGTCGATTCGCCCGGCGGCGAGGCGTTCGCGGCCGAGCAGATCCGCCGCGAGGTGGTGCTGGCGAGGCAGGCCGGCAAGCCCGTGATCGTGTCGATGGGCGATCTCGCGGCCAGCGGCGGCTACTGGATCTCGATGGACGCCAACCGCATCTTCGCCGAGCCCGACACCATCACCGGTTCGATCGGCATCTTCGGCCTGTATTTCACGGCCTCCGACGGGTTGTCGAAGCTCGGCATCAACACCGCCGGCGAAGGCACCACGCCGCTCGCCGGGGCGTTCGATTTCCGCCGCCCGCTCGATCCGACCATGGGTGCGATGATCCAGAGCAGCGTGGACAAGGGCTACCGCGACTTCGTCGGCAACGTCGCCAAGGCGCGCGGCAAGAGTTACGCCGACATCGACGCGATCGCGCAGGGTCGCGTGTGGAGCGGCGAGCAGGCGCTGCAGCGCGGACTGGTCGATCAGCTGGGCGGCCTTGAAGACGCGATCGCCTATGCGGCCAAGGATGCGAAACTCGGCAACAACTACGCGGTGCGTTACATCGAACCGCCCAGCGGCGCGTTCCAGCGGTTGTTCATGGACCTTGGCAACAGCGCGACGGCGCGGATGTTGTCCGCGCTCGGCGTGCACGTACCGTCGTCGTGGCTCGCGGCCCTGCCGCGGGTCGCACCGGAATTGCAGCTGCTGGAGCACGCGCAGCCGGACAAACCGGTCACGTACGCGTATTGCTTCTGCCGGATCCACTGACGCGCGAGCTTGGTCATTCCGACGCAAGCCGGAATCCATCTGCTTCGGCTCTTCGACGTCCGTGTCTGGTTTCGCCATCTCGCCGTAGAGCGGTTTCGCTCGCAAGCGAGCGAGCCCCTTTCTGTTACGGCAGAAAGGGGCGAAAGACCATTGCGCCTGGCACGACGGCCGCAACAACCTCCTGTTGTTTCGGCTTCCCTGCGCGTCTCGCGCCAAGCGGGCCGGCGCGAACTCGGCCATCCATGGCCTCAAACATGCGCGCCTTGCTCCCGCTTGGCGCTGCGATGCTCGGCGTCGTGCGAGGGCGCGGGAAGAGCTTTGCTTCGTTGCCGGTCATCCATGACCTTCGATTCCGCAGTCTGCAGCGGGACAAGCCATGGATGGCTGGGAACAAAGCGACAAACGCGCCGTTGGCGGTGCCGAGAAGCGCAGCCGAACGGCGGAGCAAGCGCCGCATGTTCGAGCACAAGGAAGTGCGAGTTCGGCGCGGCCGCTGTTCGGCGAGCATCGCAGGGAAGCCGAACGAACACGACGTTCGTTCGGCCACCGCCACAGGCGCAATGGTCTTTCGCCCCTTTCTGCCGTAACAGAAAGGGGCTCGCTCGCTTGCGAGCGAAACCGCTTTGAGTCAGTGTGATTGCCCATGCCCGCCAAACACCCGCTCGCGCAGCAGCTCCTCGTCATGGGTATGGGCGAAGGGAGTCAGCAGGTCGTAGCGGGTGACCACGCCCAGCAATTTGTGGTTGCCGCGGCTGACCACGGGGATGCGGTCGCGCTTTTCCACCGCCATGCGGATGGCCACGCTCTGGCAGCTTTCTTCCGGGAAGGCCACGACCGGGTCGCCGCTCATGAGATCGGCAAGCCGCGTGGTCCCGGAAGCGTCGCCTTCCAGCCAAGCCCGCAGGCGCTCGCGATCGACGATCCCGAGCAGGGTATCTGCCGCATCCACCACCGGATAGGCGCGGTACTTCTGCTCGCTGCCGAAATACCGGTCGGCCAGTTCGCGCACCGTGATGTCGGACGGCACAGTGACGACCTGGACCGTCATCACTTCCTTCACCGACATGTATTCCAGGCGGTTGAGCGTGTACGGACGGAAGATGTTCAGGCCGCGCCGCGCGATCTTTTCGGTGAGGATGGAGCGCTTCATCAGGAACACGCTGGCGCCATAGGCCGTGGTGCAGGTGATCAGCAGCGCCGGCAGCATGCTGGCATTGCCGGTCAGTTCCAGCGCGAACATGATCGAGGTGAATGGCATGCGCATGACGGCAGCCAGCATCGCGCCCATGCCGAGCAGCGGCCACAGCAACGGATACGGCCCGGGGAAAAACATCGCTTCCAGCCCGCCCAGTCCCGCGCCCAGCGCCAGCAGCGGCGCCAGCGTGCCGCCGGAAGTGCCTGAACTCAGGTACACGATCCAGATCACTGCCTTGACGAGCATGAAGGTGACGATCGCAGCGCCGACGATCTTGCCGGTCAGAAGCTGGTAGATGACGTCGTAGCCAACCCCCAGCGTCTGTGGATCGATGACGCCGCCGATGCCGACCACCAGCGCGCCGAGCGCCGGCCACCACATCCAGTGGATCGGCAGCTTGTGGTAGCCGTCCTCGACCTTGTACACGAGGAACGTCACCGCCGTCGCCAGCAGCCCGGCCATGAGCCCGCTGACCGCGGCCATGCCGAACTCCGCGATGTGCAGGTGGAATTGCACGGTGATGGGAAACAGCGGTCCCGGGCCGATCAGGAACGGCCGCAGCACCGCCGCCACGACGCAGGCGATCGCAACCGGAATGGTGCTGCGCGGACGCATCTCGAACAGCAGCATTTCCACGCCCACCAGCGTGGCCGCGATCGGCGTGGCAAAAGTCGCGGACATGCCGGCGCAGGCGCCAGCCACCAGCAGCGTGCGCCGCTCGATCGAGGTGAGCGAGAACACCTGCCCGATCAGCGAGCCGACCGCGCCGCCCGTCATGATGATCGGACCCTCGGCGCCGAATGGCCCGCCGGTGCCGATCGCGATGGCCGACGAGATCGGCTTCAGGATGGCGACCTTGGCCATCATCTTGCTGCGCCGGAACAGGATGGCTTCCAGCGCCTCGGGAATGCCGTGGCCGCGGATGCGCTCGGTGCCATAGCGCGCCATGAAGCCGACGAGGACGCCGCCGACCACGGGCGCCAGGATGATCACCCACCACGGTGCGTGCAGGTCGGCCGGCTGGACGAAATCGAAATTCCATTCCCCGGCAAAGGCCAGGTGCGTCACCAGCCCGATCAGCCGGTACAACACCCACGCGATGACGGCTGCCGCACCACCGATGAACAAGGCGATGAAGGACAGCTTGAGGATGCTGATGCTGGGCCGGAAGTCGCCCTCGTACAGGGTGTCGCGCTTCCACTTTTCGTAGATGCGGAACAGCAATCGAACCGGTGCGATCATGGGTGTCGTGCTCGCCGCCAAGATGGGTCAGACCCGCACGCCATCCCGCATGGCCGCCGACGCAATCGCCTGCGTGCGCAACTTCGGGCATTCGCAACGCTGTCCGCGCGACTCTAGCAGCGGCCACCGTCAAGGTCGTGTCGACGAGCCCGCGCGGGCAGTGTGCCGGCATTTGCGCGATAATAAGCGGTCAATCCGATGCCATCTGCGCGCGACGCGGCGGCCTGCCGCGTGGCCACAAGGAGAATGCCATGCAAGACTCATTCGGAATCCGGGACAGCCTCACCGCCGGCGGCAAGACGTACCAGATCGCCAGCTTCGCCAGGCTGGGCAAGCAGTACGACCTGAAGCGCCTGCCCTATTCGATGAAGGTGCTGCTGGAAAACCTGCTGCGCAACGAGGACGGGAGCGAAGTCACCCGCGCGCAGATCGAGGCGGTGCTGAAGTGGGACCCGAAGGCCGAACCATCCACCGAAATTTCCTTCCTGCCCGCGCGCGTGGTGCTGCAGGACTTCACCGGCGTGCCCTGCGTGGTGGACCTTGCCGCGATGCGCGACGCGATGGTGGCGCTGGGTGGCAACCCGAAGAAGATCAATCCGCTGTCGCCGGTGGAACTGGTGATCGACCACTCGGTGCAGGTGGACGTGTTCGGCGAAGCCGACGCGCTGCAAAAGAATGCGGAGATCGAATTCAAGCGCAACCACGAGCGCTACGCCTTCCTGCGCTGGGGCCAGAAGGCGCTGGATGCTTTCAAGGTCGTCCCGCCGTCCACCGGCATCGTGCACCAGGTGAACCTGGAATACCTGTCGCGCGTGGTGATGACGCGCGAGATCGATGGCAAGACCTGGGCGTTTCCGGACACCCTGTTCGGCACCGATTCGCACACGACCATGGTCAACGGCCTAGGCGTGCTGGGCTGGGGCGTCGGCGGCATCGAGGCCGAAGCCGCGATGCTGGGCCAGCCATCGTCGATGCTGATTCCGCAGGTGGTCGGCTTCAAGCTGACCAACGCGCTGCCGGACGGCGCGACTGCCACCGACCTCGTGCTGACCGTGACCCAGATGCTGCGCAAGCACGGCGTGGTCGGCAAGTTCGTGGAGTTCTTCGGGCCCGGGCTGCAACACCTGCCGCTGGCCACCCGCGCGACGCTCGGCAACATGTCGCCCGAATATGGTGCGACCTGCGCGATCTGTCCGATCGACAAGGAATCGATCAACTACCTGCGCCTATCCGGGCGCACAGCCGCGCACATCGACCTGATCGAGACGTACGCCAAGGCGCAAGGGCTGTGGCACGACGAGCACACGCCGCAGCCGGAATTCAGCTCGATCGTCGAACTCGACCTCGCCAGCGTCAAACCTTCGCTGGCCGGCCCCAAGCGCCCGCAGGACCGCGTGCTGCTGACCGACATGCGCGAAAGCTACAAGAACGCAATGCACGCGCTAGGCGAGAACGGCAAGGAAAAATGGGACAGGCAGAAGGAGCGCTTCCTCAACGAGGGCGGCAGCACCGCGGTCGGCCGCGCCGCGGCGGAAAAGGAGTTCTCGCCCGAGGTGTGCCCGCACTATGAACATTGCGAGCTGGAAGACGGCTCGGTGGTGATCGCGGCGATCACGTCGTGCACCAACACCTCCAACCCCGCGGTGATGATCGGCGCCGGCCTGCTGGCCCGCAACGCTGCCGCGCGCGGCCTGAAGCCCAAGCCGTGGGTCAAGACCTCGCTGGCGCCGGGCTCGAAGGTGGTCACCGACTACCTCGAAAAGACCGGCCTGATGCGCGACCTGGAGAAGCTCGGCTTCTATCTGGTCGGCTACGGCTGCACCACCTGCATCGGCAACTCCGGCCCGCTGCCCGAGGACGTCAGCAAGCGCGTCAGCGAGCACGACTACGCGGTCGCCGCGGTGCTGTCGGGCAACCGCAACTTCGAAGGCCGCATCCACTCCGAAGTGAAGATGAACTACCTGGCCTCGCCGCCGCTGGTGGTGGCCTTCGCGATCGCCGGCACCATCGACATCGACCTGTCGAAGCAGCCGCTCGGCCAGGACCAGCAAGGCAAGGATGTCTATCTCAAGGACATCTGGCCGAGCAACGCGCAGATCACCGAACTGGTCGCCAGCTCGATCGACGCCGGCATGTTCACGAAGAACTACGGCGAGGTGTTCAAGGGCAGCGATGCCTGGAACGCGGTCGAAGTGCCCGAGGGCGACCAGTACGCGTGGGACGGCAAATCCACCTACATCAAGAACCCGCCCTACTTCGACGGCATGACGATGGCGCTGCCGCGGCATGGCGACATCCGCGGCGCGTATTGCCTCGGCCTGTTCGGCGACTCCATCACCACCGACCATATCTCGCCCGCCGGGGCGATCAAGAAGGATTCGCCCGCCGGGAAATACCTGATGGCGCGCGGTGTCGAACCGAAGGATTTCAACTCCTACGGCTCGCGGCGCGGCAACGACGACGTGATGGTGCGCGGCACCTTCGCCAACATCCGCATCAAGAACCGTTTGCTCGATGGCGTCGAAGGCGGCTACAGCCTGCACGTTCCGAGCGGTGAGCAGCTGTCGATCTACGACGCCGCCATGAAATACAAGGCCGAGAAGACGCCGCTGATCGTGATCGCGGGCAAGGAATACGGTACCGGCTCGTCGCGCGATTGGGCGGCCAAGGGGACCCTGCTGCTGGGCGTGAACGCGGTGATCGCTGAAAGCTTCGAGCGCATCCACCGCTCCAACCTCGTGGGCATGGGCGTGCTGCCGCTGCAGTTCAAGGATGGCGAGAACGCGCAGTCATTCGGCCTGACCGGCAAGGAAACCTTCGCGATCACCGGCCTCGATGGCGGCGATGCGAAAATGGCCAACGTGGTCGCCACGGACAAGGATGGCAAGCAGAAGGAATTCGATGTGCGCGTGATGCTGCTGACGCCCAAGGAACGCGACTTCTACAAGCACGGCGGAATTCTCCAGTACGTGCTGCGCGACCTGGCCAGGAAGGCGGCGTAGGCGCGGCGGGTCCTCTCCTTGCGGGAGAGGACCCAATCCCGCAAACGTCAATGCAGCGATACGGTGGCCGCGGAGCTGGATACCGCTGACGTGGGAGGCACGGGCTTGGAAACCGTGTCATAACGCTGCACCAGCGCCGCAAAGCCCGGCTTGCCGCGCAATGACACGAACAGCGGATTGACGCTGAGGTCGCTGCAATTCACGGGCTGCGCGGCGCACGTGGCCGGCAACAATTCCAATGCCGTGCCGTCCTCGCGCAATGCGAGATACAACTGGATCACGTCGATCATCGAACCCGGATCCAGATCCGGACGCTTGCGCAACGCATCCACCGCGTCCAATGCCTGCCGGTGCAACGCGGAATCCTGGGCCGCGCGATAGGTCAGGCGTTCCGCGGCAACCATCGCCCGCGACAGGTCCGTGTCGGGTTGCGCGAGATCGAACGCCTGCACCGCTTCGCCGGGTTGCCCGAGCAACGTGTGGATTTCCGCCAGCATCAGCACGTTGTCCGGACTGTGCGGCGCCAGCTTGACGAGTGCCTGCGCTGGCGCCAGGGCCTGCGTGTACGCGCCCAGGTCCAGCTCGGTTGCAGCAAGATCGTTCTGCGCAGTGGCGTTGTCGGGATCCAGCTCTACCGCTTCCTGAACCTGAGCGAGACTCGGCTCCAGCGGCAACAGGTTGCTCAAATCCACGTGCGCGAACGCATTGCTGGGATCCAGCGCCAGCGCGCGTTCGAAGCCGGCCCGGGCCTCGGCCAGCTTGCCCTCCGAGGCATCGGCGTTCGCCAGTGCCAGCAGTGCCTCGACGTTGTCCGGATCCTCCGCCAGCGCCTGGTGTGCTTCCGCACGCGCCTTCGGCAGGATGTCCTTCATCGGCAACGTGGAAAACTCGGTCAAGCCAAGCAGCGCCCCGGCCAGTCCCGCGTGCGCGTCCGGGTAGTCCGGCGCGATCGCGATGGCCTGGTCGAACAATCCGCGCGCCTGTTCGATCGGCTTGGCGGTTTGTGCGGTCTGGATCAGCGCACGCGCCCGCAGCACCAGGTCATGGGCCCGCGGATCGACCTTGCGGGCAGAACGCACGGAAGCGAACTTCACCCGCAACGCGGCGGCGATATCCTCGGAAATCCTGTCCTGGACCTGGAACACGTTGGCCAGTGAATCGTCGTAGTGATCCGACCACATCTGGAAGCCGGTGCGCGCATTGACCAGTTCCACGATCACCCGTATCTGGTCGCCCTGGCGCAGGATCTTGCCGGTCAACACGTTCGCGACATCCAGCGCCCTCGCGATGCCGGCAATACCCAGCTTGCTGTCCCGGAAGCGGGATGCGGTATCCCACGCGATCACCTTGATGCCCACGTTCCGGCCCAGCACGTTGGTCAGTTCCTCGGTGATGCCGTCGCTGAAGTACTGCTGCCCGGGATCGCCGCCGAGGTTGCCGAAGGGCAGTACCACCAGCGTGTCCTCGGGTGGGCTGAACGCGGCAGATGCCGGGCGCATTCCAGTGGACACGGCAACGGCGCCCCCGGTACCCGCGCCACGGCGCACGAAATAACCCGACGCCAGCAGTGCCACGGCAACGACGAGTACGCCGATGATCGCGAAATCAAGCTTGCGCGCATTGGAGTAGCGGATCGGCGCATCCGCAGCGATCTCGGCATCGCGCCGGAAGCCCTGCGGCGTGAATTCGTAAAACCACGCCCATGCGACCCAGAACGGGAAGCCGATCACGCAGGCAACCAGGAACCAGCGCGTCGCGTAATCCGGCAACCCGAGCGCCGGACTCAGTTGCGAGACGCCCTGCGACAACGCCCAGACCGCGCCGGCGTACAACACCGCGGCGCGCAGCACGTTGCGGCGTTTCAGTTCACGGAAGAAGGCGCGATGGGTTGCCACTCAGGGTGAGGTTCCCGCCGGCAACAGGCCGGCTTCCGGACGCGCGGAGTGTCGGCCTTTGCCTCACGCGGCGCAAGTGTGGCGGCTCGCGGTTCCGCCGATGTCCTGCCGGATGGCCTGTGTGCCCGCAGCCTTCAACGCGACCACGTCGCGTTGTAGCAGACCCACTTGCCGCCATCGCGCCGCCACGCCGTGGTCATCGCATAGATCGACGACCGGTCGGGCAACAGGTCGCCCGGCTTGCCGCCGGTCAGCACCAGGTTGAATTTCGCGACGATGCGATCGCCCTTTCGCTCGAACGTGATCGGCCCGATCAGCACGCCGGTCTTGTCCTGGCGCAATGCGCGCACCGCCAGCAATTGGTGCAGGCCGCGCTGGTCGAGGTCGCCATCGTTGCCGGTGAAATCGTCGCTGACGACCGCGAGTACCCCGGACACATCGTTGGTACGTGCCGCCGAAGCGGCCGACGTGATCGCGTCGCGAATCTGTTGCTCGGCTGGCGTGCGGTGGCAAGCCACCAACGCGGACACCGCAAGCATCAGGCAGGCGATGCCGAAACCGCGCTGCACACCTGCGCGCAAGACCCGCATGAACTTTCCAGCCCCGGCCATGCCATCCCCTCGCGATTGCCGCAATGCAGCTTGCCGCCTTCGCGCCTATCGTGCTCCAATGCCTTGAATCAGTGCAACCGGCACTTCCCGACAGGAGGGAACACGCATGGCCGATCCACGCCCATGGTTGGCGCATTATCCGCCCGGCGTCCCCGCCGCCATCGACGCCGGCAAGTTCGCCTCGATCGTGGCGATGTTCGAACGGTCCTGCGCGCAGCATCCGCAACGTCCCGCGTATTCCAGCTTCGGCAAGGTGCTGAGCTGGGCGGATCTGGATCGGCAGAGCGCGGCGTTCGCGGCGTTCCTCGCCGGCGAATGGAAGCTCGGCAAGGGCGACCGGCTCGCGATCATGCTTCCCAACCTGCTGCAGTATCCGATCGCGCTGTTCGGCGCGTTGCGCGCCGGGTTGACGGTGGTCAACGTCAACCCGTTGTACACCGCGCGCGAGCTGCAGCACCAGCTCGAGGATTCCGGCGCGAGGACCATCGTGGTGCTGGAAAATTTCGCGGCGACGCTGCAGGAATCGCTCGGCAAGACCCGGGTCGAACACGTGATCGTCACCTCGATCGGCGACCAGCTGGGTTTCCCGAAAGGGCCGCTGATCAGCTTCGCGGTGAAGCACATCAAAAAGATGGTGCCGACCTGGTCACTGCCCGGGCACCTGCGTTTCGGCGACGTGCTGCGCCGCGGCACCGGCATGCCGGCGCCGAAAGTCCAGCTCGGCCACGGCGACACCGCCTTCCTGCAATACACCGGCGGCACCACCGGCGTCGCCAAGGGCGCCATGCTGAGCCATGGCAACATGGTCACCAACACGCTGCAACTGGCGGCGTGGGTGGGCGACCTGTTCACGCAGGGCGAGGAACACATCATCACCGCGCTGCCGCTGTACCACATCTTCTCGTTGACGGTAAACGCCATCCTGATGGCGTACTTCGGCGGCGAAAACGTGCTGATCACCAACCCGCGCGACATCCCGGCCTTCATCAAGACGTTGAAGAAGTCACGCTGGACCGCGATCACCGGCGTCAACACCCTGTACAACGCCCTGCTCAACCATCCGGATTTCGGTTCGGTCGACTGCTCGCAGGTGAAGTTTGCGCTGGCGGGTGGCATGGCGGTGCAACGCGCCGTGGCGGAACGCTGGAAGCAGGCTACCGGCATCCCGCTGATCGAGGGCTACGGACTTACCGAAACCTCGCCCGTCGTGACCGCCAACCCGCTCGACATCAAGGACTACACCGGCTCGATCGGCATGCCGCTGCCATCCACCGACGTGGCGCTGCGCGACGATGATGGCCGTGACGTGGCCCCCGGCGAATCCGGCGAACTGTGCGTGCGCGGACCGCAAGTGATGCAGGGCTACTGGAACCGGCCCGAGGAGACCGCCAAGGTGCTGGATGCCGGCGGTTGGCTGCGCACCGGCGACATCGCCCGGATGGATGACCATGGGATGCTGTACATCGTCGATCGCAAGAAGGACATGATCCTGGTCTCGGGCTTCAACGTGTACCCCAACGAGATCGAGGACGTGGTTGCACAGCACCCCGGCGTGCTCGAGGTTGCCGCAATCGGCGTACCGGACGAACATTCCGGTGAAGTGGTGAAACTGTTTGTTGTGAAGAAGGATCCGGCGCTTACCGAGGATGCACTGAAGCGGTACTGCCACGACGAACTCACCGGCTACAAGCGCCCGAAATACATCGAATTCCGCAGCGAACTGCCCAAGAGCAACGTCGGCAAGATCCTGCGTCGTGCATTGCGCGACGAGGAAAAACAACGTGCCACGCATTGACATCGAAGCGCTGCCACGCCGTACCGGCTGCGGCTACCCGCCGCCGTTCGACCAGCCTTGCCGCGGCCGCGCACGGCGCAGGCTCGGCGATGCCGGCGGCCTCACCGATTTCGGTGTGAATCTCCTGGAGTTGCAACCTGGCGCGTGGTCCAGCCAGCGCCATTGGCACTCGGCGGAAGACGAGTTCGTGTGGGTGCTGGAAGGCGCAGTCACCTTGATCGACGATCAGGGCGAACACGTGATGCACGCGGGCGACTGCGCCGCATTCGCCAGGGGCGACGGCAATGGGCACCACCTGGTGAATCGCTCGAACGCCGTCGTGCGCTGCCTCGAAGTCGGATCGCGCAAGCCCGACGAAGACGCCAGCGATTACCCGGACGTGGACCTGCGCATCGGCCCGGGGGGCAACGCCGGTTATGCACACAAGGACGGAACGCCGTATCCATCCAAGGGCTGAATCTTCGCCCAATGCCGGCTAAACGGCGGGCAACCGGCAGCGCCGCAACCGTCAACAACGGCAATAGCATCGCGTTCTAACGGTTAGGCCATTGTGGCCGATCAGGAGAAACCACCGTGAAACGCATTGCGACAACGTTGCTGGTTGCAAGTCTCATGGCTACGCCGATGCTGGTGCTGCCGCCGGCTGCCTAGGCCGGGGTGAGCATCGGCATCGGCGTCTCGGTCGGCATCCCGCCGCCGGTGCTGCCGGTGTACGCACAACCCATCATCCCCGGCCCGGGTTACATCTGGACACCCGGGTACTGGGCGTGGGATCCCGGTTATGGCGGCTACTACTGGGTACCCGGCACCTGGGTGATGCCGCCGCAGGTCGGCCTGCTGTGGACTCCGGGCTGGTGGGGCTGGTCGGCAGGCTATTACCGCTGGAACCCCGGCTACTGGGGCGCACGCGTCGGCTTCTATGGCGGCGTCAACTACGGCTATGGCTATTTCGGCACCGGTTATGCGGGCGGTTACTGGCGCGGCAACGACTTCTTCTACAACCGCGCGGTGAACAACATCAATGTCACCAACATCCGCAACGTGTACGTCAACAAGACCGTGATCAACAACGTCAATGTCAACCGCGTCAGCTACAACGGCGGGCGCGGCGGTCTCACGGTGCAACCGAGCGCCGCACAACGCACCATCGCCAACGAGCGCCGCTGGTCTCCCACGACGATGCAGACGCAGCAACGTGACACGGCCATGCGCAATCCGGCGCAACGCTTCACATCCAACCAGGGCCGCCCCGCGGTGTTTGCGACACAACGTGCGGGGCGGCTGGATGGCCCGCACACGGTGCGCGCACCGGGGGCACCGAACAACCGCATGGTTGCCGCCCCGGAGCGTGCGCGCGAAGCCATGTCTGCGCCCAATCGTCGTGGCGGCATGGTCGAGGCGCCGCGCGACCGCGCGCAACCCGCAATGCGGTCCGCGCAGCCGCGCCATGGCGAACGCATGACGCAGCCGGGTGAGCGCGGTTACGCGGAAGCACAGCCGCCACGCCAGCGCGAAGCGGGGGCGTACGCGCCGCGCCAACGCGAAGCCAACGCCTACGCTCCCCGCAATGAAGGTCCGCGCGCGCGCCCGGCACCGGCCCGCGAAGCGCACGCCAGCCATCCACGCGAGCAAAGGAAACCCGACAACAACGGCCATCGTTGAATGACCGGGTGAGGACACAGAAAAAAGGGGCGGCCCGCAGGCCGCCCCGTTCTTTTCCGATACCCGCGCTCAAGTCACGGGATCCGCGTCCTCATCCTCGTCCCACGGCTCCAGGGTGTCGGCATAGCCGCCCAGCAAGGTCCACAACACCGCCTGGGTTTCCTCGGGAATCCGCGCGAAGGTCAGCGCGACGAAATCACGCGTGACGCGCACCACTTCAGCCATCACGTGGACATTGACGTCTTCGGCGAACAGCATGTCGAGCACCCAGACCTCACCCGGCTGCCCGTGCCACCCGCTCGGGCGCGCAAGCCTGACGCCGGTTGCCGAAATGTCGGCCAGATCGGTCTGCCACACGTCACCGCGCCGGCTCATCAGCACGGCCGTCTGGCGCACCATCCGCGCATGCCGTACATGCGCATCGGCTGCTTGCTCCACTTGGTGGTCGATCGACACGTCAAACATTCCCCTGTCACCTCGCATCTTTGCCACGACTGCATTGCAGCAAGCCCGATACCAGCGCACCTGGCCCGTCGTCTCCATGCAAGCAATTTACGGGCCAAGCCCGTGATCCCGGCCTCTGGACTTGCCGGGCTTTCGGTCTTACCCTAGGCGGCATGTAGCTGCTGCGGCGGTGTGCCGGTTCCGGCTACCCGAGCCGCCCGCGCGATCTTCCAATGACCGCAAGCGCCTCGCTCGCCTCTTCGGGGTTTCGGGGATCGCCAGGTTGCAAGAGGCGATGACACGACGGGGCGCGAGGCCGGAAACGGCAGCCAGTGAATTCTATGGATGCGCAGTTCGGCTCGACGAAACGCCGGGCCTCGTGTAAACCGATTCCACCCGGGTCCGCCCGCCAACGCGGACGGCGCGCACGGCAAGGCCTTGGCCGTGCCCACAACAGGCAACTGCAAACTTTCGCAAACCGCGGATCGCGGTGCCGATGGCACCGCCGGTTCGCTCGTGATGAGCGCCGGATGAGTACCGAACCTCTTTCAACCGAACCCACCGCAGTGCTGGCGCCCGAGCCGCCACGCAGCGCTGACGTCCCGCGTCAGGCGGAAATGCCTTTGGCGGTCGTGCACGGCCAGCCGGTGCTGCAGATTCCACAGGATCTGTACATCCCTCCGGATGCGCTGGAAGTGATCCTGGAGGCATTCGAGGGGCCGCTCGACCTGCTGCTGTACCTGATCCGCCGGCAGAACCTCGACATCCTCGATATCCCGGTCGCGGAAATCACGCGCCAATACATGAATTACATCGAGGTGATGCGCGAGATGCGCCTCGAACTGGCAGCCGAATACCTGGTGATGGCAGCGATCCTCGCCGAGATCAAATCGCGCCTGCTGCTGCCGCGCCCGCCCGCCGAGGAAGGCACCGAGGAAGACCCGCGCGCGGAACTGGTGCGCCGCCTGCAGGAATACGAGCGCTTCAAGCAGGCCGCCGAGGACATCGACACGTTGCCGCGCATGGAGCGCGACCTCGACAACGCCAATGCCTTCGTCCCGGATTACAAGGTCGTCAAGCTGCCGCCCCCGGTTGAGCTGCGCGAAATGCTGCTGGCGCTGCGCGATGTGCTGCACCGCGCCGAGTTGTACGGCCATCATGAGGTCGAGCGCGAACCACTGTCCGTGCGCCAGCGCATGGGCGAGGTGCTGCGCAAGCTGGGCGACGGCGCGTTCCATCGCTTCGAAGCGCTGTTCGACGCCAGCGAGGGCCGGGTCGGCGTGGTGGTGACCTTCCTCTCGCTGCTGGAACTGGCCAAGGACCGCCTGATCGAAATCATGCAGGAGGCGCCGTTGGCACCGATCTACCTGAAAGCCCGCGCCACAGCGGAAACAGCCGAATGAATCCGCAGATGGTTCTGCCTCCAGGCACCCTGCCATGAACGCGAGCCACCGCAGATAAGCCGGATACTGCCGACGTCAACCGGTGCACCCGCCGACACTTCTCTCATCGCAAGAGACCAGACTCACGTGGAACAGGAAAAACTGCAAAACATCGTGGAAGCCGCCCTGCTCGCGGCACAGCAACCGCTGACGCTGCCCATGCTCTCGGCGTTGTTCCAGGATGCCGACGCCGTCACGCACGAGGACCTGGCGCGCGCGGTCGAAACGCTGACGCAAGCCTGCGCAGGCCGCGGCATCGAACTGGTGGAGGTCGCCTCGGGCTTCCGCTACCAGGTGCGCCAGGACGTGCACCCGTGGATCGCGCGGCTGTGGAGCGAACGCTCGACCAAATATTCGCGCGCCCTGCTGGAAACCCTCGCGCTGATCGCCTACCGCCAACCGATCACGCGCGGCGAGATCGAACAGGTACGCGGCGTCACCGTTGCTTCCAGCATCATGCACACGCTGGAGGAACGCGAATGGATCCGCGTGGTGGGCTACCGCGACGTACCCGGCAAGCCGGCGCTGTTCGGCACTACCCGCCAGTTCCTCGATTACTTCAACCTCAAGTCGCTCGACCAGTTGCCGACCCTCGCCGAAATCCGCGAAATCACCGATCTCGACCCGCAACTCGCGCTGGCACCCGATGCGGGCGGCGCGCCTGTCGAATCCGGCTCCGCCGCCAATGCTGATGAACCCGTCGCCGGCGAAGCCACGCCGGCTGCCGCCCCCCGTACCGCCGAGGACGCCGCATGAGTTCCACCCCACGCTCCCTGCTCACCCTGAAGCGCCCGGTCACGCAAGCCGGCAGCGACGCGCTGGAAGAGCGCTTGCACAAGGTACTCGCGAATGCCGGGCTGGGTTCGCGACGGCTGCTGGAACAGCGCATCGCGGCGGGCGAAATCCTGGTCAACGGGCAGGCCGCACAGACCGGCTCCAGCGTGCGCGCCGGCGATCGGGTCGAGCTGGACCGCAAGCAGTTCGTGGTGGCGACCGATCCGCACGACCACGCGCAGGTGCTGATGTACCACAAGCCCGAGGGCGAACTGACCACCCGCGACGATCCGGAAGGCCGCCCGACCGTGTTCGAGAACCTGCCGCACCTCAACGGTTCGCGCTGGATTTCGGTGGGACGGCTCGATGTCAACACCACCGGCCTGTTGCTGCTCACCACCGACGGTGAACTCGCCAACGCGCTGATGCATCCAAGCCACGAACTGGAACGCGAATACCTGTGCCGCGTGCACGGCGAGGTGCCCGACGAAGCGCTGGAGAAACTGAAGGCCGGCGTGGAACTTGAGGACGGTCCGGCGCGTTTCGACGAGATCCACGTGGTCAGCCGCGGCGGCAGCCACTGCTGGTTCCGCGTGGTCCTGCACGAAGGCCGCAACCGCGAGGTGCGCCGCCTGTGGGATGCGCTCGGCTTCCTGGTCAGCCGCCTGAAGCGCATCCGCTACGGCAATGTCGAGCTGCCGCGATCGCTGCGCCCCGGCCAGAACGAGGCGCTCGCCGAGGACGCCGTCAAGTCCTTGCGCGAACTCGCGGGCGCGGGCCCGGTACAGCCCAGCCTGACCCTCAAGCCGGTCCTGCACCAGCGACAATCGCCGCGTGGCGTCACCGAAATCAAGCCGGCCGGGCAAACCCCGCACGCGTGGACCGGCGTGCGCCACGACGAGGCGCGCGAGCTGACCGCCTTCGACCGCGTGCGTCCGGACGACTTCAATCCGCGCGGCAAGCGTCGGCGTGGTCCGCCGCGCGGCGACGTCAACGGCAACGTGCTCAAGCCGGCCCAGTCACCGCGCAAGCCGCGCAAGAATCGACGCGGCGTTGCACCGGGCCAGGAACTGCCTTCGGTACGCACCTGGTTTGCCGGCGACAAGCGCCCCGGCGGCGACCGCGGTCGCGGACCGGGTGGCAATCGCGGCCGTGGGCCGGGCGGTGAACGCGGTCGCGGTCCCGGCGGCAACCGTGGCCCCGGCGACGGACGCGGCGGTCCGCGGCGTGATGGCGGCGGCAGGGGTGGACGCGGTCCCGCACGCGGCTAGCGCGCTTCCGCATTCCGGAAACCACGGCATGCCGATCCGATCGGTCGTTATCCTCTGGCACAACCCGCGCTGTTCAAAATCGCGCGGCACGCTCGAGCTGTTGCGCGAACGCGGGATCGAACCCGTGATCGTCGATTACCAGAAAGACCCGCCGGGTGTCGCGGAGATCGAACGCGCCTTGCGGCTGCTCGCTCGCGAGCCGCGCGAATTGATGCGCAAGGGCGAGGCGGTGTATGCCGAGCTGGGGCTGGATGATCCTGCATTCACGCCCAAGCAACTGATCGCGGCCATGGCTGCGCATCCGGTCCTGATCGAACGCCCGATCATGTTCGCCAACGGCAAGGCCGCGCTCGGCCGCCCGCCGGAAAACGTCCTGGCGATCCTGTAACGCCGTCCGGGCAAACCGCGCCACGGCGCGTGGCTCAGCCGGCAAAGCCCCGCAGGATCCGGAACGCGCCGGACGCATCCACCTCGCCGATGGCGAGCAGTCGGCCATCAGATGATTCGACGCGATGGCGGCCCGACGGGGCTGCGACGTGCACGACGCGCCCGTGTACCACGGCATCAGCGTCGTTCGCACCCAGGCGCAACACCGGCCAATCGGCCAGCCCGGCCTCGACCGGCAACAGGCAAGCGCGCAACGCCGACTCGCCTTGCTCACGCAGCGCAGTCAATTCATCCAGCGTGAACATGCACGGATTGCGGAAGGGTTCCACCCACACCCGGCGCAACGCCGTGAGGTGCGCGCCGCAGCCCAACGCTTCACCGAGATCGCGGACCAGGCTGCGCACATAGGTGCCCGATCCGCACTCGACCGCAAGCCGCAACACGTCGCCAGCGCGTGCGAGCAGTTCGAAGCGGAACACCTCGACTTCACGCGGCGATGCTTCCACCGCTTCGCCGCGACGCGCGCGTTTGTACAACGGCACGCCACCCTGCTTCAACGCGGAATACACCGGCGGTACCTGCGTGATGCGCCCGGTAAATTGCGCCAGCGCCATACGGATCGCCGCATCATCCAGCGCGGGCACCGGCCGTTCGACCAACACCGTGCCTTCGCTGTCGCAGGTGTCGGTGGTGACGCCGAGGCGACATTCGGCGAGATAGGCCTTGCGTGCACCCAGCAGGTAACCGGCGATCTTCGTCGCCTCGCCGAAACAGATCGGCAGCAAACCGGTCGCCAGCGGATCGAGGCTGCCGGTGTGCCCGGCCTTGGCCGCGCCGAACAGGCGTTTGGCCTGCTGCAGCGCGCGGTTGGAGGAAATGCCTGTGGGCTTGTCGAGCAGCAGGATACCCGTAATGGCGCGGGACTGTGGTTCAGGCATGCTGGAGTCGTCCGTCACGCAGACCGCCCGGACGCACCGAGCGATCCCGATTTGCAACGCCCGTCCACCTCACGGCACCTGCATTGCGCCGGTGCAATGCACCCTGCATACCGAAAGGGGTCAGGACCGGGAGCCGTCTGTATCCCCGTTTCCAGCTTCCCGATGTTCACCTTCCCGCAGAAGCCGCTCGATCCGCTCGCCGGTGTCCACCGATTCGTCGTACTTGAAACGCAGTTCCGGGACTCGCCGCATCCGCATGGTGTGGGCAAGCTGATGACGGAATTCCTTCGCCAGTTCCTTCAGCGCCTGCACGACCTCGCGCGAGCGTTCCGGTTGCAGCGCCGTGACCCACACGGTCGCAACATCGAGTTCGCGGCTGGTTTCGACATCCACCACGCTGGCCTGCGGCAACGCGTGGTCACGCACCGCGGCGTGCACCAGCACGCCGACTTCGCGGCGAAGTTCGGCGTTGACGCGGTCGGTGCGATGGAAGGAACGGGTCGGCATAACCATGCTTTGCAGGAGCGCGCCGGCGCGCGACAGGTCGCCGGCAGGCCGGCTCCTACAGCGTCCTCGCCACCTCGATGCGTTCGAAGCACTCGATGCGGTCGCCCGGCCTGACGTCGTTGTACTGCTTGACGCCGATGCCGCATTCGCTGCCGCTCTTCACCTCGTCCACGTTGTCCTTGTAGTGGCGCAGCGATTCCAGTTCGCCCTCGAAGATCACCACGTCGTCACGCAGCACGCGGATCGGCTTGTTGCGCTTGACCGAGCCCTCGACCACCTGGCAGCCCGCGATCGCACCGAACTTGGAGGAACGGAACACGTCCTTCACTTCCGCGATGCCGAGGATTTCCTCGCGTACTTCCACGCCCATCAGGCCGGACGCAGCCTGTTTCACCTGGTCGATCACGTCGTAGATGATCGAGAAATAGCGCAAGTCCACGCCGTTCTGCTCGATGATCCTGCGTGCCGAAGCATCCGCACGCACGTTGAAGCCGATCACCAGCGCCTTCGACGCCGACGCCAGCGTGGCGTCGGACTCGGTGATGCCGCCGACACCGGACGCGATCACGTTGACCTTGACGAGATCGTTGCTGATCGCGGACAGCGATTCGCGCAAGGCCTCGGCTGACCCCTGCACGTCGGCCTTGATGAGGATGTTGAGCGTCTGCTGGCCCTCGCCCTTGCCCATCATCGCCATCACGTCTTCGAGCGTGTTGGTGCGCGTGACCAGGCGCTTCTCGCGGCGGCGGGCTTCGCGCTCGGACACCACGTTGCGCGCCAGTTTCTCGTCCGCCACCACCACGAATTCGTCGCCCGCTTCGGGCACGCCGGACAGGCCCAGCATCTGCACCGGAATCGACGGACCCGCGCTTTCAACCTGGCCGCCTGTTTCGTCGAACAACGCGCGCACGCGGCCGTATTCGACGCCGCACACCACGTAGTCGCCGCGTTTCAGCAAACCCTGCTGCACCAGCACCGTCGCCACCGGGCCGCGGCCCTTGTCGAGGCTGGATTCGATCACCACGCCCGAGGCGCGGCCATCCGGCACGGCCTTGAGTTCCATCACTTCGGCCTGCACGCCGATCGCTTCCAGCAGTGCATCCACGCCCAAGCCGGTCCGCGCCGAAACCGGCACGAACTGGGTGTCGCCGCCCCAATCCTCGGGGATGACTTCGTGCTGGGCCAGGCCCTGGCGCACGTTGTCCGGATTGGCCTCCGGCTTGTCCATCTTGTTGACCGCAACGATCAGCGGCACCTTGGCTGCACGCGCGTGCTGGATGGCTTCGACAGTCTGCGGCATCACGCCGTCATCGGCCGCGACCACCAGCACCACGATGTCGGTGGACTGCGCACCGCGTGCACGCATCGAGGTGAACGCGGCGTGGCCGGGCGTGTCGAGAAAGGTGATCACGCCCTTCGGCGTGTCCACGTGGTACGCGCCGATGTGCTGGGTGATGCCGCCCGCTTCGCCCGACGCAACCTTGGTGCGGCGGATGTAATCGAGCAACGAGGTCTTGCCATGGTCGACGTGGCCCATGATCGTGACCACCGGCGGACGCTGCGTCTTCTCGCCTTCGGCAGCGTCGCCGACGACGTGCGCGGCGAGCTCGGTTTCAGCCGTTTTCTCTTCGGCATCGACCGCCTTGTGGCCGAGTTCCTCGACCACCAGCGCGGCGGTATCGTGGTCGATGCTCTGGTTGATGGTCACCATGCTGCCCATCTTGAACAGCGCCTTGACCACTTCCGAACCCTTGACCGCCATCTTCTGCGCAAGGTCGGACACCACGATCGTCTCGCCGATCGGGATCTCGCGCGCGACCGGGGCAACCGGCTTGGAGAAGCCGTGCTGCCCGGTGATGTCGGAGATATCGATCTTCGGCTTGGCACGCTTCCGGGTGGAACGGCGGGCGCGTTCGGCATCGGTGAGGTGCAACTCGCCGCCGGTATAGCGCGCCGGGCCTTCGTCCTCATCGTCGCGCATGCGGTGCGAACCGCGCGCACGCTTGGGCTTGTGCGCACCATCATCCTTGGCGGTGCCGCGCGGCGCCGGCTTGGGCGCTTCGTGACGGCGCGCCGGTGCAGCCACCGGCGTTTCGTCGCTGGCGGGTTCCTCGGCGGCGCGTTCCGCGGCAGCGGCTTCCGCCGCAGCCCTGGCGCTTTCCTCTTCGGCACGCTTGCGCTCGGCGGCTTCGGCAGCGATGCGGTCCTGCTCCTGCTTGCGGCGGCGGTCCTGTTCGGCCAGCTCGGCGACCTCGCGGTCATGCTGCTCCTGCGATTCCCTAAGCTTGCGCAACGCGTCTTCGCGCTCGCTGTCGACCACCCCGTCGGCTGCCGGGACGGCGGCGCGCTTGACGTAAGTGCGGCGGGCACGGACTTCGACGTTGACGGTCTTGGCGCTCGCACCGCGCGCGCCCGCGACGGTGATTTCGCTGACCTTGCGACGCTTCAAGGTGATCTGCTTGGGCGCTGCGGCGCCTGGGGCGGACGCCTCCTTGCCATGATTGCTGCGCAGGAACTCCAGCAGCTTGCTCTTCTGGCGGCTGCTGATGACCTGGTCGGGCCCCTCGAAGGTCATGCCGGCCTCGGCAAGCTGTGCCAGCAGCTTGTCTTCCGGCGTTCCCACCATGCCCGCCAATTGCTTGATTGTGATGTCAGCCATTGTTGTTACCTCTTGAACCGCATTTGCCCGGGTGGCGTGCATCGGTACATCCACGTACCCAACCCTGCCCGGACACCACCGACGCGCTGCACCGGATCGAATCCGCCCGATCGCAGCAAGTTGCTCAGTGGTTCGCTGCTTCCTGTTCCAGCTTTGCCAGCATCGGCGCGCGTGCAGCCATGATCAGCGCACCGGCGCGTTCCTCGTCCATGCCTTCGATCTCGATCAGGTCATCCACCGCCTGGTCGGCCAGGTCGTCCGGCGTGACGATGCCGCGTTCGGCCAGCGCGTAGGCGGTTTCCTCGTCCATGCCATCCAGCGCCAGCAGCTCCTCGGACGGCGCGTGCTCGTCGAGATCCTCCTCGACCGCCAGTGCTTCGGTCAGCAACGCATCCTTGGCGCGCGAGCGCAGCTCCTCGACGATGTCCTCGTCGAAGCCTTCCACAGCCAGCAGTTCGCCGGTCGGCACGTAGGCGATTTCCTCGACGGTCGAGAAGCCTTCCTGCACCAGGATGTTGGCGATTTCCTGGTCGACCTCGAGCTTGTCCATGAACAGCTTGCGCGCGGCTTCCTGCTCGGCCTCGCTCTTGGCGGCAACCTGGTCCTGGGTCATCACCTTGAGATCCCAGCCGGTCAGCTTGCTGGCGAGGCGCACGTTCTGCCCGCCACGGCCGATCGCCTGCGAGAGCTTGTCCTCGGCCACCGCGATGTCCATCGAATGTTTGTCTTCATCGACGATGATCGACTGCACTTCCGCCGGCGCCATCGCATTGATCACGAACTGCGCCGGCGCGTCGTTCCACAGCACGATGTCGATGCGCTCGCCGTTGAGTTCGTTCGACACCGCCTGCACGCGCGAACCGCGCATGCCGATGCAGGCGCCGATCGGATCGGTGCGCTTGTCGTGCGCCTCCACCGCGATCTTGGCGCGGTCGCCGGCGTCACGCGCGCAGGCGCGGATCTCGACGATGCCCTGGCCGACTTCCGGCACTTCCAGCTTGAACAGCTCCATCATGAATTCGGGCGCGGTGCGCGACACGAACAACTGCGGGCCGCGCGGTTCGGAACGCACCTCGAACAGGAAGCCGCGCACGCGGTCGCCGACGCGCACCGCTTCGCGCGGGATCGCCTTGTCGCGCGGGATGAAGGCCTCGGCGTTGCCGCCAAGGTCGAGATAGATGTTGCCGCGCTCGACGCGCTTGGCGATGCCGTTGACCAGCTCGCCCACGCGATCCTTCCACGCATCGACCACCTGCGCGCGCTCGGCCTCGCGGATGCGCTGCACGATCACCTGCTTGGCGGCCTGTGCGGTGATGCGGCCGAATTCGGGATTCTCGATCTGGTGCTCGACGTATTCGCCGACCTGCGCGCCCGGCCGCTCGTCTTCGGCGTCCATCAGACGCAACTGCCAATCGGGCGATTCCATCTCGCCGTCGTCGGCGATGATCTGCCAACGACGGAAGGTCTCGTAGTCACCGGTTTCCTGGTCGATGCTGACCCGGATGTCGGGTTCTTCTTCCGGATAGCGTTTCTTCGCCGCAGTCGCCAAAGCCGCCTCGAGGGCGCCGAAAATCACGTCGCGCGGCACTGCCTTCTCGGCGGCCACGGTATCCACGATCAACAACAAGTCACGATTCATCATCTTGGCTCCATCAAGGCCGCTGCCTGTTGCGACCTTTCATCAATACTGTTCATCAGCTGGCCCGGCTCAGCGCTTGTGCGCCGCCTTGCCTTGTCTTGCATTCGGCGCCTTGCCGGGCTTGGCCTTGGGCGCATAACCCAGCGCATCCCAATCCGGGACCAGATGCGCGCTTTCGATTTCATCGTCGGTGACTTCCATGTGCTGGCCATCGACATCCATGCCGATGTGCTTGCCATCCACTGCGGCGATCTTTCCGCGCAACCGGCGACGTCCGGCGCGTGGCAACTTCAGGGTCACCTTCGCTTCGCTGCCCAGGAAGCGCGCAAACTGCGCGGCATTGAACAGCGGCCGCTCGATCCCGGGCGAGGACACTTCCAGCACGTAGTGCCCGGTGATCGGATCCTCCACGTCCAGCAATGCGGAAATCTCGCGGCTGGCCGCTTCGCAATCGTCCACGTTGACCGCATTCGCGGCGTCGCCGCCATGGTCCAAAGCATCGATGTAGACGCGCAGGGTGCCGCCGCCGTGGCCAGCGCTCCATTCCACGCCCAGGCACTCGAGGCCCAATTCCGCAAGGGCCGGCGCCACGCGTGCCGCGATTGCTTCGATCTCCATGCTTGTCCGTGAATTCCGGGAATAAAAAATGGGCACGAGGCCCATTCCTTAAGTTCGCCGGTTTTGATCCTGAACCCGGCGTCCCGCATCCTTGCGGAGTACCACTTGCGCCGATCGTCCATGACCGCGAACAGGAAAGGTTCCATCCATTCCGGAAAATCTGGTAGCGGGGGCAGGATTTGAACCTGCGACCTTCGGGTTATGAGCCCGACGAGCTGCCAGACTGCTCCACCCCGCATCAGGGAACGCGCATTCTAACGTGAGCCGCGATTTGACGCAATCAACCGCCCGCTCCCGTTCGCCGTCCATGGTGATCCGTATCGGCATGACCCACAACCACACTGCTTCCCGGGAAAGCGCCCGCCACGCATGGGTCAGCCATCGCTTTTCGCCTTCATCTGGTCGGCGGCCTATCCGCTGCGCGGCGCCTTCAAGCGACCCGAACACGGTCGCGTGCTCCAGCCGTTCGCCGCGCCGCGGCGCCTCGTACCCTCGAATTTTTCACCTCGCTGGGCAATCAATGCCTCAATTCTTGCTGCAGGCGCTCAATGGGAAAGGTGTTCAGCACGTCGCCCGCTGACAGCCACGCGCGCCGCGCCTGGTCCACGCCATAACGCATGTCGGCAAGCCCCACGGTGCTGTGTGCATCGGTGGATACCACCAGCTTGCAACCTGCTGCATGGGCAGCCCGGGCGTGGATGTCGTCGAGGTCGAGCCGGTCGGGGTGCGCATTGATTTCCAGTGCAACGCCGCGCTCGGCGGCGGCAGCGAAGACCTTTTCCAGGTGCGCAGCGAATTCAGGGCGCTGGTTGATCAGCCGCGTGGTGGGGTGCGCCAATATCTGCACGTGCCGATTGTCCAGTGCCTTGAGGACGCGCGTGGTTTGCTTGTCGGCCGGCAGGTCCAGCCGGTAGTGCACGGCGGCCAGCACTACATCCATCTCCGCCAGCACCGCATCGGGCAGATCCAGCCTGCCGTCGTCGAGGACATCCACCTCGGCGCTCTTCAGCAATCGGAAATCCCTGAAAGTCGCATTGAGGCGGTCGATTGCCGCGAATTGCGCCCGCAGTCGCTTCGGGTCCAGGCCGTGTGCAATGCGCACCTGCCGGGAATGATCGGTGATGGCGAGGTAGGCGTAACCCAGCGACCGCGCGGCGGATGCCATGGCTTCCAGTGAATCATGCCCATCGCTGGCGGTGGTGTGGGCATGCAGGTCGCCGCGAATGTCCTGCAACCTGACCAGCTTGGGCAACCGCCCTGCGCGGGCTGCTTCGATCTCGCCGCGGTTCTCCCGCAGCTCGGGCGGGATGTACGGGAGGCCAACGGACGCGAAGATCTCGTCCTCGCTGCGGCCGGCGATGCGTGTCTTGCCACGGTACACGCCATATTCGTTGATCTTGAGCCCCCGCGCCACCGCGATCTTGCGCACCGCGATGTTGTGGGCCTTGGAACCAGTGAAGTAGTAGAGCGCCGCGCCGTAGCTGACTTCCGGCATCAGCCGCAGGTCCACCTGCATCCCGTTGCGCAACCGCACCGAAGCGCGGGTACTGCCTTGCAACAACACTTCGGTCACGGCGTCGTAGCTAACGAACCGCTGCATGACCGGCGTGCCCTGCTTCGCGGTGACCACGATGTCCAGGTCACCCACGGTGTCACGTCGCCGCCGAAAGCTGCCGGCGATGGTGACGGTCTTGATTCCCTGGATGGCGTTCAGACAGGCCAGCAACGGTGCAGCGACCTGTTCCGCATCGGCGAGCTTGAAGCGCTGCGGCGTCGTCCCCTGGCGCTCCAGGCCGGCAAGAATGCGCGCTGCGGTCTTGGCGCCGAATCCCGGCAACGCCTGCAGGGCGCCGCTGCGAATTGCGCGCTTCAGGTCTTCGAAACTGCGGATGCCGAGTTCGCGATACAGGAGCTTGACGCGTTTCGGGCCGAGCCCCGGAAGCTTCATGAGGTCGCTGAGCGCGCGCGGCACCTTCGCTTCCAGCTGCGCGAGCTGCGGCAATGCACCGGTACGCACGATGGTCTCGATTTTCGCCGCGAGGTCCTCGCCGATGCCGGGCAGTTCGTCGAGATCGCGCCCTTCGGCAACCAGCTCGGCCATGCTGCGTGACGAGCTGCCCACCACGCGTGCCGCGTTGCGGTAGGCACGCACGCGGAACGGATTGGCGTCCTGGATTTCGAGCAGGTCTGCGTAGCGGTCGAACAGTTCGGCGATTTCGGCATTGCTTGCGGCCATGACCGACTCCTGCCCGACAAGGGGCCTGCGTGCACCATCGATCGCTACCGGGCGATCACGGTACCAACACCGCTGCGCCGCTCAACCTGCCCTCGCGCAGGTCCGCCAGGGCCTCGTTCGCCCGCTCCAGGGGATAGGGCCGTGTCGTGGTCTTGACTCCTTGCGTTGCCTTCGCGGCAAAGAAGGCACGTGCATCTTCGCGCGTGAGGTTCGCGACCGACATGATTTCGCGCTCTTCCCAAAGGTCACGATACGGAAAAGCCGGGATATCGGACATGTGGATGCCACCGCACACCACGCGTCCGCCCTTGCGCACGGCCTTCAATGCAGCGGGAACCAGCGCACCGACCGGCGCGAAAATGATCGCCGCGTCCAGTTGCCCGGGGGGCGGCACATCCGAGTCCCCGGCCCAGGTCGCACCGAGCGACAGCGCGAACGATTGCGCCCGCGTGTCGCCGGGCCGTGTGAAGGCGAACACCTCACGCCCTTGCAGGATGGCAACCTGCGCGACGATGTGCGCGGCGGCACCGAAGCCGTACAAACCGAGACGCCGCGCGTTGCCTGCGCGTTGCAGCGATCGCCAGCCGATCAGGCCCGCGCACAACAGCGGTGCAGTCGCAACCGCATCGACGTCGTCGTGCAAAAGGATGCAGTACGCAGCACGCGCAACGACGTGGCTGGCGAATCCACCGGGCCGGGTGTAGCCCGTGAACTCGGGGTGATCGCACAGGTTTTCGTGTCCCGACCGGCAATACGCACAAACGCCGCAGGTACCACCAAGCCAGGGCACGCCGACCCGCATCCCCGGCATGGGGGTCTGCACGTTGTCTCCCGCAGCCACCACGGTGCCGACGATTTCATGCCCCGGAATGATCGGCGTCCTGGGGTTGGGCAGTTCCCCGTCCACCACGTGCAGGTCGGTGCGGCAAACGCCGCACGCTTCGACGCGCAGCAGCACCTCGTCCGGTTGCACGGACGGGACCGCCAATTCCTTCGGCACGAGCGGCGCGCCTACCGTTTCTAGCACCATCGCACGCATGGCCATTCCGGCAACTTACACCACCATCAGTGCCGCAGCAGCACCGGAATATCCGACCACGCCAACACGTGGCGGGTCGCGCCGCCCAGCATCCACTCGCTGAAACGCGTACGTCCGTAGGCTCCCATCACCAGGAGGTCCGCACGGAACCGCATTGCCTCCTCGAGCAGCACCGTACCGACATCGTCGCGTTTGGCAGCAACCATGCGCTGCTCTACCGTGATGCCGCGATGTTCGAGATACGCACGGATGTTGAACGGCGGGTCCCACTCCAGGCCCTGATATTTCCCGCGTTCCTCGCCCCACAACAGCAGCACTTGCTTGCCCTGCATGAAAGGCAAGGCCGAGTGCACGGCGCGCATGGCCTCCGGCGAACCGTTCCAGCCGATTGCGACGCGTTCGAACGGTACGAAGTGCGCGCCATGATGCGGCACGACGATGCAGGGCACGCCAGCCTCGAGGATCAACCCGGGGACGTCCCAGAACGAGCCGCGTTCCTCGTCGCCGTGATCGAGCACCAGCAGATCATGCCGCGTGGCAGCCTGCGCCAGCGCGTCGGCGGTGTCGCCCTCTGCCACCAGCCATTCGCTCTGCGGTACACCGAGCGTTGCCGCCCACTTGACGAACTCCTGCCTGGACTGCACTGCATCTTTCACCAGTTGCCGCATGTTCTCCATGATCGCCGCCATCAATTCCGGGCGGAGCGTCGGCGCAACGTAACCGGCTTCGCCGCACGCATAAACCGCAGTCACCGAAGCACCGAATTTCGCCGCAAGGCGGACACCAAAATGAGCGGCCGGCGTGCGTGACTCGAAATCCCTGACGTGGATGAGGATGTCTTTCATGGGCGTGCTCCGCGGTGCGAAGGATGGCGTCGCGACTGCCGACGCCGGCCCAGCATCCGTTCCCGGGGCCTAGCGGTGTTGATCCCGGTCAACCCATGGAAAGATGGGTCAAGGCTGCGGTTTGGTTGACATGCGTCAACGCGCCTGCGCGGCGATTTGCGAGCATTTCGAATGGTGCGTGCGCCCGGTCCCGGCCGGAACAAGCGAGGTTCCATGGCTTTCGCGGCAATCCCAACCCACGTTCTCTTCGATGGCATGGACGCATCCGATGCGTTGCGTGCAAGGATCGAACAACGCGCGCAGCGTTTGGCGCGTTTTGCCGGTGACATCGAAGCCTGCCAGGTCACGGTGCGCGCCTGCGAGCACCATCACCGCCACGGCAACCGCTACAACGTCCGTGCACGGGTCACGCTGCACGGCCGCACGATCGAGGCCGGCGATGCGCCCGCGTCCGACCCCGGTCTCGACGACCCTTACACCGCCGTGGCACAGACCTTCGACAGCCTGCGGCGCCGGATCGAGGACCACGTGCGCCGCCGGCGCGGCGACGTCAAGACGCATACGGAATAACGTGGTCATTCCTGCATGCCCCACGGCACCGAGGCCGGCGACACCCGGCCGGTAGCGGCGAAGACGTCCTGCACTTGCGGAACACGCGCCGCCTGGCGACGGAGCATCGAGACGGCGGCGCGGCGCGGTGCATTTCTGTGACCTGCATCAATTCGCATCACCGGTAACGGGTCGACGCTTCGCTCCGCAAACCTTTGCTCGATGACGGAGCCGCGTCATGGCCGGAATTCGGGGTCGTCTGGTCGGGTTCACGTGCTTGTTGTGGCTGGCGGTCAGCCCGGCGGCGCGCGCGGTGCCGGCCTTCGCGCGCCAGACGGGGCAGGCCTGCATGGCCTGCCACGTCAGCTTCCCGGAACTGACGCCTTACGGGCGCATGTTCAAGCTCAACGGCTACACGATCGGCAGCCGCCTGAGGAGTCTGCCGGTGGCACTGATGGCGCAGGTCGGCGACATGGGCGTGCGCAAGAACCGCGATGACCAGGGCAACCAGATCGTTCCGAAGACGCATTCCGCGCAGCTCTCCGCGGCCAGCCTGTTCCTGGCCGGCAAGATCAGCGACAACGCAGGCGGCTGGATCCAGTGGACCTACAACAACCTCAACGTCAACAACGCAGGCCAGACCGTCGGCCACAGCGGCATCGACAATACCGACTTGCGCCTGGTGGGTCGCGTGATCGACGCGGACAACACCACGGTACGCTGGCTGTACGGGCTGACCCTCAACAACAACCCGACGCTGCAGGACGTCTGGAACAGCACGCCCGCCTTCGGATTCCCCTTCACCCTGCCGCCGAACATGATCAGTCCCGCAACTGCCACGATGATCGACGGTTCGCTGGCGCAGCAGGTGGCCGGCATCGGCGGCTACATGTTCTGGAACCGTTCGCTGTACTTCGAACTCTCGGGCTACCGCACTGCCGATGGCGTCTTCTCGTGGCTGCGGGCCGGACAGGACATCCATACGCCGGGCGGCGTGCATCGCCTGGCGGGAACGAATCCCTATTGGCGTCTGGCCTGGAACCGCGAATGGGGCCCGCATTCGCTGATGCTCGGCACCTACGGGATGCGCGTGCGGATTTACCCCGACAACACGATGCCGTTCACGCCCACGGACAAGTACACCGACATCGCCGTGGACGCGCAGTACCAATACATCACCGACCCGCACGCATTCACGCTGCAGGCGACGCGCATCCACGAACGCCAGGATTACGCGGCCAGCTTCCCGGCCACGCTGGCGGGTGCGCCGATCGGTGCGGGACCGGCGCCGTCCAATCCGCGCGACACCCTGAATACCACCAAATTGAAGGTGACCTATTACTTCCAACGGCGTGTCGGAGCGACGCTCGCCTGGTTCTCCACGACCGGCAGCGCTGACCCTGGCCTCTATCCACCCGGATCGGTCGGCGGCAGCTTGAACGGCAGGCCGGACACCCGGGGGGTCATTCCCGAGATCGATTACCTGCCGATCCCGAACCTGCGCTTGATGGTGCAGTACTACGACTACCAAAAATTCAACGGCGGCAGCACGAACTACGATGGAGCCGGACGTTCCGCCAGCGACAACAACACGTGGTTCCTCAATCTCTGGTTCGTCTATTGAGGTCGTCGTCATGCGCCGTCCCTTCCTGCTGACCTGCATCACCACCCTGGGCGTCGCCCTGCTCGGGTGCGGCGCATACGCCGCCACGCCAGCCACGAGCAAGGCCGACGCTGAAGCAGCACGTCTCGCCACGACCGTCTGCTCCAACTGCCACGGCCCGGGCGGCGACAGCGTGTCGCCGCTGTTCCCCAAACTCGCGGCGCAGCAGCAAAGCTACCTCGCAGCGCAAATCCGGGCGTTCAAGAACAGGAGCGCGCGTGGTGAACCCGAAGCGGGCCAATACATGCACGGAATGGCCGCGCTGGTTGATGATGCGACCATCGATGCGCTGGCCCGCTACTACGCGCGCCAGAAGCCTCCGGCCGGGCGCGGCGGTGATCCCGCGTTGATCAACAAGGGCCGCGCGTTGTACCTGCAAGGTTCCAGTGACCACCGCGTCGTGCCCTGCGCGAGCTGCCACGGTCAGGACGGGGTCGGCAATGGGCCGATTCCCCGACTGGCGGGGCAACACTCGGCCTATGTCGCGCACCAGCTCGACGTGATCCAGAAACAGCAGCGCAAGGCGCCGGTGATGTACGGCATCGTCCATGACCTGAAGCCCGACGAAATCCGTCAAGTGGCGGCCTATGTGCAATCGCTATGACTGGTTCGTGGGCGCCGCATCCCGCGCCGGAACAAAAAAGCCGCCGTCATGACGGCGGCCCTGCAGCGCGGGGCGCCTCGGCCCACGACGATCCTGCGCGCGCTTCCGCTTTCCTTCTCGGGAAACGCGGGCGTGGATACACCCTTGTCGCGATGCGTTTCCGCGCGATTGCCGTCGCCTTCCGCGGGGCGCGAGGAAGCCCGACAAGCCTTGCCGTACGCCCCGCTCGACGATGATCCACCTCGGGTCCTTCTTCCCGATCTCCCTTTTTCGCCTCGGCGCTGATCGAAGCCTTGCTCTCTTCCTCCGAAACTTCGGTGCCGTCCTTGTCCGCGCCGGGGATTTCGGCCTTGATCCGGCATGTTTTTCCGTCTGCAGCACCAACGGCCAGGCGGGTGGCATCAACGGCGAAGCAACCAGGCGATTCGGTATCACTTGAGATCGGTCAACACCGGTTGGCGATGCAGGCGCAAAGTCCGCTTTGCCATGAACGACATTTCGCACCCACCCCAGCCCAGCGCGGATCCACGGCGGGTTTCCGTCGACCGGCTGTTCGACCTGATGGGCAGCACGCCGCGGGGGCTGAGCGGAATCGAGGCCGTGCGCCGCCTTGCCGCGTACGGCCCGAACGACGCGCAATCCGGCAGCCGCACCGGATACTTCCGGACATTGATCGGGTTGCTGGGCAACCCGCTGGTGTTGATGCTGCTGGTCGCGGCCACGGTTTCCGGGATCCTGGGCGACCACGTCGGTGCAGCGATCATCCTGGCCATGGTGCTGCTCAGCGTGGCGCTCAACTTCGTGCTGAGTTACCGCTCGCAACGCGCGGCCGAACGGCTGCGCGAGCAGATCGCGCCTACCGCCAGTGCATGCCGCGACGGTGCGTGGCGGGAAGTGCCGCGCCGAACCCTGGTGCCGGGCGACGTGATCCGTCTTGCCGCGGGCGACCGCGTGCCCGCCGATGCGCGCCTGCTCGAAGCGCGCGACCTGCACGTGCAGCAGTCGGCGCTGACGGGGGAATCCGCGCCGGCGGAAAAGGATGCCTGCGAACCTCCGCAGGGCGAGGCCGGCGCCGATGCCCGGCATCTGGTCTTTCTCGGAACCTCGGTGGCCACCGGCACCGCCACCGCGATCGTGCTGGCGACCGGCAGGGCCACCGCATTCGGTGACGTTGCCGCACGGCTGTCGGAACGACCTCCGCCCACCGAATTCGAACGCGGGCTGGCGGGTTTCGCGCGGCTGATCATGCGCACCGTGATCGCGCTGGTACTGCTCGTGGTGCTCGCCGGGATCGCGCTGCATCGCCCGATGCTGGAGACCTTGCTGTTCGCGTTGGCGCTGGCGGTCGGGTTGACGCCCGAGTTCATGCCCATGATCACCACCGTCACGCTGGCGCGCGGCGCCGTGCGGATGGCGCGTCAACGCGTGGTGGTGAAACACCTCGCCGCCATCGAGGACTTCGGCAGCATGACCGTGCTGCTGAGCGACAAGACCGGCACCCTCACGCGCAGCGAAACCGGCGTCGCGGCGACGGTCGATCCGTTCGGCTCGCCATCGGACCGCACTGGCGGCCTGGCGCGCCTCAATAGTTCCATGCAGTCCGGCATCCACAGCCCGTTGGACGAGGCGATCCTGCGTCAATGCGCAGCGCCGCAGGGCGAATTCGTCAAGCGCGACGAAATCCCGTTCGACTTCGAGCGTCGCCGCCTTGGCGTCGTGGCCGAACGCAACGGTGAGACGCTGCTGATCACCAAGGGCGCGCCCGAATCGGTGCTCGCGCGATGCACGCAGTATGAAAAGGATGGCGACGTGCGTCTGCTGGATGAGGACGCATCGGCCGCCATCCGGCGCACCAGCGATGCGTTCGGCCAGCAAGGGCAGCGCGCGCTGGCCATCGCCTGGCGCAAGGTCGAGCCGCAGCCACGCTACACCGCAGCCGACGAGACTGGCATGGTGCTCGCGGGCTTTGTCGCGTTCGCGGACCCCGTGTTGCCGGACGCGGCGGACTGCCTGCGCGCGCTGGCCCGCGACGGGGTGACGGTGAAGATCCTGTCTGGCGACAATGAACTGGTCGTCCGCCACGTCTGCGGCCAGGTGGGACTGGACACCAGCGAAGTGGTGACGGGAACGCAGATCGACGCACTCGACCAGGATGCCCTGGGCGCCGTGGCGGGTCGCGTCAACGTATTCGCGCGCGTCAGTCCCGCGCAGAAGCACCGGATCGTGCTGGCACTGAAAGCCCGCAATGCCGTGGTCGGATTCCTGGGTGACGGCATCAACGACGCTCCTGCCCTGCACGCCGCTGACGTCGGCATTTCCGTGGTCAACGCGGTGGACGTTGCGCGCGACGCGGCCGACATCGTGCTGGGCGAGCGCGATCTCGGCGCCCTGCACGCCGGCGTCATCGAAGGGCGCAGGGCTTTCGCCAACGTCACCAAGTACCTGCTGATGGGTACCAGCTCCAACTTCGGCAACATGCTCAGCATGGCGGTGGCGTCGCTGGTGCTGCCCTTCCTGCCCATGCTGCCGACCCAGATCCTGCTCAACAACTTCCTGTACGACATGGCGCAGATCACCATCCCCGGCGACAACGTGGACGCCTCGCAACTGGCCGCCCCGCGCCGCTGGAGCATCGACCTGATCCGGCGTTTCATGCTGGGCGTGGGACCGATCAGTTCGTTGTACGATTTTTTGACGTTTTACGTGCTGCTGGCCTGGTTGCACGCCGCGCCGGCGGAGTTCCACACCGGCTGGTTCGTGGAATCACTGGCCACGCAGACGCTGGTGCTGTTCGTGATCCGCACGGCAGGCAACCCGTTGCGCAGCCGCCCGAGCAACGCATTGATCGCAAGTGTCGTCCTGGCGGTGGTGGTCGGTGTCGTGATTCCGATGACACCGCTGGCCGCGGATCTGGGCTTTGTACGGTTGCCGCCGGTTTTCTACCTGTTCCTCGCAATCGCCACCGCGACCTACCTGCTGCTGGTCGAATGGGTGAAGCGCCGCTTCATGGGCACCGATGTCGATGCACGGGCCGCGCCTGCAGCCGCCGGGACATTGGCATGAGGATCCGCGTACCCGTGATGGCGAGGTGATCCCGGTCAATTCATGCGCGCCGCCGAAGCACATGCTTGTCCCGAATCTTCCTCGGGCAACCGGCGGATTTCGACACCTGTCGGCGGAGCATGCCATGCAAGCCATCCTGATCATGCTGCCCATCTTCGTCTTCGCATTCCTCACGCTCGTGCTGCTGGTTTACGTGTTCGCCGTGGCGTTGCCCCGGCTGCGCAAGCGCAAGGACAGCCCTGGCGGCGGACCGGCGGCGCGCGGAGATTGATGGCGCGAAGGCATTCGCCGACCAGGCGACATTGCCCGGCAGCGTGAGACGGGATGGCCTGCGCCAAGCCGCAGCCAGGGAGAGCCGGGAGTTGGGGCGCCAAGGGCGCCACCCACGGCATCCAGCCGCAAAAAACCCTGGTGCAGGTTGGTGGGGTAGGTGAAGCGGCGCATCCGGGACGCGCTGAAACGGCACGCGGAGGCTGAAACACGTCGCCGCCGGTGATCGAGGCACGCCCGACGGGACGGCCACCGGCACTCACGACGATCCCGATGGACGCGCTACATGCGCGCACCGTCCGGATGCGCGGCGCTGCGGTCACGTCCTGCTCCCAGCTTGCGATCAAGGCCGCGCGCCAACTTCTTGAAGAAGCGTGTCGCCAACCCACGCCGGGTCTTGCGTTCAAGTTCCCGTTCGTTGCGGAGCCAGGCGACCTGGATGATGCGGCGCTCACCCTCGAACGGCAGGTAGCCGTGGAAGGAATTGTCGGCGCGCTTGAATGCCGCGAGCACGCCGTACAGGGGCTTCACTTCAGGCGCGATGGTGGCATCGATGTCGTCGATGCGTGACAGGAATCGCAGGCAGCCGTCACTGGTATCGGGCCACGCAGGGTTGAGGTAAAGCAGCGCGGTGACGACCTTGGAACGACTGTCGGTGTGGATCGTGCCATGGCGTTTGTTGACGCTGCGGCAGAGCGTCACCATGGCGGGGTAGCGGGCAAGGCCATCGATTCCGAGCCTCGCTCCCACCGCGTCCACGAACGCCGGCGCGAGCAGCGCATCGACCAGCGCGTTGATCGACGGGCCGCATTCGCGCGGATCATGCGGGAAGAAGCCGGCCTCCGCGTACTTCGGAAAGTCCCTCTCCAGTTCGGCGCGCGCCTGCGGCGGCAACTGGTCGCGTGCGACCAGGAACGCAAACGGAACCTGGCCGTTCAGCGTATCGGGGCGCGCGAGGTTGGCGGGGTCCAGCAGGGCGGCTTCGGGCATGGTGATGGTCCGGATGAGTGCAAGCCTACGGCTTCAACGCCGCGAGATACGCCGCGATGTTGACGATGTCGGCGTCGGTCAGGCCTTTCGCCATCGGCTGCATGATCGCGTTCTTGCGGCTGCCGTCGCGGAACGCCTTCAGCTGGGTGACCAGGTATTCCTGTTTCTGGCCGGCGAGGTTGGGGTAGATCGGTGCGATCGAGATGCCCTGCATGCCATGGCAGGCGGCACAGGTCGCCTCGAATTTCTGCTTGCCCGCGGCGGGGTCAGCGGCGTTCGCGGCGGAGGCAACCATGGCTGCGCCGAGGATTGCGCTCGCGAGAATTCTTGCTTTGGTCATGACGGGTTCTCCGGATGCCGGCACTCATGGGTCCACGGACTGCGTCGCTGCGTCCGGCTGGCTCCGCGGCCGGTACAGCGCAGCCCAAAGCGCAACGGTAGGCACCAGCACGCCGACCCAGAACCCGCCCCAGAACGTCAGGTTGGGCAGCGTTGCCAGGGGCAGCAGCGACAGGATGCCGAGCAGGATTGCCAGCACGATGTTGACGCTGCTGAACCAGCGATACGCGTCGCTGCGCCGCGCCCACAGCGCCATCACCAGCATGACCGCCGCAAACGCGGCCAGCGGGAAATACCGCTGCTCGACCCAGGTCGGGTGCAGCACGACGGCATACGCGAGTGCGAGGCCGGCCAGCGTGTTGACGAGATTCGGAATCATGGGCCCTCACCTTCCGCGACGTGCAGGCGTTCCAGATAGCGCCAGGTGGCGGGCGGGATCACCGCGTACACGATCGCGCTGACCACGACCAGCACCTTCCAGCCGGCATCCAGCGGCGTGACGACCGCGATCGCCAACGCGATCGCCAACGCGGCAATCCAGCATGCGGTTGCCGCGGCCACGAGCGCGGGGCGCGCGCGCAGCCGGCCATAGCCGTACAGTCCGGCGTAGCCGCCGCCGGCCAGCACCAGCAGGCCCAGCAGCACGGCCGTCTCGATCAGCGCGGCGGGGGTCATGCAGGCTCCATCGGCGTTTGCGGTGCCGGCACGCGCCGTGGTGCCGTCAGCAGGTCATACACCAGCACCACGTAACCGAGCGCGAAGATCACCCCGAAGCCCATGCGTGCGTACATGCCGGCGATGAACCACGGATTCTCGGAAGCCTGGGTGAACGCCATCAGCGTCGAACCGCCGATGGCGCGCCCATAGAAGGCCTGTGCCATGCCGGCGATCAGCAACCCCATCACCATGCCGATCATGCCGAAGTTGAACAGGCCGAAACTCCACTTCCACGCGCGGCCGTCCAGGAACTCCGTGCCCGCGGTCTTCTGCTTGGCCACGTAGAACACCGCCAGCACGCCGCAGACGTAGGCGCCGTAGAACGCGAAATGGCCATGCGACACAGTCCACTGGGTGCCGTGCGAAAACAGGTTGATCTGCGGCAGCGTCATCATGAAGCCCCACACACCCGCACCGATGAAGTTGCCGAAGGCCTCGGCAGTGATCCAGTAGAACGCCGGCCGGTTCGCGGTCTTCATCCGGTGCATGCCGGCGTCATAGATGGAGTGGATGACCATGCCCAGCAGCGGCAGCGGCTCCAGCGCCGAGAAGAATCCGCCGATGCCGAGCCAGTAGCGCGGCGTGCCGATCCAGAAATAGTGGTGTCCCAGTCCGAGGATGCCGGCGCCGAGCACCAGCATCACCTCGATGTACAGCCACGCCTCGACGATCCGCCGCGACGTGCCCATCACGTCCATCAGCACCAGCGCCATCACGCAGCCGATCAGCACTTCCCAGGTGCTTTCGACCCACATGTGCACCAGCCACCACCACCAGTACAGGTCCACCGACATGTTGGTCGGCGCCGGAAACGCATCGAGATACACGATCAGCAGCGGGATGAGGTCCAGCACCAGCACCCACATGATGCCGGTCATACGGCGCGCCTTCACGGCGGTGCCGATGACGTTGTAGGCAAACACCAGCATCACGGCCACCACGCCGATCGTCGCCCAGCGCGGTGCCTCGACGTACTTGCGCCCCTGGTTGATGAACCACAACGTGAACTCGTTGGCGCTGCCGTACTGCACGAACACGAACACCAGCGCCACCACGGCGACCACCGCGCAGAACACCCAGAACGTGATCTCGGCCAGGCGCATGCCCACGACTTCGTGGCCAAGCTCCTTGGGCAGGTACCAGTACACCGCGCCCATGAAAGCCATCAGCAACCAGATCACCAGCGTGTCGATGTGCAGGATCTTCGACGTGCTGAAATTGAACACGTTGAACAGCATCGACGGATACAGGTAATACAACGCCGACAGCAGCCCGAACAGGATCATCACGCCGAACAGCACGATGGCGGCGGTGAAGTAGCGCAGCGACAGCTTCTGGGAGCGGTACATGAACGACCCCTACTGTTGCGTTTGGGTTTTTCCGAAGTTGGCCGGGAACCCGTTGGTATCGACCGCCGACATCCATTTCAGGTACGCGACCGTGGCGCGCGCTTCGCGCTCGGTCAGGTGCAGGTTGGGCATTGCGCGCGTCCAGGTCGGGTATTGGTCGGGGTTCATGAGGAACGCGACCATCGCCTCTTCGCGCGTGGGCTTGCCGGTCATCGGCATCCAGATCTGCGGCCACGCGGGATCCAGCCACGACTTGGTGAGGTCGGGGCCGTAATACGCGCCGTTGCCGAAGAAGGTGTGGCAATCCATGCAGGCACGGCTCTGGATCACCAGCTTGCCTTCACGCACCAGCGCGGTCGCCTGCGCCTCGGTCAGCGTCCTGCCGAACAGCGGCTCCGGCGCGCCGATCACCGGCACGTCCTCGCGCCGCGACCAGTCGTATTGGTAACCGATGTGCCGGTTGACCACGTCATAGCGCGGCACGTGCGCGCCGCCGACGCTGATCACGCGCATGCTGTCGACCGACAGGAAGGCCAGCACGACCAGCATCACCAGCGTGGTGCTGATCGCCCCCGCGCGCCAGAAGCGTGGATCGGTCATATCCAGACCAGCGCGCCCTTCGTGCGTCGTTGCACCTTCCACTTTCATCGCCCGGCCCCAACGCAGACGTGATGACGGCATCACCGACGGGCGCAGTCTGGTGACCGGCCTCGCGCCGCACCTTGACGTGGATCAAGCCGATCCGGAACGGCGTCCGTGCGTGATGAATGCGCGGAGCGAGTGCCGCCTCGAGGAAAGACAAGGCGCGAAGCACCACCCCGCCAGCACGCTTGCGCGAACACCAGCGTCACGTTGGCGCCACCAACGCCGGAGCTGCTGGACATCACCGTCGTCAGGTGTGCGGTGCGGCTTGCACGCACGCTCGGGAAGCCCGCGGCGCGCGGGCCCAGTCCCGCCCGGAACCCGCTGTCCACTCGCGCACTTGACGTGCATCACTTTGCGCCGCGGCAGGACACCTAGCATCCGGCCCATCCCTCACCGCAACGGTGCGCATCTGGAACATCCCATGTACTCGACCCTGATGGTGCATTGCGATCTCGTCGCGGACAACACCGGGCTGCTCCAGATAGCCGGAGAGTTGGCCGCGCGTTTCAACGCCAACGCCATCGGCATCGTTGCAACCCGCCCGCTCGTCCCGGGAACCACCGACACGGCCGTTCCCCAGGATGTCATTGATCGCGACGTCGAGGAGAAAAGCGCGAGGATCGACGCGATCGAAAAGGCATTCCGGACCGCTCTGCGGTCCAGGCGGGAAAGGCTCCAATTCAGGTCGCAGATTGCGATCGAAGCACCGCTTGACTACATCGTCCGGCAAATGCGCAGTGCCGACCTGCTGGTCACGGGTATCAACAACCGGCGTGGCTGGTTGGATCCCGCGCAATCGCCCAACACGGCGGACATCATCCTGCAAGTCGGGCGACCCGTTCTCGTCCTGCCGGACGACATCCGCATGCTTGCCACCGACACCATCGTGGTGGGATGGAAGGACACACGCGCCACGCGGCGTGCGGTGGCGGACGCCATGCCGTTCCTGAAGCTCGCACGGCGGGTAGTCGTCGTCGAGGCGGTTGCGCAGGACAGCGAGTTGGCGGACGCACGTTACAACACACGCCAAGTCTGCGAATGGCTTGAAGCACACGGCGTCGTCTGCGAGCCGAATGCAATCATCGTCAACGATGAGCGCACTGCGCCACTCGCAACCTTGGCAGAACGTGAAGGGGCCGACCTGATCGTCGCCGGAGCCTACGGCCACAGCCGCTTGCGTGAATGGGTGCTGGGCGGTGTCACCCGCGGCCTGCTGCAGCAGACGGAACGCTGCGTACTGTTCTCGCACTGAGCGTTCACGCGCATTCCGCAACGCAACGCGTGCGCGCAGACCGCAATCCGCTCCATTTTGTTGATGAACGTCAACTGCCTGAAATCCACGCGGTCCATGATTTCGCCCGTTCCCGCAATGAGGAAGTTCCATGCCGCGTTGTGATGCCGCCATCATCGGAGCCGGGCCGGTCGGATTGTTCCAGGTCTTCGAACTGGGCCTGCTTGGAATCCGCGCGCAGGTCATCGACTCGATGCCGGAGATTGGCGGCCAGTGCAGCGAGTTGTACCCCGACAAACCGATCTACGACATTCCGGCGATACCGGTGTGCAGCGCGCGCGAACTGGTCGAACGCCTGCAGCAGCAGGTTCGCCCGTTCGCGCCGGAATTCCACCTTGGTGAAACGGTCACGGGCGTCGCGCGCGCCGCGGACGGCCGGTTCCACGTGCAGACGAGCGGCGAACTCGAATTCGACGCGGGCGTCGTGATCATCGCGGGCGGACTCGGCGCCTTTGCGCCGCGCACGCTTGATGTGCCCGAGGCGGCTGCGCTGGTTGGCCGCTCGCTGCATTACAAAGTCGCGGATGCAGCGCGGTTCGACGGTCGTGATGTCGTGATCGCCGGCGGCGGCGACGCCGCCATCGACTGGGCGCTGACACTGGTCGAAAGAGTGCACAGCCTGGTTTTGGTGCATCGTTCCGGCAAGTTCCGCGCGGCGCCGGCGCACGTCGCGCAAATGCTCGCGCTGTGCGATACCGGCAAGATGCAGTTCCTCGAAGGCGACATCGTCGGACTGGAAGCACCACAAGGCACGCTGCGGCAGGTGCGCGTGCGTGCGCGCGACGGCGTGGTGCGACGGATCGATGCCGAACAGCTGCTGGTGTTCTGGGGCCTGCACCCGAAGCTGGGGCCGATCGCCGACTGGGACCTGGCACTCGATAACCAGCAGCTCGTGGTGGACCCGGCGACGTTCCAGACATCGGTACCGGGCATCTTCGCGGTGGGCGACATCGTCACCTACCCGGGCAAGAAGAAGCTGATCCTGTCGGGCTTCCACGAAGCGGCTCTGTGCGCCTTTGCAGCCCGCGAGCACCTCAACCCCGGCGAAAAAGTGCCGCTGCAATACACCACCACCAGCCCCCTGCTGCAGCGACGTCTCGGCGTGCGCGAGGAAACTGGCGACGCGGACGCCCCGGTCCGCCGGGTCGCGTAAGAGCATTTCCGAATCCGCATTCGAAACAAGCGCGAGCACGCATCATGTCCATCATCAGCCATGCAGCTACATCCGACATGTCGGACGCGCCCGCGCGCCGGCGCTTCCTGAAGCTGGCCGGACTCGCCGCGCTGGCCGGCGGCCTGCTGGCCGGTGGCGGCTGGACGATGCTGAAGCGCGGCGCGAACCTGTGGCAGGTCCAGCGTGAGCGCACGCTGATGGCAACCTCCGTGTCGATCACGTGCCTCGCCGAAGATCGCGAGGCCGCCGCGCGCGCCATCGACGCGGCGTTCGCGCACATGGCCGCGGTTGCTGCCGAGCTGACCCGTTTCGATGCGGCCAGCCCCCTGTCCCGCCTCAATCACGATGGCCGCCTGTCGATTGTGCCGGCGCACCTGCATGCCGTGCTGCGCGAGGCGCACTCGATCTCGGGGCTGACCGCCGGCGCGTTCGACGTCACGGTGCTCCCGGAACTCCGGTACTTCGAAACCTTGCGCGGTGTCGGCGGACTCGACGCCGACGAACGCGCAACGATCGCGCAGCGCGATCGCGTGATCGGCTACCGCGGCCTGTCGCTCGACGCGACGGGCGCCCGGCTCGAAAAGCCCGGCATGGCGGTGACGCTGGACGGCATCGCCAAGGGCTACGTGGTCGACCAGGGCACCGCCGCGCTGCGGGCCGCCGGCATCGAGTACGCCATCGTCGATGCCGGCGGCGACACCCGCACGATTTGCGGCAGCGATCCGAACCGGCATTGGAACGTGGGCATCGTCGATCCGGCGGACAGCAGCCGCGTCGCCGCGGTGGTGCAGGTGCGCAACGCGGCGCTGTCCACCTCCGGCAACTATCGCGTGTACTTCTCGAGCGATCGCCGGCTGTTCCACATCGTCGATCCGTTCACGGGCTACTCGCCGCAGGCCTACTCCAGCGTGACGGTAGTGGCGGAACGCTCGGTGCAGGCGGATGGGCTCAGCACCGGCACGTTTTCCATGGCCCTGCCGCAGCTGGCGGCGCTGATGCAGGCGCACGACCACCAATGGCTGGTGTTCGCGCGCAACGGCGAACGGCGCTGGCGCTCGCGCGATCTGCCGCTGGTCGCCGGCACGGCGGAGATCGTCTGATGCGCGCGATGCGCCTGCGTGACCTGCTGCAGTGGCTGCTGATCCTCGTCGCGCTGGCGCAGGCCGGCACCGCGCTGGCAGGCATCGACAACAAGTATCCCGAGCTGCGCAAGGCGTTTCCCGAAGCGACGCGCTTCGGCGACATCGAAGGCACGCCGCCGGCCGCGAGCGTGTATCACGACAACCACGTGATCGGCTACGCGTTCGAAACCGTTATGGTGGCGCCGATCCCGGCGTATTCCGGCAAGCCGATCAACGTGCTGGTCGCGATCGCCACCGACGGCAGCATCCGCTCCGCGCGCGTGCTGTACCAGGACGAACCGATCCTGTTGGTCGGCATCCCGGTGCAGAAGCTTTACGACTTCGTGGCGCGCTACGTCGGCCACCACGTGGACGACCACATCGTCGTCGGCGCGGGCAGCGAACCAGGCAGCGTCAACATCGATGCCATCAGCGGCGCGACCGTGACCGCGATGGTCGCGAACGACACCATCATGAACGCTGCCCTCGAGGTGGCAGCGTCCCGCAAGCTGGTGAAATCCGACGCTGGCACGCCCGGCAGCTTCGCGCACGTCCGCCGCGACAACTTCGCACCCGCGAACTGGACGACGCTCACCGGCAACGGCGCCATCCGGCGTCTGCAACTAACGCGCCAGGCCGTCGCCGACAGCTTCAAGGGCGAGCAGGCAGCGAGCTTGATCGACGACCCGACCGCCCCGCCGCCGGCGGGCCACGCCGACGACACGTTCATCGACCTCTACTTCGCCGACGTCACGCCGCCCACGGTCGGACGCAATCTTCTTGGCGAAGCGGCGTACACCGGCCTGATGCGGCGCCTCAAGCCCGGCGACACCGCGGTCGCACTGATGGCGAATGGCATCTATTCGTTCAAGGGCCTGGGCTACGTGCGTGGCGGCGTGTTCGACCGCGTGCACCTGCTGCAGGCCGGCAAGCTGACGCTGTTCAAGGACAGCGACCTGGTGCAGATGGGCGACAGCCCGCTGCAAGGCAAGCCCGCGTTCACCGAACAGGCAATCTTCGTCGTGCCGCACGGCAGCAGCTTCGACGCGACGGAACCGTGGACGCTGCAATTGCTGGTGCGCCGCCAGGTCGGGCCGCTCGACAGCATCTATCACACCTTCACCGGCAACTACCGGATGCCGGCCGATTACATCGCCGGCCGGACCGCGAGCACCACGCGCGACGGCAGCCTGCCGGCCAACGCACCGCTGTGGCTGAAGGTTTGGAACGGCAAGCGCCTCGACATCGCACTGCTGGTCGCCGGGCTCGGCGTGCTGATGGTGATCCTCACCTTCCAGGACTGGATCGTCAATCACAAGCGCCTGTACGAAAGGCTGCGGGTTGGATTCCTGATCTACACGCTGGTGTTCCTGGGCTGGTACGGCCTGGCGCAGCTTTCGGTGGTGAACATCCTCACCTTCATCCACGCGGTGCTGCATGACTTCCGCTGGTCCACCTTCCTGATGGATCCGCTGGTGTTCCTGCTGTGGACCTTCGTCGCGGTGATGCTGCTGCTGTTCGGGCGCGGCATCTACTGCGGCTGGCTGTGCCCGTTCGGCGCGCTGCAGGAGCTAGTGAACCGCGTCGCGAAGCGCCTCAAGGTGCCGCAGCTCGAGTTTCCGCCATTCGTCCACGAACGCCTGTGGGCGATCAAGTACGTGATCCTGCTTGGGCTGGTCGGGCTGTCGCTGCAGTCGGTCAGCCTTGCCGAGCGCTACGCCGAGGTCGAGCCGTTCAAGACGGCGATCATCCTGCACTTCGCGCGATCCTGGGGCTACGTGCTGTTCGCGTTCGCGATGGTGGCGGCCTCGGCGTTCAACCACCGCTTCTATTGCCGCTACGTGTGCCCGCTGGGCGCCGGCCTCGCGGTATCCGGCAAGTTCCACCTGTTCGAGTGGCTGCGCCGCCGCAAGGAGTGCGGCCATCCCTGCCAGATCTGCGCGGTCGACTGCCCGGTCAAGGCGATCGATCCACTCGGCAAGATCAACTACAACGAGTGCGTGTACTGCCTGGAATGCCAGGTCGATTACGCCGACGAGTACAAGTGCCCGCCGCTGGTCCAGCGCCGCAAGATCTACGAGCGCGCCGCGCAGACCGCCGCGGTCGCCGCAGCACGCACCAGTCCCGGCATCAACCACCCCGTTCCCCTCCGGCCACCTGTCCGGCCCACGACCCCGAAAGAGGATGCAACGCCATGAGCGACGAAACCAACCACAACGTGCGTGACCCGACCACCCCACCCGCGGCGACCCCGGCCGGCGAACAGCCGGGCAATCCCGCGCGCCGTAAATTCATCCGGGAAGCGGCCGTTGTCGGCGTGGCCGGTGCGGCCGGCCTTGCGCTTGCCGCCTGCGGCAAGCAGGAAGCCGGCAAGGTGGCCGGCTCCGCGGCCACATCTGCGGCTGCAACGACCGCGAGCGCCGCCAAGGGCCTGCCCGAAGACTACGTTCCGCCCGGACAGCTCGATGAATACTTCGGCATCTGGAGCGGCGGCCAGTCGGGCGAAATCCGGCTGCTCGGGCTGCCCTCGATGCGCGAACTGATGCGCGTTCCGGTGTTCAACCCCGACTTCACGATCGGCTGGGGCGTCACCAACGAAAGCAAACGCATCCTCGGGCCGAACTTCCCGCCCGGCGGAGACTGCCACCACCCGCATATGACCCAGACCGACGGCCACTATGACGGCCGCTACGTGTTCATCAACGACAAGGCGCACACCCGCGTCGCGCGCATCCGCTGCGACGTGTGGCGCTGCGACCGCATCGTCGACGTCCCCAACGTGCAGGCCATCCACGGGCTGCGCGTGCAGCGTGCGCCGCGCACCGGCTACGTGTTCGCCAACGGCGAGGACCAGGTGCCTTCCCCGAACGACGGCCGTGATCTCGATGATCCGAAGAAGTACCAGACCATGTTCTCGGCGATCGACGGCGACACGATGAACGTCGCGTGGCAGGTGATCGTGGATGGCAACCTCGACAATACCGAGGCCGACTACGCCGGCAAGTACGCAGCTTCGACCTGCTACAACAGCGAGGGCGGCGTCACGCTGGCCGAGATGATGCAGGCCGAACGCGACTGGGTGGTGGTGTTCAACATCGCGCGGATCGAGGAGGCGGTGAAGAAGGGTGACTTCAAGACCATCGGCAGTTCGAAGGTGCCGGTGGTGGACGGCCGCCACGGCTCGCCGCTGACGATGTACATCCCGATCCCCAAGAACCCGCACGGCATCAATGCGAGTCCGGACGGCAAGTATGTGGTCGCCAACGGCAAGCTCTCGCCGACCGTGTCGATCATCGAATGGGCGAAGATCGACGACTGGTTCGACGGCAAGTTCAAGGATCCGCGCGACGCCGTGGTGGCCGAGCCGGAAGTCGGCCTCGGTCCGCTGCACACGGCCTACGACGGCCGCGGCAACGCCTACACCACGCTCTTCATCGACAGCCAGATCGTGAAGTGGAACATCGCCGACGCGATCGCCGCGCACGGCGGCAAGAAGGTCAACTACCTGCGGCAGAAGCTCGACGTCGCCTATCAGCCCGGCCACAACCACTCGTCCATGGGCGAGACGCGCGATGCCGACGGCAAGTGGCTCGTTTCGCTGAACAAGTTCTCGAAGGACCGCTTCCTGCCCACGGGCCCGCTGCACCCGGACAACGACCAGTTGATCGACATCTCGGGTGACACCATGAAGCTGGTCGCGGACGGCCCGGTCTACGCGGAACCCCACGATGCCGTGCTGGTGCACAAGCGCTTCCTGATGGACAAGATCAAGAAGGTGTGGGACGTGAACGACCCGTTCTTCGCCGAGACGGTCGCGCTCGCCAAGAGCCAGGGCGTCAACGTGCGTTCCGACAACAAGGTGATCCGCCAGGGCAAGAAGGTTTTCGTGTACATGACCTCGGCCGCGCCCGTCTTCGGCCTGACCGACTTCAAGGTCAAGAAGGGCGACGAGGTAACGGTGACGGTGACCAACATCGACCCGATCGAGGACGTGACCCATGGCTTCTGCATCACCAACTACGGGATCAACTTCGAGATCAGCCCAGGCGCCACCGCGTCGGCCACGTTCACCGCCGACAAGCCCGGCGTGTACTGGTACTACTGCACCTTCTTCTGCCATGCGCTGCACATGGAAATGAAGGGGCGGATGCTGGTCGAGGCCTGAGGCCCGGCATGCCGCCGCGTACGCGCGGCGGCACTTCCGGATTCCGGCATGCGCATCCCCGCTCTCCTCATGACCCTGGCGCTGATCCCGGCCTTGGCGCTGCGGCCGGCGGCGTCCGCACGTGCGCAGGAATCGCTGGCCGCGCTGGTCGCCGCGGCGCCGGCCGGCGCGACGGTCACGGTGCCGGCAGGCGTACACGCAGTGCGCGGCCTCCGCCTGGACAGGCCGATCACGCTGGTCGGCGAGCCCGGTGCGGTGCTGGACGCGAGTGGCAGCGGCGACGTGCTGCGCATCGGCGCGGCCCACGTGACGGTGCGGGGGCTCACCCTGCGCCGCAGCGGCACCGACCTCACCGCCGAGAACGCCGGCATCTTCGTGGAGCGGAAGGCGCACGACGTGACGCTCGACCACAACCGCATCGAAGACACGCTGTTCGGCATCTACCTCGATGGTTCGGCCAACGTACGGGTGACGCGCAACGTGATCCGCGGCCTGCGCTCGCTGCACGTGGCCGACCGCGGTGATGGCATTCATCTCTGGAACGACACCGGCTGCACCGTCGCGGAAAACGACGTCGCCGACTCGCGCGACGGGATCTACGTGTACGTCAGTTCCGGCAACGCCTTCGAGCGCAACACCGTGCGGGACGTCCGCTACGGCATCCACTACATGTATTCGAACCACAACGTGCTGCGCGACAACACCAGCCGCGGCAACGTCGCCGGGTTCGCGCTGATGTCCTCGGACCACCTGCAGGTGACCGGCAACATCGCCGCGGACGACCAGGCGTACGGCTTCCTGCTCAACTACATTTCCTACAGCCAGTTCGACCACAACGAGGCGCGGCGCATCACCGGGCTGCGCGGCGCCGGCGGCGGCACGCTGGAGGGCGGTGAGGGCAAGGGCATCTTCGTGTACCTGTCGCAGTTCAACGACTTTCACGACAACCTGATCGCGGATTCCGAAATCGGCATCCACATGACCGCGGGCTCCGAACACAACCGCCTGTGGGCCAACCGTTTCGTCGAGAACCGCCTGCAGGTGAAGTACGTGCAGAACCTCGCGCAGGAATGGTCCCGGCGCGGCCGGGGCAATTATTGGAGCGATTACCTCGGTTGGGACTTGAACGGCGACGGCATCGGCGACGTTCCGTTCCGACCGAACGATGGTGTGGACGTGCTGCTGTGGAAATACCCGTCCGCGCGCAGCCTGATGTCGAGCCCCGCGATTTTGCTATTGCGCTACGTGCAGCGCGCCTTCCCCGTATTCACCCCGCCCTCGGTGCAGGACAGCCATCCGCTGATGCACGCGCCCGCAACTCCCGGAGTCGATCATGTCGCACGCAATTGAATTCGAGGGACTCACCAAGCGCTACGGCATGCTTACCGCGCTCGACAGCGTCAGCGCCAGCATCCCGCGCGGACAGGTCATCGGCCTGCTCGGCCACAACGGTGCGGGCAAGTCCACGCTCATCAAGCTGGTCCTCGGCCTGGTCGCGCCCAGCGGCGGCCGCCTCGAAGTGCTGGGCCACGACCCCTGGCGCGCGCCGGCGCTGCGGCGGGCCATCGGCTACCTGCCCGAGAACGCGGCGTTCTACCCCAACCTCACTGGGCGCGAACTGCTGGACTACCTGGCGAAACTGAAACGCGCGCAGCGCAGCCAGGTGCAGGCGTTGCTGGAACGCGTCGGACTCGCGGACGCCGCGAAGCGCCGCATCGGCACCTATTCCAAGGGCATGCGCCAACGCCTTGGCCTTGCGCAGGCATTGCTGGGCGAGCCGGAGCTGCTGCTGCTGGACGAACCCACTACCGGTCTCGATCCGCAGGCCAGCCGCGAGTTGTACCGGATCGTCGGTGAGCTGCGCGCGGACGGCCGCGGCGTCGTGATCTCATCGCACCTGCTGGCCGAGCTTGAGCCGCACATCGACGGCGCGCTGATCCTGCGCCAGGGCCGGCTGCTCGCCGCGGGCAGCCTTGCCGAGCTCGGCGAACAGGCGTCGCTGCCCGCGCGCGTGTTGCTGCGCCCGTACGAGTACGCGGTTCGCGAGTTGCTGGAGCGGCTGGCCAACCACAAGTTGTCGGCCCAGCCGCGGCCGGATGGGAGGCTGGAGCTGGAGCTGCCGCGTGCGGCCAAGCTGCGTGCACTGCGCGCGCTGGTGGACGACCCCGCGATCGCCGACCTCGACGTGCACGAACCCACCTTGACGCAACTCTACGACTGGCTCGGTGCCAGCCCGGACCGCCCCCCGGAGGAACGCGCATGAATGCGATACTCACCGTCGCATGGAAGGAGTTCAGGGACGACTTCCGCAACCGCTGGACGGTCGCGCTGACCGCGTTGTTCGCGCTGCTGGCACTGGGAATCGCCTGGTTCGGCGGTGCGGCTGCAGGCCGGATCGGCTTCACCTCGTTCGACGCGACGCTGGCCAGCCTGACCACGCTCGGCGCCTTCGTGATTCCTCTGATTGGCCTGCTGATCGCCTATGACACGATCGTCGGCGAACGCGACGACGGCACGCTGCTGCTGATGCTGAGTTATCCGCTGGCACGCGGCCAGCTGGTCGGCGGCAAGTTCCTCGGCCATTGCGCGGCGTTGGCGGCTGCAACGCTGGCCGGATTCACGCTGGCGGTGGCGATCATGCAGGTGATGCAGCCGTCCGCGCAGACGCTGGCGGCGTGGCTCTACATCGGACGTTTCATCCTGAGCGCGTCGTTGCTCGGCGCAAGCTTCGTCGGCCTCGCCTGCCTGATCAGCGTGCTGACGACCAGCAAGTCGCGCGCCGCGGGGCTGGCTCTCATCGGCTGGCTCGCGAGCGTGGTGCTGTTCGACCTCGCGCTGCTCGCGCTGCTGGTGGTGAGCGGCGGCAACCCGATCGAGCGTGCGGTCTATCCGTACCTGCTGCTGCTCAATCCGGTCGACGTGTTCCGGCTGGTCAATCTTGCCGCGTTGGGCAACGGCGCCGGCAACGAGCTGCTCACCGGAATGACCGCCGGCCACGCGTATCCCGCGGCGCTGCTGTATGGCGCGCTGCTCGCGTGGGCCGCACTGCCGTTCGCGTGGGCGGCGCTGGCGTTCCGCAGCAAGGAGGTGTGAGGATGGCATCCCGCACGCAACGCCGTTGCAGCCTGCATCGATGGTGCGCGCCCATCGTGCTGCTGGTGCTGCTGGCCGGGTGCAACGCCGCGCCGCCGCCCGCCCGCCGTGCCGTGGACGTGCGGCCGGACGACACCTGCGCGGTGTGCGGCATGGAACTGGCGCGCTCGCCCGGACCGCGCGGACAAGCGTGGGTCAGTGGACACGCGCAGCCATTGATGTTCGATTCGACGCGCGATTTCTTTGCCTATGTCCTGCAGCCTGAAAACCGATCGGTGCTGCAGGACCTGTACGTGCAGGACACCGCGCGGATCGACTGGCGACACCCCGGCCGCGATGCCGGCACCTTCATCGACGCGCGCAGTGCGACGTACGTCGTCTGGCAACCACTGCCAGGATCGATGGGCCCGACCCTGGCGCCGTTCGCGGACCACGAGGCCGCCGAAGCATTCGCGCAGGCCCACGGCGGCGCCGTGCTGGCGTTCGCCGCCATCACCCCGGATTTGATCGCAACGCTGGGCTACCGCTGCCCCGCCACGCCGGCGCAGGGTGCCGCGGCATGCATCCGGGTACAGGCCACAGAACCGACGGCATCCGCACCGCCCGTTCCGCACGCACACTGACCATCAACTGGAGACCCACACATGTTCGGACTCAACAGCATCCCGCACTGGCTGATCCTGCTTGCAGTCGTGCTGCTCATCTTCGGCACCGGGAAGCTGCGCCACGTCGGCCGCGACCTCGGCAACGCCATCGCAGGCTTCCGCAAGGGCCTCAAGGACGAGCCACCCGCCAAGGCGGTATCCATCGCGACGAAACCGGTGCGGGAAGACGCCAAGCCGCCGCATTGACCATCCATCGCTCCCGAATGAACGCCGCTTGATTTCCCATTGATGATTGGGCGATCGCACGCCAAAAGGCCTTCCACATGCCCACCAACCCACAGCAGGAAACGCCAAGCGACCAGACGTCATCAAGCGCCTCGGCGCAACGTCGCGCCGAAAGATCGCAGAGTCCGGATCTACCCGGCGCCGGCGCGCCGTCGCAGGCGGATCACGCGCCGCCGTACTTCGAGCGCGAACATCGGCGCCTCGACCGGGAGTTCCACGAGCACCTGCTGGCCATCGCGGGCGGCAGCTTCATCCTTGCGCGGCAGCACGTGCAACGCTGGCGCCTCGCGCTGGCGCGCCACACCGCGATCGAGGACACCCGGCTGCTGCCACACGTGCCCGACGGCGCACGCTGGAACGCGCGGCTCTACCGCCTCGAACACGCGCGCATCACCGCGTTGGCGGATGCCCATGCGGCGCGCGTGGAAGCCGTGTCCGAAAACCCGCCGCGTGACGACCGGTCAACGCGCGAGACCATCCTGTCCCTGCTCGATGCCGCACAGGCGTTGCGCCACATGCTGGAGCACCATCACCAGCGCGAGGAGGTGGCGCTCGCTTTCGAATTGCCACCGGCACTGCAGGCGGCCGCGTGGGGCCATGGACCCGGCACCCAGCCGCACGACCAGGCATCCTGAAAAACAAGCCGGGCGTCGATGGTGACGCCCGGCCGTCCAAACAGATGAAGTCTGTGTGCATCAGCCCTTGGTCAGGGTGATCTTGCCGTTCATCACGGCCGAGTGGCCGGGGAACGAGCAGAAGTAGACGTAATCGGTCCCGGCCTTCAGCACGGAAGGTTTGAAGGTGACCGACGCGGCCTCACCGCCGCCGATGACCTTGGTGTGCGCGATCACGCGGGTGTCACCCGGCTTGATGTAGTTGTTGTCCAGACCGGCCTTGATGCCGTCCTCGTCCACCCCGGCCTTGTCGGCTGCGGTGGTAAGCACCCAGTCATGACCCATCACGTTGCGCGGCAACTTGCCGGTGTGCTTGAGGGTGACCGTGAACGTCTTGCAGCTTTGCGGCACGTTCACGTTGGCAACATTGAACTGCATGGCGTCGTTGGCTTCGACTGTGGCAGCGCAGTTGGCCGCCCAGAGCGGCGCCGCGAACAGGCCCAGGACGAGCAAGACGAGTGTACGCAAGAACATGGATGACTCCTTCAAGTTGGTTCCACCGCCAATTTCAACCGATCATTGCGAAGCACACGTTGATCGGCGTCAATGCCGTACCCCATCGAAATCGAATCGAGGTTGCCGCGGCTGTGGCCACGCCGACGGCCGACGCGTTGCATCAGAAGTCGTTGGCCACGGCTTCCCGGTCGCGCTCGTCGTCCGCGTGCACCTCGAACCACATTGCATTGAGGACACCGAAGACGCAGGCAAGACCGACACCCAACAACCATGCGAAGTACCACATCGTTTGTCTCCTCGGTTTCGTCGTGTCAACCGGGTTCACGAAGTCTTGTGCCGGCCAGCATCCACCGGCCACAGGTTCAACCCATCCGGGCCGCGGCGGACCAGGCGCGTGATCAAGATCGCCCCGACCACGGTGAGCACCACGACCGTCGCCCACCCGATCACCGCGATGACCAGCTCGGGTCGGCCGAGATGCACTTCGGTCACGGGCAGGACCCCGTCAACCAGCCACGGGCCGCGTCCGGCTTCGCTGACGATCCAGCCCAGCGCACCCGCGATCCACGGCACCGGCAGGCTCCACGTGGCCATGCGCAGGAACCATGGCCTGTCGAGTTCACGTTTCGATGCCAGCCAGAACGCGTAGCCGAACAGGACGATGCCGTACGCGCCCAGCAGCGCCATGCCACGGAACGTCCAGAACAACAGCGGCACGTTCGGAACCGTGTCATGTGCCGCAGCAGCCATTTGTTCAATGGTCGCGCGCGCCGGGCGTCTTGCGTGCCGCAACAGCAACATTCCGTAGCCGAGATTGGGGGTATCCTCGAGATCGAATGCCAAGCTGCCCGCGCCGGACGGATTGGCCCACGGCGTGTCCATCACGGTGAACGCTGCCACACCATCGTGGATGCGCGCCAGGTTCACAGCCTCGAGATCATCCAGACCTGCAACCGGCTTCCGCCACGAATGCGTGGCACCCAACCCCAACAGCCACGGAACGTTCACCGCGGCATGCGTAGTGCGGTTGCGGCTGTCGGGAATGCCGAACAGGGTAAACGGTGCCGGCTCGGTCTGGGTGTGCCACGCGGCGGCAATCGCCGCGATCCGCATTTGCTGGCCGGATGATTCCGCATAGCCGCGATGATCACCAAGCACCGCCAGCGACAACGCCGCAGCCAGCCCGAAGCTGGCGGCGACCGTCAGCGAACGGCGCGCAATCGACATGTTGCGGCGGCTCAGCAGGTACCAGGCCGAAACCGAGAGGACCAGGGTTGCCGCGATCAGATAGCAGGACGCGAGCAAGTGCACGAAGCGCGATTGGGCAGCGGGATTCATCAGCACCGCCGGCACGTCGTAGATCCAGACCTGCAGGCTGCCGGCATCCAGGTCCACGCCTTCCGGGCTGTCCAGCAGCCCGAACCCGATCGCAATCTTCAGTACCGCAAGGCCGGACAAGGGCACCCACAGCCAAGTCACCAATAAATGACGCACGCGGCTGAGGCTCCACCAGTCGCTGGACCAGCGCCACAGGACAATCCCACCGGCGAATACGATCGGCGTGACGAATACGATCAGCAGCAGCCCTGGGGCTCCATGGACGTAGCGTGTAAACCTGTTGGCGTCCGCGATATACAGGATCGCCAATGCCACCGCGCCGATCGCCCACATCAGCAGGCTGACCCCGAACGGCTTACTCCAGAAACGCGCGATCTGTTTCCAGATTTCGCGCCCGGTCATCACATACACACTCTCGATGATTGCGATCAGCGGCGGCAGCCCGACAACCAGCGGCAGCAGTAGCGCGCAATAGAACGCCACGAGATGCGGCCACAGCGCGGAAACCTGGAATGATTCGACATGAGCCATGGCGCCCTCGCTTGCACACGTTCCTACTCAACGCACCACCAGCATTGCAATGCCAGTGCGATTCAGGACCGCCTGCGTCTGGCTGCCGAGCACCAGCCGCGCGATGCCGCGTCGGCCGTGCGAAGCCATCACGATCAAGTCGCAGCTGGCGTTCTTGGCGACGACGAGGATGGCTTCCCAAGGGACTTCACTTGGCTCCGCGATCGTTTCGCACTCCACGCCAGCCCGTTCGGCTTCCCGCGTGAGTGGCGCAAACAGCTCGGTAGCGTGTTTCCGCGCGAACCGTTGCAATTCTTCCGGAGGCGGTTCGAGCAACTCATCCACGATGCCGCGATGGTTGAATTCAGTCATCGCATGAAAACCGGTGACACGTGCACCAACGGCTTCGGCCAAGGCCACGCCCTGCCCGATGGCCCGGCGTGAGCCCGCATCGTCGTCGATGGGAATCAGGATGTGCTTGAACATGTCGGTTGGGTCCCTGGACCACGCCCTCCCCGAGGCGCGGCCCATACTCGGTTTGGTCGCGATCATCCGGTGATCGTCGTCTGGTCCACCACGTTGCGGATGCCCGGTGCCGCCCACGCGGCGCGGCGGACGGCATCACGTTCCCGCCAGGAATCCAGTTCCCCGCACAAGGTCACCGTGCCACCGTTCACCACGACGGATACCGCCTTGGGGTGGTTTTGCGCGCAGCGGCGCAACGCGGCTTCGATGTGCTGGGTAACATCGCGTGGTTCCACAGCAGGCCTGATCTGGATGAGGTTCAGCAGGCCCTGTGTGCCAATCAGGTTGCGCAGCGCCACTTCCGCCGCGTTGCTCTGATATTCCCACTCGACCTCGCCCGACAAGGTGACCCAGCCATCGTCGACGGCAACTTTTACCTTGCCGGCGGGAACGGAGGCATTCCACGCGAGCACCTCACGCGCCGCCTTCGCGATCTCTGCGTCGGAACGCTTGTCGATGTTGGGCAGTTCGACCGCAAGCCGCGAAACCAGGCCCTTGACGCCGCCCACGCGCAAGGCGGCGGCTTCGGCGCGCCATTTCTGCGCGTGGCTGCCGACCCGGCCGACGAGAGTCACCGTGCCGTCGTGGGCTTCCACGACGACATGGCTGTCATCGACGGACGGATCCCAGATCAGTTCGGCGGATACGTCCTGCTGCAACTCATGGTCGCTTTTCATGGTGTACCCCTGCCGGCATCGAGGCCAGTGTCGAACCGACGCTGGAGTCACTTGGTGATACACCTCAACTCCGCTCCGAAAAAGTGGACACACGACACGCGGGACCACCTTGCGACGGTGTCGCAGCCACCGACCCGCGCCAGACACTCAACTTGTGCACGAAATCCCACGCCACCCACAGCGCGCCAGCCGCGAACACGCTACCGCCGCGAGCAGCTGCCCGGCACGATCAGGCGCGTACTCGATACGGGCTGAAGCACCGTCGTCACTGCACCGTGCACGGCATGCCGGCGAGCTCGCGGAGCTTGGGGACATCCAACAACTTCACCTCGCGGCGCAATACCGATATGTAGGCAATCCGTTCGAGGTGCGACAACGCGCGGCTAACGGTCTCATGCTTGAGCGCAAGGAAACTCGCGATGTCGGCGCGTCCCATGCGCAGGATGAAGTGACGTGCGCTGAAGCCAAGCCGCGCATGGCGGCCCGCGATGTCGAGCAGGAAGGCTGCCACACGCTGTTCGGCCGGCAGCGTTCCGATCGTCAACATCCAGGAACGGTCGCGGCGGATTTCCTCCGCCAGCGCCGCGGTCAGGCGTTCCTGCAATTCCGGGATGTGCCGGAGGGCAGCCAATACCGGCGGATACGGTAGCTCCCAGATCTCGGAATCCTCCAGGGCGACGGCATCGCAAGTGTGGTGGGCAAGCCCGATGGATTCGACGCCCAGCAGGTCGCCGCGCATCCGGAAGCCCGTCACCTGCTCGCGGCCGTCGTCCGAAAGCTCGCAGGTCTTGAGGAAGCCCGCATGCACGAGGTATAGCGCATGGAACGGTTGGCCGCTCCGATAGAGGTACTGGCCGGCCCGGACTTTCCTGCGCGCGACCAGCACGTGCCGCTGCAATTGCCCGATCGTGACTTCGGGTGGCACGTCCAACGCCGGCTGCGAATGCCGAGACGCGACGGGCGGCGATACGACGATGGAATCCATGGCGATGCTCCCGGTTGTGAGAGGTGCATCTCGCAAGGTAGGACGCTGCTGTCACGGCGCAATGTCTGGCGCGCAACACCGTGTAACGCTGTGTAACGGCAACGCGCAATCCCGACGAGTGCCAACGGCAAAGGGCCCTAAAACCGGTTGCACTGGATGGGCTCGGCGAACCCGTGCGGGGCGATCCATCCGTGTTGTCGACACGCGCGGGGGACAGCGAGGCGCAACGGCTGGTGCGCGCGTGTCAGGGTGTACTGGCGACCCGCCAGCATGCTTGCTTGACCGGGGTCAACATGGCCATGACCGCACCGCATAGCTTGGTGGCAATTGCGGGCGAACGCCGGCACACCGGGTCGCGCGCGTACCGCGCCCTCCCTTCCGGCGATGCGCGGACGCCACACCGGTATTCGGTCATTTGACCCGCGAGGGCCGCAGGCGCATCCGACCCTTGCCCACCCTGCGAATCTTGCCATCGAGGTGGAACATGCAAGCACTCGTTTTCAATGGTCCCGGCCAGAAGCGCCTGGAAGATCGGCCCATCCCCGAGCTCGAGGCGCCAGGCGACGCCATCGTCAAGGTCAGTCGCACGACCATCTGCGGCACCGATCTCCACATCCTCAAGGGTGACGTGCCGACCTGCGAACCCGGCCGCATCCTTGGGCACGAAGGCGTCGGCGTCGTGGACAAGGTGGGCGCCGGCGTCACCGCGTTCCGCCGTGGCGATCACGTGCTGATTTCCTGCATCACCGCCTGTGGACGATGTGAATACTGTCGTCGCGGCATGTATTCGCATTGCACGACCGGCGGCTGGATTCTCGGCAACCGGATCGATGGCACCCAGGCAGAGTATGTGCGGATTCCACACGCCGACACGAGCCTCTATCCGATTCCCGCAGGCGCCGACGAGGAAGCACAGGTGATGTTGAGCGACATCCTGCCGACGGGTCTTGAGTGTGGCGTGCTGAACGGCAAGGTCCAACCCGGTGCCAGTGTCGCGATCGTCGGATCGGGACCGATTGGCCTGGCCGCCCTGTTGACCGCGCAGTTCTACGCACCGGCCCAAGTCATCATGCTCGACTCCGATTCGAACCGCCTCGAGGTCGCCAGGCGTTTCGGTGCCACCGCGCTGGTGAACGCAACGGGGGACGACGCCGTCAAGGCGGTCCTGCAACTCACGAGTGGGCGTGGCGTAGACACGGCGATCGAGGCGGTGGGTATGCCTGCATCCTTCGCGACGTGCCAGGACATCGTGGCACCGGGCGGAGTGATCGCGAATATCGGCGTCCATGGCACCAAGGCGGACCTCCATCTGGAACGGCTTTGGGATCGCAACATCGCGATCACCACCCGCCTCGTCGACACCGTGACGACACCCATGCTCTTGAAGACGGTGCAATCAGGCAAGCTCGACCCCGCAAAGCTGATCACGCATCGATTCCCGCTCGACCGGATCGTGGAGGCGTATGCAACATTCGCACGCGCAGCCAACACCGGCGCGCTGAAGGTCGTCGTCACGCCATGAATGGAATCGCGCCGTCCATGGAACGCGTGAAGCGGAATTCGCGCCTACCTTGATCTGCGTCAATTCCCTGAAACTCCAAATGCCTAGTTTCGCCGTTGCAAGAGTCGCGAATCACGGAGACCCCAATGTCCAAGACAGCCAGAACCTCCACCGCCAAATACGGGCGCCATGGCCCCGCGAAGAAACCTGCGGCCGCCAAAAAACGGACCACGCACGCTGCGGCGAAACCGCGCAAAGGCGCGCTCCCTGCGCGCGCGCGCACCACCCCGGCCGACGACGTCTACGTGGTGGTCACGGAAACCGTGGCGCTTGTCCCGGAACCGGGCCTCGACTTCGACCTGGATGACGACTACGAAGCGGACGACCCGCTGGAAAACGACACCTGATCCGCGCCCATGCCGGAGGTGGTCGGGACCGCATTTCCCCGACGCGCTATCGGATTCCGACGGACGAGGGTGGCGCGACGGCACGCGCACCCGGCGCGCGGACGACGACGCCACGCAGCTGCCTCGTTCGCACGGGACACGCCGCGCCAAGCCGGGATCCACGGAACCGAATGCGCTCCAGTTGATCCTTGTCACCATGGCGCCCGCCGTGCGACCGATGCTTTCGCTGCATCCGCCAGAGAGGTACCCCGTCATGATCGCGTCCAGGAATATTCCATCCGGCGTCGCCGCGCGTCATTCCAACGGAACATCCAGGGCACCCACGCAAGTCGCCGCCCTTGGAACCCCGGCCAGTGCATCGGAATGGACGGAAACGTTGCGGGACGGCAACCGGGTGACCATTCGCACGTTGCACAAGGCGGATGCGGCGCTCGAACGCGACTTCATCAAACGGTTGAGCCCGGAATCACGCCGGCTGCGATTCCTGGGCGGCGTCGGCGAACCAAGCGATACCATGATTCGCGACCTGACGGATCTCGACTACCAGCACAAGATGGCATTCGTGGCACTGGTGCAGGAAGGCGGGAAGCCGCGCGAGATCGGTGTCAGTCGCTACAGCCTTGCACCGGACGGGAAGTCATGCGAGTGCGCCGTCACCGTGAGCGACGAATGGCAAGGCAAGGGACTCGGAACGTTGCTGATGCGCCACCTCATCGACATTGCCAAACAGCGCGGGATCGAATCGATGTTCTCGATCGACGCCGCCGGCAATTCGCGCATGCACGAACTGGCCCGCGACCTCGGCTTTGCCCGTGAGCTGGATCCGGATGATCCAAGCCAGGTCATCCACCGGCTTGCACTTTGATGCGAGTGGCATCAACCGCTCAGCCGCCTTGCGGGTTCAGGCTTGCGGGATGTCCGAACAGTGTCGCTGCGCGCCTGACGAGGCACCCGTACCTGTGCTTTCGGTGGGTGTCGAAAAACCGAACCAGCGTCAAGGATGGAAGTGTTCCGCAAACGGCTTGCGAAAGTCCTGGTGACACGCCAGGCAACGCAGCTGCACGTCGGCGAATGCAGCGATGACTGTCTGGCCATCACCCCGCTGTGCCGCCTCGCCCATATTCACGGCCGCATCGTGGACCTGACCGTCGAATCCACGAAACTTTCCTGCGTCCGAACCCAGCCAGGCGAGTATGCGCACCTTTTCCGCCAAGGGCGGTTCGGGGTGGCGGGCGATCGTCGGCGCGATCCGGACCACGGAAGCCCAGTCTTCCGTCGCGATCGCGCCGGTGATGGCCTGCATGTCACGATCGAGCTGTTGCATCACGCCCTGCAGGGCCATCGGTTTCGCGGGCTCGGCGGCGCGAACACGGAAACTCGCGGTGGTGACGATCAACACGACGACCAGGATCGCTGCAATCGTCGCGGGGCACTTGAAAACGTTCATCGGATTCTCCTCGGTAACGGGATGCAGCGGTGCGAATCGGGAATGCCCTGCTGGAGCACGGATCAAAATTCCATGCTCAACGCGATCGAGCCGAAGGCGTGGTTGCCGACCTGTTCGTCGAACTCGCGGGTGCGCCAGACGCGCATCAGCGCCAGCCGCAGGCCATGCCCGGCGACGAGCCACTGGCTGCTCACGCCGACCGCTGCCTGCGCGACCCAGGGACGCCGGGTGACGTGATGGCTGGTACGGAACAGATTGCCGTCGAGTGAGAAATCCCACGCCACGGCTTTGGCTTCAAGGTTCGCGAACACGTGCATGCCGGGTCGGGGAGCGCCGGCAACGTGCGGTTGTTCGTGGCGCAGACCGACCGCACTGGAAGGAGGCCGGTTTTCTGCACCCGGCCGGATCGGATAGCTGCCGAAGTCATTCGGGATGTTCCAGCCGGCACGCAACTCCAGCCCTGCACTGGCGGCCGTCTCGATGTTGCCGAGGCGTAGCGCGTAGCTGCCGATCACATCACTCCCCCAGCCCGGGTGAATCGCTCCGCCATCCGTCCAGGGCTTGAATTTGCGCTCCATGGCAAGCTGGAACGCGGGTTCGTTGTGCAGCTGGTTGTCCCAACCCTGGAAGCGTTCAAAGCCGCGAAGCTTGTGCACCACGTCCTGGGATTGATGCGCCAGCGACCATGGGCCGATCACGCCCAGGGTCAACTCGCGGCTGTCCAGCATCTCATAACCGGCGTCCGGCGGATGCACGCGACGATTCCACGCCAGCCCCAGGTACAAGAGTCCGGCATACGGGCGATCGTCGCGGACGAGGTCGGTGCGCGTGTGGTCTTCGGGCGTGTACATCGCCTGGCCCACGCGCATCACGACGTTCTGTGCGGCGGGTTCGGCGCCGGCACGGCGCCAGAAGCCCGGATCGGCCCAGCCGAGAAAGCGGGCGTAGAGGCCGATGGCGCCGGGCAGGCAATCGGGGCGTAACCGGCTTTGGATGTCGCGGGATACCAGCGCGAGCGCTACCCCGTTGCTGTAGTTGCGATCGGTCCCGACAAACAAATCGTTTTCCAGGCGCACGGTGCCTCCGCGCCAGCGCAATGCCTGTTCCGGTATGCATGAACCCTCCGGTTCGAGCGACGATGCAGGTGATGTGGCTTGAGCGACCGCAGGTCTGCCGAAGACCGCACCCGCCAGCAACAGGAACGCCACGAACCACGCGCGGCGTCGGCTCGCAAAGCGGTTCACCCCATGGCGGGCATCGCTCACGGCAAACCGTTCCCGGGCACGCGGCCATCGCGGCAGCGCTCTGCGGTGACGACAGTGAAGCCGCGTGTTTCCGGCCGCCGGAAACGCGCCGCGATCAACCGCCCGCGACAGCGCGCCTGCACGACCCTGCGTGGGACGAGCTGCGGCCGCAGATCGTCTTGCGTCAGCGATTCGGCGCCCTCGTACGCAAGCCGATAACCGGGCAAGGCAAGGATGGCCTGCAGGCGTTCGGCAAGTTCCGGCGTTGGTTTCATCGCGGCTGCGTCGAAGCGCCGGGCCAGGTCTGCGCCTGGCCGATCCGGGGAACGGCCACCTGCCAGCCGAGCTTCCGGCGCAGGGCGCCCGCCAGCGCCAACGCCGCGGGCAATTCTCCGTGCACCACGAAGGTTTGCGCGGGCGGCTTGCGAAAAGCACCGGCCCAATCCAGCAGTGCAGCCTGGTCGGCATGCGCCGAAAGTCCGCCGACGGTGTGCACGGCTGCACGCACCGGAACGTCCTCACCGAAGAGGCGCACCCGCTTCGCACCATCCACCAGGCGCCGGCCGAGCGTCCCCCGTGCCTGGAACCCCGTGATCAATACGCTGCATTCGCGCCGCGGCAGGTTGTGGCGCAGATGGTGCCGGACACGCCCCGCATCGCACATGCCGCTCGCGGAAATGATGATGGCCCCTGAACGGATCCGGTTCAGCGCCATCGATTCTTCGACGCTGGCAGTGAAGTGGACGTACGGCAAGTGCTTGCTGGCGGCATGCCAATCGGCGAGGCCCCGCGCCTGCTCGTCAAACAACTCGGCATGTTCGCGGGTAATGCGGGTAGCTTCCGTCGCCATCGGTGAATCGACGAAGATATTCGGTTGCCGCAGGCGCCCCTCACGGGTCAGGCGATGCAGGTGATACAGCACCTCCTGGGTACGGCCGACCGCGAACGCCGGCACGATGACGTTGCCGCCGCGTTCGAACAGGGTCTGCTCGACGATGGCGATCATCTCGTCCTCGGTCGCAGCGAAATCCCGGTGTCTGCGATCACCATAGGTCGACTCCATCACCAGGATGTCGGCCTCGTCGATGAGCGTCGGGTCGCGCAGTATTGGGCGCCCGGGCTGGCCAAGGTCGCCGGTGAACACCAACTTTGCCGTGCGGCCGCCGTCGCCGATCCAGATTTCGATGATCGCCGAACCCAGGATATGCCCGGCGTCACGGAAGCGACAGCGTACATTGGGATGCGGAACAAACTCCGCGTCATAGGCGACATCCCGTACCTGACCAAGACACTTGCGAACATCCTGCTGGGTGTACAACGGAGGCATTGCGCCGCTTCTGCGCGGCCGCTTCGCATCGCGCCTTGCATCGCTTTCCTGGATGTGGGCGCTGTCGGGCAACATCACGCCCAGCAGATCCAGCGTCGCCGTGGTGGCGTAAATCGGGCCGGTGAAGCCCGCACGCGTGAGTTTGGGCAACAGGCCGCTGTGGTCGATGTGGGCGTGGGTCAGCAACACGAAGTCGATGCCCGCCGGATCGAACGCGAACGGCCTGCGGTTGCGCGCCGGCGCCTCGCGTCCGCCCTGCACCATGCCGCAATCGACGAGAAAGCGCACTGCCCCGGCTTCAACAAGAAAACATGAACCGGTGACCTCGCGCGCCGCGCCAAGGAAACGCAATTTCACGGGCGACTTACTCCGGTTCGCGGAGCCGGCAAGTATTGCGTCCAAGCAGCCGGTAGGCAGGGCAACGGCCGGCAAGGCCCGTGAACAGCGGCATCAGCCCGATCAGGCCCAGCCAGCGCCACGGTGTCGCGAGCCAGAACGGCAGGCTCAGCAGCACGAGACCGACGACGATTCGCGCGAAGCGTTCGAGGTTGCCGACATTGACCTGCATGACGTCTCCTTCAGTTGATGGAGGTGATGGGGTGCACCAGTTTCGGCGCGAAGACATCGGGATCGGCGGCTTGGGTGGTCGAGGTGACCGGGTGATTGGCCGATCCCGCAGCCGGCATTGCCGTGGCGGACACGTCCCAGCCACCGCCCAGTGCCTTGTACAGCGCGACCAGTTGCACCGCGGCCGTCGCATGCGCGCGCGCGGCAGCCATCTCGGCATCGTGCAGCAGGCGTGCATTCGCGAGCAGTTCGAACAACGAAATGTCGCCAGCCGCGTAGCGCGCTTCCGCGTGGCCGTAGTTGCGCCGCGAAGCGGCCAGCGCCGCGTCGCGACGTTGCAGGGTGTCCATGTCGGCGTGGTAGTCGCCGAGCGCGCGTTCGGCATCGCCCAGGGCAGCCAGCACGGCCTGTTCATAGGCCAGCGCGGCTTGCCTGCTTTGCGCGTCCCGGGCGCGGATCTCGGCGCGCACACGGCCGCCGTCGAACAACCGCCAGGAAATCAGCGGCAGGATCGAAAACGTCCGGCTGGAAGCGTCGAACCAGTCGCCCGTGCCGAGCGCCTGGAAACCGCCGCCGGCGCTGATTGACAGCTTGGGAAACAGGTCGGCCGTGGCGACACCGATATCCGCAGTGCTGGCCGCGAGCCGCCGTTCCGCCGCCTGTACATCCGGACGGCGGCGCAGCAGATCGGCACGTTGACCCACCGGCGGCGCCTGCAACGTGATGGCTTTGGGCTCGGTGTCCAGCAACTCCAGTTCGCGCTCGGGCGGTTCCGCCAGCAACACGGCGAGGCCCAGCACGGCGGCGCGCCGACGCGCCTGGATGCCCGGCAGCGCAGCGTCGGCCGAGGCCCATTGCGCATAGGCCGCATCCACGTCTGCCGAAGACACGTCGCCTGCCGCGGCACGCCTGCGCGCAAGATCGAGCGTTTGTTGCAGAGTGGCGACGGTCGCCTGCTGCACGCGCAGTTCGCGCCCCGCGCCCACCGCATCGAACCAGCTGCGCGCGACCTCCGCGACGACGCGCATGCGCACACCTTGCGCATCGGCTTCGGTTGCCTGCAGACGCGCATCGGCGGCTTCCAAGGCGCGTCGCTTGGCACCGAAGAGGTCTATCTCCCACGCCGCGTCGAAGCCGGCGTCGTGGATGGTTTGCGTCGCCTGGAGCCCCGGAATCTGGCCAATGGGCAGGGGGCCGTTCTCGCTTTGGCGGCGGCGGTTCACGCTCGCATTTGCATCGACGACCGGTGCGCGGCCACCGGCGGTGCGATCGCGCAGCGCGCGGGCTTCGTCGATGCGCGCGGCGGCCTGGCGCAGGTCGAGATTTTCAGCCAAGGCCTTGTCGACGAGGCCATCGAGCACGGGATCGCCCAGCGTCGTCCACCAACGCGCAAGGTCAGCGGGTGCGGTTGCATCGACGGAGGATTGGCTCCAACCGTTGCCTGTATCGACCGGCGGCGGCCCGCGGTATTGGGGGCCCACCGCACACGCGGCCAGGAAAGTGCTGGCAAGCAGCGCCGCCAACAGTCTCGATTGCCGCGGCAACGCCAAGCCCGGGGCGGTTGCCTGTGTATGACTCAACGATGGCATGGCAGGACTCCTTGAATCAGGCAGTGAGCGTGTTGGCGCTCGCTCAGCGCAACTCGAACAGTTCCTGGTGAAAACGCTGCTTCACCGGGAAACCGTGCCTGGCAAAATCGCGCCGCAGCGCGTCTCCGAAACCGGCCGGGCCGCAGAACCAGATGCTCGCTTCGCGCCACCCGGGCACTTCACGACGGATACGTTCGCCGGTCAGCAAGCCGTCACGCGCGTCGATCAGTACGTGCAGATGCACATCGGCCGCCAGATTCGCGTACGCGGCGAGCTTCGCAAGCGCGGCGTCATCGACGTCGGCCGTGCTGTGGAACAGTTCGATCCGCTGGCCCTCGGGCCAGTCGTGGCGCCCCTGCCGGGACTGCAGGGCCATGTGGTCGAGGCGGCTGATGAACGGAGTGATTCCGACCCCCGCGCCCACCCAGATCTGGTGCGGGCAATCGTCGTCGAAGGTGAAAGTGCCATAGGGGCCTTCGATCGGCACCTGCTGCCCGACCTTGAGCCGCTCGCGCAGGCGGCGGGTATGGTCGCCCAGCGCCTTGACGACCCCCTTGAGCTCGGGCCGCTCCGGGTTCCACGCAGAGGCGATGGTGTACGGATGCGGACCCTCGCTCGGGTCGGACATCCCGAACGCGAACTGCCCCGGCTTGTGGCCCGGCCAGTCGGGCACGTCGGCGGCGATCGACAGCACGTCGATGCCCTCGAAATAACGCAGCGCGGTGATCGTGGCGATCGCTTTGCGCCGCGCGCCGACGCGCCGAAACAGCACCAGGACCGCGGCGATGGTGCCGGCGATCAGCAGGGCGGCGGTGAGCCAGCCAACGGGTTGGCTCCAGTAGGCAAACTCCATCAGGACCGCCGCGTGAAACACCAGCACGAGATAACCAAGCGCCAGCAGCCGGTGGGTCTTGTAGAACCAGTGGTAGGGGAAAGTCTTGATCAACGCCAGCACGATCAGCACGATGACCGCATAGAACGTCCATTCGCCGAAGGTTTCCGCAAGCCCGCGCTGGCTGCCGAACCAGGCTTCGACGACGTTGTCGATGACGGCGCGTCCCTGCCCACTGCCGCCCCCGCGTGCCGGACGTGCGAGCAGGCCCCAGCCGACGGCCCACTTGGGCGCATTGATCCACAGCCAGTGGGTGATCGCGAAAATCAGCGCGGTGATGCCGAACCACTTGTGCAGGCGGTACATCTTGTCGAGTCCGCCCAGCCACTTTTCGGGCCACTTCGGGCGCATCGCGAGGATCATCGCGAAGCTCATGCAGCCCATCGCGACCAGTCCGGTGTACTGGCGCATGTAAAGGCGCCATTCGAACACGGTGGCCGCTTGGTAGAACCTCGGTTCCGCAGCCACCCACAGCAGCGTCAGGACGATCAGGCAGGCCCAGAAAGTGCGCTGGATATTTTGCATGGAGCAACTCCCGTGCGGTGGGTGCCTGGAGCTTACCGAGGCGTTTCAAAGGCGAGGTGATGCAGGACAACGCGCCGTTGCATGACGCCGCGGCAGACCATCGAGCGAACCGGTCGAAAAAATGAATCCCCCGCGCCGACGAGCGCGGCGGATTGCGCGGCGTGCGAGCCGGTGCGAAACCACGGGTTCATTGCAGCCGCCCCCGCACGAACGCCGTCGCCAGCGTGAGCGACACCAGCGCGATCGCCGCGAGCGGCCAGAGGCTCGCCACGAGGTCGCGCAGCGGCATCGCCTTGAGGAAGCTCCCTTCGACGATGACGAGGAAATGCGTAAGCGGAATGGCCTGCGCCAGCCATTGCAACACGGTCGGCATGTTTTCCACCGGCGTCGCGAACCCCGACATCAGCACGGCCGGGACGCCGATGGCGAAGGCACCCAGGATGGCCTGCTGTTGGGTGGCGCTGACCGCGGAAATCATCAGGCCGATACCGACGACCGACAGGATGAACAGCACGAGACCCAGCACCAGCAGCCCGAACGAACCGGTGAACGGAATCCCGAACAGCCACACGCCGGCCGCGACCATCGCGAGCCCCAGCACGGTCCCGATCGCGAGCGCAGGCA